>JBAQJB010000078.1:0-41167 GCA_049289155.1 Chitinophagaceae bacterium
AATTGAAATTTCGCAATTAAAGCGTTTTGATTCAGGTAAATCTTTTTACAGATTTAAACTCCATCCTTCCCGGTAAGTTCTTTTTACAAATTGATTGGCGTCTTCAAAATTAGTGATCTTCATTTTCGGCCCATCCCATAATAATTTTATATAACGCCCCGGGTATTCAAATCCATTTCCCTTTGGTTTCCGGATATCATAACTGCGAATCGCGAGATTACCCATTAACACACTTTCAGTAAGCGGCCCCGCCACATCAAAACGGCTGCTAAGATCTTTTGCTTTATCGCTTCCATAACCCGCAATACATGCATCCACCCAGGAAGTATAATGTGCATCTTCTCCGCCGGGCACCCTTGAAAGTGTTTGTGGTACACTTGTAATTGCTGTTTTGGTGGTAGGTAAAAGTTGAGGGTTTATTGCATAGGTGCTGCACATCATTTTACCTTTCGTGCCAATAAATATTACGCCATTTCCGCCGTCACCCATTTGTTCATTCGCACCTAATTCTTCAGGGCGTTGTGGTTGAATCCCACCATCCATCCAATGCAATTTCAGGCTTTTTTCCCCGGGCATATCAAATGTTAGAATAATATGAGATGCAATCGGTGGACTATCCGGTGCGTAGGCTCTTTGCCATGGTTGCAGGTATCTTGTTGCTACGCTGCATTCTGCAGAAACCGGGTATCCCAGATTTGCTACGGCAAAAGCCGGTTGCATAATGTGACAAGCCATATCACCCAGCGCTCCCGTGCCATAGTCCCACCAACCCCTCCAATTGAAAGGCAAAACATCATTAAAATAATTTCTTTCCGGTGCTGTTCCCTGCCACAAGTTCCAGTCGAGGCCATCGGGAATAGGATCACTCTGAGTTGGTCTTAAAACACCCTGGGGCCATACAGGCCTGTCTGTATAACAATACACTTCTTCCAAATCACCAATGATGCCAGCTTTATACCAATCAATTAACTGGCGAACTCCATCGCCGCTTGCACCTTGATTGCCCATTTGAGTAACTACTTTATATTTATGAGCAGCTTCCGTCATGATCCTGGCTTCATAAATATCATGCGCCATAGGTTTTTGAACGTATACATGTTTTCCTCTTTGCATAGCAGCCATTGCCGCTACTGCGTGTGAATGATCGGGTATAGAAACAGACACCGCATCAATGGATTTACTTTCCTTGTCCAGCATTTCCCGGAAGTCTTTATAATATTTTGCTTTCGGAAATTGTTTGCGCGTATTGACAGTTTGCCGGTCATCAACATCACATAAAATTACAATGTCTGCATGGCCGCCTTTATAAAAATGATTGATGTCATCTTCCCCTTTTCCACCAGCACCAATTGCTGCGATCTGCAATTTATCACTGGGCGAAATAAATCCCTTGCCTCCCAAAACATGCCTGGGTACAATGTACAATCCTGCCGTAACCAGGCCAGCATTTTTTATGAAACGCCTTCTTGAATCTGTGCTTGAAGTAGTAGCTTTCTTTAATTTTTTCATACTGCCTGAAGTTATAAAATTTTAAAGCATGTAAATTATCATTTTTCATGTATAAAAAAAAATCAGGCGATTTCTAATTAAATCTGTGATTAAATCTTACTTTGAAAGTTGTTTAAAAAATTATGGAAAATAAGTATATCCCGGAGTTAACAAAAATGCGTAGCTGGTTTAATTCCGGTGTTACAAAACCGGTTTCATTCAGGCTGGAACAGTTACGTTTATTGAGGGAAACTATTCTCGCTTTGCAGCAGGAAATTTTAGATGCACTTTATACTGATTTAAAAAAAAACCCGGAAGAAGCGTGGATCACTGAAATAGGTTTTGTATTGGGGGAAATTAAAAACTTTGAAAAAAATTTAAAACGCTGGGCCAGGCCTGAACCGGTAGAAACAAATTTGTTGAATTTCCCCTCATCCAGTTTTATTTATAAAGAACCTTACGGTATTGTTTTAATTATAGCACCCTGGAATTATCCTTTTCAATTATTATTTGTACCATTTGTGGCAGCGATTGCGACGGGTAATGCAGTTGTTCTCAAACCCAGTGAATTTGCACCCGCCACTTCATTGGTAATGAAAAAAATAGTACAGCAAATTTTCCCCGAAGACTTTGTTTTATACATCGAAGGTGATGGCGCATCCACAATTCCCGGCATGATCAGCAATTTTCGTTTTGATAAAATCTTTTATACAGGAAGTACCGCAGTTGGGAAAAAAATCTATGAAATGGCCGCTTCCCAATTAACGCCAGTAGTACTTGAATTAGGCGGAAAAAGCCCCTGCATTATTGAAAAAAGCGCCAACCTAAAAGTCTCCGCAAAAAGAATTGTGCTTGCTAAATTTTCCAATGCCGGGCAAATGTGTGTTGCGCCGGATTATATCCTCGCTCATGATTCAATTACAGATGAGTTATTGAAAAACATGGAATTGTATATGCAGGAATTTTTTGGAAAAAATGCTGGTGAAAATTATAACTATGGAAAGATCATCAATGAAAAACAATTCGACCGGTTGATCAGTTTGTTACAGTCCGGTGAAATTGTTTGTGGTGGCAATTCGAATAAAGAAAAGTTATACATAGAACCTACTTTACTCAACAATATTTCACTTGATTCTGCGATCATGCAGGAAGAAATATTTGGGCCTATCTTACCGGTCTTAAGTTTTAAAGATAAGGAAGAAGCCATGAACATCATCAATAAGAATCCTAACCCACTTGCATTGTATGTATTTACTTCATCTAAAAGTGAAGAAAAATTTTGGATAGAAAATATTCCTTTTGGCGGAGGTTGTATCAACAATGCGGCCTGGCATCTGACCAATGATGAATTGCCTTTTGGTGGCCGTGGTACAAGCGGTATCAGCAGCTATCATGGAAAATTTTCATTCGATGTTTTTACACATAAAAAATCAATTTTAAAAACTCCAACCTGGTTTGATCCAGCCATAAAATACCCGCCATTTCGGGGGAAATTAAAATGGTTTAAAAAACTTTTTTAAAAGAGGAATTCCTTTTTTCAAAGATCATCCGTTTGAAATTTTCGTTTGCTAAACAAAAAGTAAAGCAATAAATAGATAAACGCCGCAATCAGTAAGTAATTTGAATCAGGCCGCTTCACTATCTGGTCCACCACAGTTTTTAAGAATGGCAACGGTATCAAATTATCGGTTGATTCAAGCGGCAAAAATGCACCGATTCCACCGGCATACCTGTTCAGTAATCCAGCAACAAGATTTTCTATAACTACGGCATATAAAAAAAATACGCCAATGGCAATTCCGGATCTTTTAAACAGGATTCCAAATAAAAGTGCTACGGCTATATAACTCAATGATTGTATGAAAAAATAAAATACATATATGCTACCCGAAAAACTAAAGGTGGACATTCCTCCGGCAGAAATTCCAAATATCAAAGCTGTAAAAAACATTATCAAAGTTGCACTGATCGCCAGGATCACTGCATCTGCTAATTTTACATAAATAAAATCCAGCCTGCTCCAGCCATCAATAATATTTTGCCGGTGTGTTTTAAATGAATATTCATTGGTGATGGAAATGATCATCAGTAAGCCCGGTATAAAAAGCAGGTAACTGCTCAGGTAAGCAATCGTGCCCCATACATCGGGGAAAAGAAAACGGGATGTGCCTAATATCATCCCAGCTTCCGGCGCTTTTTGCATGGTCTCATGTTCTATCGCATAACCGATATAATTGATACCAAAAACACTGATCACAAACAAACCACCTAAAATCCAGAATGTGCGGTAATTCTTTATTTTCAGCCATTCTATTTTTAAATTGTACAACATCTTTAATTATTTGTAAGTTCAAGAAATAAAGCCTCAAGACTTTTTTTCTTTAAAATAAGATGATTTAAAATCAAACCTTTGTCCTGGCAAAAACGATTTATTTCTTCCATTTTCCCCATACCAACCGGAAATGTAACATGAATAAAATTGCCGGATTGTTTGACCTGTGAAATACCCGGAAATGTCTTCATAATAGTTTCCAGCATGTCCATATTCTTTGCACCAACCTCTACGATATCTTCATTCACCAAAACATCATCAGCCTTGCCCGCGGTAAGCAGGTTTCCATATTTTAAAATCGCTACATGACTGCATACTTTTTCTACTTCGTCCAATAAATGGCTGGCCATGATTATGGTTTTTCCCTGGGCTGCCAGGGTCAGGATTAATTCACGGATCTCTGAGATACCAACCGGATCCAGGCCGTTTGTTGGTTCATCAAAAACGAGTACTTCCGGATCTCCCAGCAGGCAGGAAGCTATGGCCAGCCTTTGTTTCATGCCGAGGGAATAGGAACTAAATTTGCTTTGCCGGCGATCATACAAATTCACTTTTTTGAGCACATCATCAATTTGATTTTCACCTTTTTGTTTGATAGCAGCGGCTATCCGTAAATTTTTTTCGCCCGATAAATAATGATAAAAATTCGGAGTTTCCAGTAAGGTCCCGACACGCCTGCGCACGTGGCTGATCGGCGACTCACCGAGCAATTCAAAACTTCCTGAATTTTGTTTCAGGATATTCATAATGATTCCCAGGAGCGTGGTTTTTCCACTTCCATTGGGGCCAAGTATGCCATATACAGAACCCGCAGGAATAGAAAAACTTACATTATTCAATGCGCAAATCTTTCCATAATATTTCGTGATTCCTTTAATTGATAAAACGTCCACTTTGAATTTTTTTGAAAATTAAAACTTTCTCAATTATTAAAGAGTATTATTTATGCAAATGGTAATTGCCCGAAATTTCAGGCATAAAAAAAGCCGGAAAACTCCGGCCTTTTTCTATAGTCAAAAAAATATTAATCATCCACGCGGATAGCATCTAATGGACTTGCTTCTTTTCTGTCTCTGTATGCCTGGATCTTTGCTTTTTGATCTGCATTTAATACTGAAGCGATTTTATCTTTCAATTCATCTTTAATATTCTGAACCCTGTCCGTCCTTTGTTGATCGGATAATAAAGGATCACTTTTCACTGCATCCCGCCTGGTTTTAGCAACGCTGGCATAATTTTTAATTTTTGTAACCTGGTCATCGGTCATGTTCAATTTTTCTTTGATCATTTTCCAATCCGGGTTTTTCTGCATTTGCGTAGTTTCTTCTTTTGCTGCGGATTGCGCATTTACCTGTGAAAAACTTCCTAATCCGAGAGCGATAACACCTGCTAATAATAATTTTTTCATCTTGTGTATTTTAATATTAATAATAATAATTAATGTAAAAACCGTGCCGAATTTTTAATGAAAAAATTACAACCAGTTAATTATTGGCTGGTGGTGGTGGTGGCGGCGTTTTTTCATTACTATTCTTTTCCTGCATCATTTGTTTCTTTTGTTCCGGTGTTAAAATGGAAAGTATATTTTTCTTGGTTTGCTTTCTAAGGTCTTTAAGTTGTGACTGGCGATCCGTATCAGACAAGCTTTTATTATTATTAATAGCATCTTCTTTTTCTTTGGATGCTTTTTTGAAATCCATCACTTTCTTTTTTTGATCCTGCGTTAAATTTGCATTCTCCAGCATCTGTCGCATACCTGAATTAGATTTCATAGATTGATCTTTCATGCCTTTTTGATTGGATGAAGGAGGTGGCGTTGCTGAATCTGTGCTTTGTGCCTGTGCAAATCCTGCTGCTCCCAGGAGGAAGGAAAAGGCAACGATAATTTTTTTCATGTTTAAAATTTTATGTAAGTATATTGAGTAAAGATCATACCATAGGTTTAATATGTTTACTTAAAATTTTGCCAAATAACAATAGGATCATTATAAAATAGGCCACGTCCAGGTTTCATTTGAAATGGAAATAACTTAGTTTTAAATATGGAGAGAAAGAAATTCATACGTTCCCTTGTCCTGTCAGGAGCAGCCTTCCATGTGCTTCCTAAAAATATTTCTGCCAAAAATCAAATGAAACTTGCTGCCATTGAACTTCAACATAAAAAACTTGTCTCCCAGATTCCGCCTTATTTACAGGCCGGAAACACAATTGGTTTTACCGCGCCTGCCGGTTTTATTACAATGGAAGAAATGCAGCCGGCACTTACAGAAATCCAATCCTGGAATTTAAATACCCAATGCGGCGCAACGATTGGAACGCGCAATTATACATACTCTGCAACGGATGAAGTACGCGCCAGGGATATGCAGGAAATGCTGGATGATGACAACCTGCAGGCTATCATGTGCGCCCGTGGTGGCTACGGATTGATCCGGATAATTGATCAATTGGATTTTACAAAATTTATACAAAATCCAAAATGGCTAATTGGTTTCAGTGATGCTACAGTTTTGCTCAATCATGTTTACCGCAATTTTGGAATTGCTTCTTTGCATTCCAAAATGTGCAACAGTTTCCCTGAAACTCCTTTACTTGCTGATGAAATGCAAAATGCCACTATTCAATCCATTCGCAAAGCGTTGTTTGGAGAAAAATTTTTATTTGAAATTCCATTAAATGCCAATAATAAAAATGGCGAGGCAAAAGGCGTATTCATCGGTGGCAATTTAAAAACAATTGAATCTTTATACGAAAGCGATTCGGAATTGCGCATGGATGATTCAATATTATTTGTAGAAGACACAGGTGAATATTTATACAGTATTGACAGGATGTTTTGGGGCTTGAAACGTTCCGGGAAATTAGCAAAACTGAAAGGCCTGGTACTAGGTGGTTTTAAAATAAAACAAGATGATCCCGGGGAAGAATTTGGTAAAACAGTGGAAGAAATTGTGTTGGAAAAAATACAGGAATACAATTACCCCGTGTGTTTTGATTTTCCTGTGGGCCATCAAAAAAATAATTTTGCCATCAAACATGGTATGGTGCATACTTTACATGTATCAGCCACAAAATGTACCTTACTTGAATCGCATGATTAAGCAACCACCTTATTTGAAAAAAGGAGATACCATTGGCATTGTATGCCCTGCAGGTTCTATGCCTTTATCCCGTATTAAAAATTGCATTTCCACTTTAAAAGGCTGGGGATACAACGTGGTATGCGGGAAAACGCTGGGGAAACGATCCAATTATTTTTCTGGTACGGATACAGAAAGATGTGCGGATTTTCAGCAAATGCTGAATAACAAAAATGTGCAGGCGATACTTTGTGCAAGAGGTGGTTATGGCGTGAGCCGGATCATTGATGACATCGATTTTTCCGGGTTTCAAAAAAATCCGAAATGGATCATTGGTTATAGTGATATCACCGTTTTGCATGCACATATTTTTAAAAACTATGCAACAGCAACTTTGCATGCACCGATGGCAGCCGCGTTCAATGATTTCGAAAATGGAGAACCATTTTTACAAACACTCAATAATGCATTGAAAGGTGAAAAATTTTTCTATGAAAGTGCAAGTCATCCTTTGAATAAGGATGGCAAATGTGAAGGTGCATTGTTGGGTGGAAATTTATCTATTCTTGTAAACTTAATTGGTACGCAGTCAGAAACAGATACACATGGAAAAATTTTATTTGTTGAAGATATCGATGAATATATTTATCAAATAGACCGCATGTTTGTACAGTTAAAAAGAAGTGGAAAATTAGATCGCATCGCGGGACTGATTCTCGGTGGTTTTACAGGAACAAAAGATACCAGACTTCCTTTTGGCAAAACAGTAGGTGAAACAATTTATGAACACGTAAAAGAGTATGATTTCCCGGTTTGTTTCAATTTCCCCGTGAGCCACAGCAATGAAAATATAACTTTGAAACATGGTGTAATACACCGGCTGGAAGTGAAAAAGAAAAAAGTTTTATTAGAAGAAATTTCGGTGAATTAAAATATAGTAATCCAACAATTTGCTTTTTTGAATGGTAAGTATACATCCACAGGCTTTTGAAATTTTCTAATTCCTGTTTTCTACTGCTTTCTCTCGACGTAATTTTTTTGTTACAAATCCCGGAGTTTTTATAGAGGACTAGGGAATGTCAGAGCATTTATTTGGAAGTGGAAATATACGTTGAAAAGAGAAAAAATCATTGCGCCGGCATCGTACTATCCGGGATACTCAAATAAGTATTTGGCTGCACATGTAAAATGGTGTATTGACTAAAATCCTGTTTTGCAGTGAGGCCAATGCCGTGTATTTCATCGCCATTGGATTTATGAATAGAGACTTTTTTATCCGTAAAAAAAATTTCTTTATTCCTGTCCCAGTTGAGCTCCTCGCAACGTAATGTATCTTTTTTCACCAGGTTGATAACGATTACACTATCTTTAAGAAAAACAGTTCCCAGGCGTTCATAATAGCGGCCGTATTTTGCAGTGAGCCTGCTTTCAATTTTTGTACTGTCTGAAAAAAAATCCACGCGCAATGTTTTGGGAAATTCGATCATTGGCGTATCTGTTTGCGTACGCCACATTAATGGCGCAGTCAATTTTGCTTTCATCTCTCCGCCCTGGCTCATATAACTTTCTATTTGAGTAGCCATTTCGCGGCTGACTTTTTTTTTGCCTATATCTTCTACATCGCTCATTTTATTTTCACAGGAAAAAAAAAGGCAGCAAAGGAAAAAAACTGCTGCCCTGGATGAAGTATGTGAAAAAAGATTAGTCATATTTCCTCTTTTGAAACCAAATGTCACTCAAAGACAATGAAAGTGAAAATTTAAAATAATTCTGTGTGAGGTTATTTACTTTCGTTCCTCTTTTGCCCAATTCAATTGCGGTATTGATCATAGTGAACTGGTTGATATAATTTTTCTTTTTCAAATGAAAACCTGCACCAAATGTCACTCCTGATATTTTGTAGCCATTGCCGTCTAAATCAAGGTAATCATTTCCAGTATAAAACCCAAGCCTGTAGATGGACCGACTCCATAATTTTGCGCCGCTAACGGGATTCGGTGAAAATTCACCGCCTGCGTGTATCATCCAATTATTGACAGTGAAATCCTTCGCATTATAAAAGCGGTAATCACTCCAGTTCCCTGCCGTATAGTCCGCGCCAAACGACCATTTATTAATAGAAACATACGCATTACTCAACACATTATTGACCATGAAACCAGCCGTGTATGTCATGGGGATTTCTATTTTTCCCAAAATATTGGGTGTAACAGAAACGCTGTCAATACGCAGAGGCGCACCGGAAAGGCCATCATATACAAAGGTTTCCCGCGTTATTTTTTGATTGGCTTTTAGGCTATGCGATAATGTGGCACTGGCACCGAGTTGCAAAGAATAATTGGAAGTGATTTTCGTAGTTGGATCTACCCGGCTTGCCAATGGTATCAAGTAACCAATACCCGGGTTTACATAAACGCCCCAGAAATTGGTGCTCGTTTCTGAATTTGATTTAAAATAATTAAAAGCCGAATCCAAAATTCCCACCCTCGTACTAATCTCTTTTTTACCAAACTCATATCCGACATTTACTCCCAAGCTGAAATTTTTCCAGCGTTTACCAATACCTCCAAACACATCATACATACCTCCGTTTCCTTCGTATAAATTTTGAATGCTGTCTGTCGGGCCTTCCTGGAAATTGGCCGGAACAGTTTCAGATAAATTATAACTGACTTTGGTTTTGGGCCTGAGTCCAAAAACGATCGCTATATCTTTTGTACTACTTAATGGTACGGCAAGTTGCAGGTAAGCGGGCGTTACATTGGTTGCATTATATTTCCCAACCGGATTGGCACTGCGAAGTGAACGCGCATCTAATGTCAAACCTATATCATATGTTACCAATCTCAAAGCACTATAACTCGCCGGGTTATTATTATTAATTACCTGGCCATTGAAATAAGCAGCGCCTAATCCGCCCATGCCTTGTGTAGTGATGCTTTGCAGCGGTACTAAATCTCCCAGGCCATATCTTGAAAATGGCGAGTTAACCTGTGCGAAAGAGGTGATGGAAAAAATTGAAAATGTAAGCATGAAAAAAATAAAACGCTTATTGGTTGAGTTCACTGATTGCATAAAGTCCTTTATAAATGAATTGTGGGTCTGCAAATATCTTCTTTTTGAGATGCGAAGCAAAATAGCGCATATCACCCCCGGTTAAAACCGCGTTAAAGTTGCTGTATCGCTCATCGTACAATTCAAGCTGGTAGTTGATTTCCCCCTGAATGCCCAGCATTACACCGCTTAATAAATTGGTACTCGTATCATAACCAATCAATGGAAAAATAGAATTGGCAGCAACCACCGGAAGTTTTGCCGTAAACGAATGCATGGCTTTAAAACGCATTTCCATACCTGGAGAAATGGCACCGCCTAAAAATTCACCGGAAGCACTTAAAAAATTATACGTAATGCAGGAACCAAATGCAATGACGAGTGTATGCGTCTCCGGGTAGAGAGTTGCTGCTGCTGACATTAATGCAAGCCGGTCCGTTCCGATCGTTTCTTTTTTTGCAACAGGAATGGTAAATGGAAGTTTGCTGTCGTGCGAAAGTTTGTGAAATTGGCTATTGTCAGCAAGAATTTTTTCAATTTTATTCTCATGATTTACAACAGAAGATAAAATTGTTTTTAATGGTTTGTATTTTTCAATCACGTATTGAAGCGATTCGGCGCTTGCATTTTCCAGGAAAAAAATACCTGTGCATTTGTTTCCTTCAAATACTGCGTATTTCAACAATGTATTACCAAAATCAAAACAAATTGTAGTATATTGTACATCCATGTTGTAAACTGTTAGTGTAAAAATAAGCGAATGTTACACTAATATTGCGGCTCATTTTTAACCAGGAAAATAATTTTTATGTATGGATGAATTAAACCCGCTTTTTAAATTGGCTGCTGATTATATTCAATATACAGATTGTCCCGTATTTCTGACCGGGAAAGCGGGCACAGGCAAGACTACATTTTTGAAATATATAAAAAGCATCACCCATAAATCCTGCGCGATAGTTGCACCGACCGGCGTTGCGGCGATCAATGCGGGCGGCACCACGATACATTCATTTTTACAATTACCCTTTACTCCTTATATTCCTGAAACAAATGCATTTAATGTAAGCGCGGCTGTGACAGATAAACACCAGTTACTTTCAAAAATCAGGTTATCAAAAGACCGGCTTTCAGTAATACAGAAGCTGGAATTATTAATTATAGATGAGATTAGTATGGTGCGCTGCGACCTGCTTGATGAAATGGATACGGTGTTGCGGCATGTGCGAAAAAATTATGATACACCATTTGGCGGCGTCCAGGTTTTATTGATCGGCGACCTGATGCAATTGGCGCCCGTAGCGCGAAAGGAAGAATGGGAAATTTTATCCGCCTATTATAACAGTCCCTATTTTTTTTCGAGCCGTGTATGGAATTTGCAAAATCCTGTACATATAGAATTGCAAACAATTTACAGGCAAAGTAATCCTGAATTTGTGGAGATACTAAACATGGTGCGCAATAATAATTTGAATGAAAAAGGGATTCAATTATTGCATCAAAGGTATGACCCGACCTTTGAACCTGGCCGGGATGAAAATTTTATCACGCTCACCACACACAATAAAATTGCAGACAATATCAATTATAAAGCGCTTAACAATTTAAGCGGACTGGTCACCCATTTCAAAGCAAAAGTGGAGGATGAATTTCCTGCAGGAAATTATCCGGCTGATGAAATGCTGCAATTAAAAAAAGGTGCGCAGGTAATGTTTTTAAAAAATGATACAGCGAAAATTAAAAGGTATTTTAATGGTAAAATAGGAGTGATACAAAAAATAACTGACGAAGAAATTTCTGTGGATTGCGATGATGAGTTAATAGCAGTGAAAAAAGAAAAATGGGATAATATTCGTTATCGCGTAAATCCAAAAACGCAAAAAATGGAAGAAGAAGTTGTTGGAAGTTTTACGCAATTTCCCCTGCGTTTGGCCTGGGCGATCACTATTCATAAGAGCCAGGGCCTGACTTTTGAAAAAGCCATGATCGATCCGGGTGCAGCCTTTGCGCCGGGCCAGGTGTATGTGGCGCTTTCGCGGTGTACTTCCCTGGAAGGGCTTGTATTATTGAGCCCTATTAATCAGTACAGCCTGCGTTTGGATAGCCAGGTGACCGCTTTTTTAAATATTGAAACAACGGATGAATATTTAAAAGAAAATTTGGAAACGCTTAAAATAAAAAATGAAAAAGAAATTTTACTACTCCTCTTTTCTTTTGAAAGTATTGCCGGCCTATGCGGAAAGTTTTTCCAGTGGTTCTTTGAAAACGCCGCATCATTTAATGCGGAGTCAAAACTTTGGGTAAATGTTTTTGAAGGAAAAATTATACAGGTTGACAATGTGTTTGCAAAATTTCACCAGGAATTATCACAGAAAATGGCAGTGGACATTCCACTTGAAAAAAACGATATTTTGCAACAAAGAATAATGGCTGCAGCAACATATTTTACCCACGAATTGACGCAATTCATTGCATGGCTGGAAAGGTCGCCACTCGTCACAGACAACAGGATGGTTGCTATAAAGTATCAATCCATCTTACAGGAAATTTTTGAAGAACTGGATGTAAAAAATTATTTGATACAGCATTGCTCAGGGGGTTTTTATGCTGAAAAATATTTCATGGTAAAAAGAAAGTATGAACAACCCGTTCATACAATACATGCCATGGCAGCAACAACAACAGCACATCATGAGCAAACTGGCCGCAGTGGTTTGAAAGCAGAATTATTTAAACTCCGCGATCAGCTGGCTAAAGAAATAAATTTGCCGGTGTATCGGGTTGCCAATATTAAAACGATCGATGAAATGATCCAATACCTGCCTCAAACCTTGTCCCAGCTTGAAAAAATTTCCGGTTTTGGGAAAGTCAAATCGCGGCAGTTTGGAAATGATTTTATTGAAATCATTAAAAATTATAGTGAAGAGAACGGGCTGGAAACACCTGTTGAAATGATTCCGGAGAAAAAGAAAAAGGAAAAAAAAGAAGCAAAACCCCAATCAAGAGAAGAAAGTTTTGCGTTATATAAATCCGGCAATTCCACTCAGCAAATTGCATTACAAAGAAATCTCGCCATTGAAACTATACTGGGGCATTTATCTTTTTTTGTAGGCATTGGCGCATTGGAAGCAAGTGATTTAATGCCAAAAAATAAGCTTCTGAAAATTGGTGAAGTAATCATTCAGAACCCGGATGCCAGCGCTGTATCATTAAAATTAAAATTGGGCCGGGAAATTAGTTATGGAGAAATCAATATCGCTTTGGCGCACTTCAAAAATAAAGTTGGTAATAAGCAGGAATTGTAGTTATTTACAAGACATTTATCAACTAAATCAAAGACTATGTTACGCTGGACCATCATTTTTTTAATCATTGCCATTATTGCCGCAGTATTCGGATTTACAGGAATTTCTGAAAGTGCTGCAGGTATTGCGAAAATCTTATTTTATATTTTCGTGGTATTATTTTTACTTTCTCTGATTGGCGGAAAAAAGTTATAATTTGTTTCTGGTTACTGGTAATGATCTCCTTTATTGCGTTTGACTTCTGCAACGTATTCCTTTATTTGCTGCTCTTTTTCTTTTTTGCAAATAAGGAGAATATCATCTGTGTCAATGATAATAAAATCATCCATGCCCTGGAGCAATACTAACTTTTTATCCGATGCGGAAACCATGCATTTTGTAGCATCGATAATCATCACATTTCCACCGGCAACAGCATTTCCCAAATAATCTTTCTCAAGATTATCATAGGCGCTATTCCAGGTGCCGAGATCACTCCAGCCAAAAGAAGAAGGAATCACGTACACATTATTTGCTTTTTCCATGATCGCATAATCGATAGATATATTTTTACACTGCGGATAAATTCTTTCCAGTGCATTATTTTCTTCACGTGTATTAAAATGTTGTTTTTCCGCGACGAATAATTCACTCATTTCCGGCTCATATATTTCAAATGCTTTTACCAGGTCTTTACTGCTCCACATAAAAACGCCGGCATTCCACAAAAAATCACCACTTGCTAAAAATGTTTTTGCCAATTCAAGATTGGGTTTTTCTGTAAATGTTTTTACCTGGTAAATATGGTCTGCGACCGGCATTGTTTCATGCTGAATATAGCCGTAGCCTGTATTGGGATAAGTTGGTTTAATACCCAGTGTTACCAAAGCCTTCATGTGTTTTGCAAACTGCAAACCTTTTAATGCAGCTTTTTGAAAAGCCTCCGGCTCCATGACGATATGATCGCTTGGCGCAATGATGATCTGTGATTCAGGATCTTTTTCCAATAATTTATAGGAAATAAAAGCTACGCAGGGTGCTGTATTTTTACGACTTGGTTCTGCCAGGATATTATTTTCATTCAAATCCGGCAATTGCTCCTTAACCAGTGTAGCATATTCTTTTGAAGTGATCACGTAAATATTATCTACGGGTATGAATTGTGCATACCTTTCAAAAGTTTGCTGGATGAGGGTTTTACCCGTTTGCAAAATATCGAGAAATTGTTTGGGAAATGCAGCCCTGCTTTTTGGCCAGAACCTGCTGCCAATGCCTCCTGCAAGTATTGCCACATAATGATGTTTATTCATATCAAGATTGACGTGTTATAAAATATATTTTCTTAAAATAGCCCTTCCCGTACCAGGTCATGAATATGAATGATTCCAAGATATTCGTTGTCAGAACCGGTAATTACCAATTGGCTTATGTCGGCTTCCTTCATCATTTCCAGGGCATTCATTGCCAGTGTACCGGCTTGGATATTTTTGGGGTGCAAAGTTAAGATATCCTGCGCAGTTATCTTGCTTATATCATCTGTTTTTCCAAGCAATCGCCTGATATCCCCGTCTGTTATGATTCCCAGGAGTTTATTTTTTTCATCCGTTACAACTGCAGCGCCCAGCCTGCCACGTGAAATTGCCATGATCACATCTTTCAAGGGATCGCCGTTTGTGATTTTCGGTTTTTCATTTTGTGTATAAATATCATCTACTTTCAAATACAATCGTTTCCCCAGGTTACCACCCGGGTGATAACGCGCAAAATCATTCCCGGTAAAACCATTTAATTCCATCAGGCAAACTGCCATGGCATCACCCATCACCATTTGTGCAGTGGTACTGCTGGTCGGTGCAAGGTTATGCGGACACGCTTCTTTAGAAACAGTTGTATTTAAAACAATACCTGCCTCACGGGCGAGTGTTGATTGCATATTCCCCACCATTGCGATCAAAGTGTTTCCAAAATTTTTTATAAATGGAGGCAGCGCTTTTATTTCCGGGCTTTCCCCGCTTTTACTTATGATGAGAACAACATCATTTTCCTGGATCATACCCATATCACCATGCAATGCATCTGCTGCGTGCATGAATAATGAAGGCGTACCGGTAGAATTGAAAGTGGCCACGATCTTTTGACCTACGATTGCACTTTTACCAATCCCTGTTACTACCACACGGCCCGAAGACTGGTGAATGGCGAGTATGGCTTTTTCAAATTCATCATTGATAAAATCTTCGAGGCCCTGTACGGATTGTGCTTCAAATGAAATTGTCCTCCTGGCGCTTGCCTGTATTTTTTTTTCCATGATGTATGCAAAGGTAAACTTTAACAAAGTTCGTAATCTAAAATTTAAGCCGGATTTATTAACTTCGTCAGGCTTTATCGAGGTTTACTTAAACTTTGTTTCCAAAGGGTTTTTAAACCAAAGCAACCATAAAAAAAATTTATTCTATTTTATTATTATTTATTAATTACCTTTTGGGGAATTTATAAATATCGAGAATTGGAAATTCTGTGAATATGCCTACATCAGCAAAAAAAACGCCTGCAAAAAAAACGCCGGTTAAAATGGCGAAAAGCCAACCCGTACCTAAAAAAGGAAAAACTGCTTCTACTCCATCATTAGATAATCATGGACATAATATTCTCCAGGCTGTAAAATCTCATTTTGGTTTTGAAAAATTTAAAGGCCGCCAGGTAGAAGCTATCAATAGTTTACTGAATGGCCATGACACGTTTGTGATCATGCCAACAGGTGGTGGAAAAAGTTTATGTTATCAATTACCCGCCATGATTTTGGAGGGTTGTGCCATAGTTGTAAGCCCATTGATCGCACTCATGAAAAACCAGGTAGACCTTGTTCGCGGTTATAGTGAGAAAGATGATGTGGCGCATTTTTTAAATTCATCTTTGAATAAAGGCCAGGTTAAAGAAGTGAAAGCAGATTTGATTTCCGGTAAAACCAAATTATTATATGTAGCGCCTGAAACATTGACCAAACAGGATAATCTTGATTTTTTTAAAGAATTAAAAATTTCTTTTTTCGCTGTCGATGAAGCGCATTGTATCTCTGAATGGGGGCATGACTTCAGGCCGGAATACCGCAGGCTGCGTGAAATGATGGATCAGATCAATCCCGTTATTCCTGTGGTAGCGCTGACTGCAACTGCCACGCCCAAAGTGCAAAGTGATATCATTAAAAATTTAGTTTTGCGCGATCCCAATATTTATATTTCTTCCTTTAACAGGGCCAATTTATATTATGAAATTCAACCAAAATTAAAAAAGGATCAGACCATTCGGAATATCGTTCGTTTCATAACGCATAATGCTGGGAAAAGCGGAATCATTTATACATTGAACAGGAGAACAACAGAAGAACTTGCAGAACTGTTAGTGGCTAATAATATTAAAGCCGTTGCCTACCATGCTGGCCTTGATTCTAAACTTCGTGCCAATCGCCAGGATCAATTTTTGAATGAAGATGTGCAGGTGATTGTGGCTACTATTGCATTTGGAATGGGGATCGACAAACCCGATATCCGTTTCGTTATTCATTTTAATATTCCAAAATCTATTGAAAATTATTACCAGGAAACGGGCCGTGCCGGCAGGGATGGACTGGAAGGAAAATGCCTGCTGTTTTATTCTCATAAAGACGTTGCCAAACTGGAACACCTGATGCGGGATAAGCCATTGAGCGAACGCGAAATTGGCGCTCAACTGATCAATGAAACAGTGGCTTTTGCGGAAATTTCTACCTGCAGAAGAAAAGTATTACTACATTATTTTGGTGAAAATACCGATGAAGAAAATTGTGGCAATTGTGATAATTGCCTGCATCCAAAGGAAAAAATTGAAGCAAAAGAGGAAGCCGTGAAGGTGCTGAAAGTAGTGAAAGCGCTGGATGGCAGATTTCATACGGATTACGTGGTTAATATGCTCATGGGTAAACCAACACCGCAGATTAAAATGTACAGGCACGAAGAACTTGATGTGTTTGGAATCGGGAAGGAAAAAGATGTACATTTCTGGAATAGCCTTGTAAGGCAATTATTACTGGAGAATTTATTACGAAAAGATATTGAAGAATATGGCTTGCTGAAATTTACGGAAGCCAGTGAGCAGTTTTTGAAAAAACCGGTATCATTTAAAATCGCATTGAGCAATTTGTTCGAAGAAGCCAATGAAGATGATGAAGATGTGGAGACCGGAGACGGAGGCAGTGGTGGCGCGGCTTTCGACGATAAACTGGTGGAGATGCTGAAAAGCCTGCGCCAGACAGAAGCAAAGAAAATTGGATTGCCGCCTTTCGTATTATTCCTGGAATCATCTCTGAATGATATGGCCACCGCATACCCCACCACATTATTGGAATTAGAAAAGTGCCAGGGCGTTAGTAAAGGAAAAGCGGCACGCTACGGTAAACCTTTTATTAATTTGATCGCAAAATATGTTGAAGAGAATGATATAGAAAGGCCTGATGATTTTGTGATGAAAACGGTTGCTAATAAAAGCAGTAATAAAATCTATATTATTCAAAATGTAGATAAAAAAATTCCGCTGGAGACGATCGCAAGAAACAAAGACCTGAAGCTTGATTCTTTACTGGAAGAAATGGAAACGATCGTATCGAGTGGCACTAGGCTGAACCTGAATTATGCCATTGATGATATTCTCGATGAAGATGACCAGGAAGAAATCATGGATTATTTTAAAAGTTGTGAAACTTCCTCCCTCGAAACAGCGCAGGAAGAATTGCAGGATAGCGGTTATGAATGGGATGAATTGAAAATTATGCGGATTAAATTTATTTCAGAATACGGAAATTAATAACATTCAAACAGTATCTTATTTCAACTTACATAACCTTTTTATTTTTCTCAGTAATTCCAGTTGTTCGGCAGGTTTAATTATAAAATCATCTGCTCCAATCGATAATGCTTCCATCACAGTGTTTTCATCATCCATTGCGGATAATACCAGGATGCGTAATTTTTTTTTATAATTTGCTCTTGCGAGGCCGATGAGCTCAAGGCCGGAAGTCCTGGGCATCATGAGATCTGTCACGAGGAGATCTGGTTGAAACTCCATCAATTTTTTAAATGCCACATGCCCATCTGCTGCTACACAAAGCTCAAATGGTTCAGTTGCCAGTTGCTTTTGAAGTAATAAAAGGCTGATAGGGTCGTCTTCAGCAATTAATATTTTCATAAGGTATTTCGAAAAGATATTGATGAAGATACTGCTTCCTTTGTAAATATGGCTATCCTGGAAGAAAATTCCTGTTCGTTCCTTAATTAATGAAGCCTTTTATTTGGCATATTTTTAACCCCTTGCTTGGGTTCAATTCATTTATTTTTGTTGCTTTTAAAAAAGTAAATTATTTAAAACACAACTGCACGGATGAAAAAATTAATCGCGGCATTAGGATGTATATTTTTTTTATATGGCGCTGTACAGGCCCAGGAAAATAATACTGAGCCACCAAAACAAAAAATTGACCTGAGTAACCGTGCTAATGATCATTTTATGATCCAGTATGGCGTGGATGGTTGGTTGAATACACCGGATTCTATTAACCCATCCGGGTTTTCACGGCATTTCAATTTTTATGTAATGCTGGATAAGCCTTTCAGATCGAGCCCGCATTTTAGCGTGGGAGTTGGTGTAGGTATTGGAAGCAGTAATATATTTTTTAAAAATACATTGGTTGACCTGAAATCCGCTACCACTACATTTTTGCCTTTTAGAGATGTAAGTGCCACTTTTCATTATGACAAGTATAAACTCACTACAATTTTTGCGGAGTTACCATTGGAACTTAGGTATTCCGGCAATCCAGTGCAACCGGATAAAGGTTTTAAAATGGCTTTTGGCGTGAAGGTCGGAACACTTTTAAAAGCTTATACCAAAGGCAAAAACCTGATGGATGCTAATGGTACCACCGTTTATGGTGATAAATTTATTCAGAAAGAAAGTGAAAAACGTTTTATCAATTCTACCCGCTTTGCCGTTACAGGCAGAATGGGATTTGGTAATTTTTCCCTGGATGGTTCCTATCAGTTAAATAGTTTTTTGAAAGAAGCTGCAGGCGCTCCAATTCATCCTTATTCAATTGGGCTCACAATCAGTGGACTATAAAGTAATTTCCGGCGAAAACAGAAAGCGGCTTTTTGGAGCTGCTTTTTTGTTTTCTTACCTGTATTTTTGCAGTGAAAAAAGTTGACTAATGGAACCGGAGATGCGCGAATTTTTTCTAAGGATAGTTTATACAATGTGTATTGTTATTGTATGGATGTTGCTCAATGCATCTATTGGAATCATGCTGCAATGGGGCTTTATTTATGACAGGGTAAGTGTAGGGAACATCATCTTTTATCTCTGGCTCATAGCCAGCCTTCTTTTTTCCATCTGGAAGATCAGGGATATTTGGAAAGAGCCATTAGACCTCAGTTAGGCTATTAACTGCTATGGTCAGCAATGATCACCCAATGCCCATTTATTTTGCGGAACAATAATGTATAATAACCGGAAACGTTGCCCACACTTCGTTGAAGTTCCCATTTACCAACTACAAAATAATAGTCATCCGCTAATTTTTTCATGCTTACAATAGTGGAGGTAAAATTGCCCATATGTGCTGTATCCGGGTAACTTTTTTTATAACCATTCAGTGTGGTTTTATATCCATACCGCGGGCCGCTGCTGCCGATGAAAAGCAGGCTGTCATTATTCCAATACCCAACCATAAATGAATCGAGATTTCCCTGGTTCCATGCCCTGTTTTGCCGGGTCAATATGTTACGAATGTCCACTTCATCTTTGTTCTGCGCGAATGAAACGGTGGCCTGGCAAAAAAAAAGACATAGTGTAATTACACCGCTTAAAAAGTATTTTTGTTGCATCATTTTTTTTTGAAAAATACATGAAATAATCTGAATGAAAAAAAATCAACTTCCCTATAAGGCGCACTTGCAAAAGGATTTGAAGCTCGCAACAATTTTGAATGCGCCCTGCTCCACTTTGGAATTTCATCAAAATATTGCTTTGCGGCTCATGGCAGGAATTATGTCACAACAACTGAATACGCGCGTGGCAAAAATTATTTACCACCGTTTCCTGGAATTATACAAGGGCAAAGAGCCGCGCCCGGCACAGGTTTTAGCCACACCTGATGAGACCTTGCGCGCCATTGGACTTTCGAATGCCAAAGTGCAATATGTAAAAAACGTTGCGCGGTTTTGTATAGATCATAAGATCAATGATAAAAAACTGATCGCCATGGAAAATGAAATGATCATGGAATTGCTTACGCAAATAAAAGGTGTTGGCAGATGGACGGTAGAAATGCTGCTCATGTTTTCACTCGGCAGGGAAGATATTTTTGCAGTAGATGACCTGGGATTACAGCAAAGTATGATTCAATTGTATAATTTGAAAATTACAGATAAAAAAAAGTTACGTGAAAAGTTATTGAAAATATCCGCGGCCTGGAGTCCATACCGAACATACGCCTGCCTGCATTTATGGCAATGGAAAGATGTATAAATTTTTATGCATTCAATTTTTTCCACAACAAATCTTTAAGGCTTTGCAAACCTTCACCTGTGATAGAAGAAATAAAAACGTGCGGAATATTTTTCGGCAATTCTTTTTCCAGGCCGGCTTTTAATTCTTCATCCAGCATATCTGATTTGGAGACCGCGATCACAAATTCTTTTTGCAACATTTCGGGATTATATGCTTCCAGTTCATTTTTTAGAATTTCAAATTCTTTCCCTGCATCTGCGCTATCTGCAGGTATCATAAAAAGTAAAACTGCATTTCTTTCAATATGGCGAAGAAAGCGATGGCCTAAACCTTTTCCCTCTGCTGCTCCTTCAATAATTCCGGGAAGGTCGGCAATGCAAAATGATTTATCATCGCGATAAGCAACGATACCCAATTGTGGCGTCAATGTCGTAAAAGCATAATTCGCTATAACCGGTTTTGCAGCGGTTACAACAGACAGCAAAGTAGATTTCCCGGCATTGGGAAAACCTACCAAACCCACGTCAGCAAGCACTTTCAGCTCCATGAGTTTCCAGCCTTCCACACCGGGCATACCAGGTTGCGCGTATTCAGGTGCCTGGTTGGTTGGTGTGGCAAAATGCGCATTCCCTAAACCGCCCATGCCACCGGGCATTAAAATAATTTCCTGTCCATCATCTAAAATTTCTGCTTCAATGATACCGGTAATTTCATCTTTAGCTATGGTACCAAGCGGCACTTCGATATAAATATCTTTACCGGTACGGCCGGATGAATTATTTTTTTGACCGCCTTCTCCATCATCGGCTAAAATATTTTTGTAGTAACGCAAATGCAATAAAGTCCACAATTGTTTATTCCCTTTTAAAATAATATGTCCGCCACGACCTCCATCACCACCATCCGGGCCACCTTTTGATGTGAGTTTATTGCGCATGAAATGCCTGCTGCCCGCGCCACCATGGCCGCTTTTGCAAAATACGCGTATATAATCTATGAAATTTGTTTTCTCCATATTATCAATTTTTTAAAGAAATAAAACCAGGCTCCTTACTTAAATACATTTTTATGGTTTACATTTCATGCAATAACAAAAATATTCTATCCGTGATGCAACAAAACAATTTATACAAACATAAGATAAGCCGGATAGATGAAAATAAATTATTCAATTGTATAAAAATTTCACGGATTTCATTTTTGTTACTGGCATTTATATTATTTCAGCAAATTTCATTTGCGCAACAAAATAAATCCTGGAGAAGCGGGCGTACAACAGGAAAATTTCCGCAGCTTGCCTATAGCCTGGGTAATGACAGGTTGGGCAGCGCCATGATGGGATATTTGGATACTGATGTACTGCTAAAAATTACCGACTCTACGCGAAACTATTACCAGGTACAGCTTTCAGCAAACCATAGTGCCTGGATAGATAAAGGAAATGTAAAACCGGATGCGCGCGTCAATAAGTTTAATAAACCTTTTTTGTTGAATAACTGGATCGCTTCAGGCGGCAAGGATGGATATGATACACTCATTATGTTCATGGATGAAAAATTGCCCTATAAAAGCAGGATGGAAATTAATCCTGCAAGAATTGTTATTACTTTATTCGGCGTACAAAGCAATACAAATTTCATCATGCAGCATATCAATACTTTACAGGAAATTGCAAATGCAGATTTTGAGCAAACTGAAGATGATGTTGTGGAAATAACAATTGAATTGCAACATGCACAACATTGGGGTTACACCTTAAATTATCATGATGATACACTCATGCTGCTTGTAAAACAAGCCCCGAAAAAAACTGCATTGAGTAATTTTAAGATCGCAATTGACGCGGGCCACGGTGGAAGTAATCCTGGTTCCCGCGGGAATAATACCGGGATACTGGAAAAAACGTATACATTAATCTATGCACAGAAACTGGCGCAAGCACTTGTAGATAGTGGCGCGCAGGTGATCATGACGCGCATTAGCGATGCCAGTTTTGATAATACAGACCGCGTACTTTTTTTACAACAACAACAACCGGATTTATTAATCAGCCTGCATTTAAATTCGGCGGATAACCGTGCGGCACAAGGCACGGGAACATTTTATAAATACCTTGGTTTTCGTAATCTTAGTAAATTTATTTTGGAACAGGTTTGTATTACCACGCAAAGAAATGAATATGGCAATGTGGGAAATTTTAATTTCATTTTAAACGCGCCTACGGATTTCCCCAATACATTAGTAGAGATTGGTTTTCTCAGTAATAAGGAAGAAGAACAAAAAATTATAAATACTGATTTTCAAAACCAGGTGGTGCAGGGAATCATAAAAGGTATTCGTGAATTTATTCAAAAAGGCATTGCACAAAATCCTTATTGATTATAATAAAGAAGCGGCACTTTCGTCTGCAAACCAGTGCAGTTCACCGTTTGCCGGATTAATGATTTGTGCGGGATATAATTCCGGTTGGTATTTCCCCTTTAATATTTCCTGCATGGCCTGCGCTTTATCTTTCCCGGAAACCATGAAATAAATCTGAGTTGATAAATTTATCAATGGAGGCGTAAGCGTAATACGGTATTCATGCTGCTCTTCTACCCAGGTGGATATACACCATTTTTGTGATTCATGGATCACCGCATCCTGGCCCGGGAAAAGTGATAATGTATGCGCATTGCTGCCGATGCCAAGTAATGCCAAATCAAATCCTGCGATTCGCTCGTTTGTGAAGTAAAAAAAATCACGGATCGTTTTTTCGTAAGCAGCTGCGGATAATTCAGGCGTTGTATTTTCTGTATGAATTATATGAATTTGCGAAGCAGGAATTTCAACATGATTTAATAAAGAAGAAAAAGCCATACGTGCATTATTCCTTTCATCATGCAATGAAACAAAGCGTTCATCCCCAAAAAAAATATGTATTTTTTTCCAGTCAATTTTTTCTTTGAATGCATCTGAAGCAAGCAAAGTATATAATTCAATGGGAGTACTGCCACCCGAAAGCACTAATGAAAAGCTGTCTTTTATTTTTAAAACTTCATTTACTAATTGTATAATATTGACCGCAACATCATTGCTGAGGTTAAACAGATTTTTTGATAAATGAAGTTTCATTTTTTAAATATTATTTTTCTTTTGCTTTAGGCTTTTCGGCATTTTCTGTATTACCCTGCAATGTATTTTGTGCAGGTAAACTAAACCAGTTATTCCCGTCCCTCGCGATTAAAGCTTCTGCATCTTCCGGCCCCCAGCTATCGGGGGAATAATTGGGAAAATCAACGGGTAGCCTGTTTTGCCAGGACTCCATTATTGGCATCACAACTTTCCAGGCAGCTTCTACCTGGTCTGCGCGCATAAACTGTGTGGTATTGCCTTCCAGCACATCCAGCAATAAAGTTTCATACGCATCCGGTTGCACCGAATCGTAGGCATCTGAATATTTAAAAACCATATCAACAGGATTTAAAACCATATCCTGGCCCGGCCTTTTCGTTTGAAAACGGAGGCGAATATCTTCATCCGGCTGAATGGTTATTGTCAGCCTGTTTGGCCGCCAGGTTTCGGTTGCTTCAGGGGGAAATGCAGAATGTGGTGCCTGTTTAAATTGAACAGTAATCAGTGTGATTTTTTCATGTAAATATTTTCCGGTTCGGATATAGAAAGGCACATTTTGCCAGCGCCAGTTGTCCACGTAAAATTTCATGGCAGCAAATGTTTCTACATTGGAATGAGGATCTACATTTTTTTCTTCGCGGTAACCTTTTACTTTCTCTCCTTTCATCCAGCCGGATTTATATTGTCCGCGTACGGCATACGTATGCACTTCATCACGTGAAATTTTTCGAATGGCATTGAGCACATCTACTTTTTTATTCCTGATCTCATTCGCTTCAAAATTTACCGGCGGTTCCATAGCAACCATGCATAACAATTGTAAAATATGATTTTGAACCATATCACGCAATGCACCGGATTTTTCAAAATAATCACCCCGGTCTTCTACGCCAATTTCTTCCGCGGCAGTAATTTGAATATGATCAATATAATTTTGATTCCATAAGGGTTCAAACAATGCATTGGCAAAACGCAATGCAAGAATATTTTGAACAGTTTCTTTTCCAAGGAAATGATCGATGCGGTAAATCTGGTCTTCTTTAAAAAGATTCAATAATAATTTGTTTAACTCATGTGCACTTTGCAGGTCGAAACCAAAAGGCTTTTCCACTACAATCCTTGTGCAGTCGGTATCTCCGCACATTTTAAATTTACCGAGCTCTGTTGCAATCGCAGGAACGAGTTGAGGTGCTACTGCCAGGTAAAAAACGATCTTGGCTTTTTCATCCCAGGCATCCTGCAATTCCTTCGCCTTTTTTTCGAGGTCTTTATAAGCTTTATCATCTTTCACATCCATGGTCATGAAAGAAATATTTTTAGAAAATTCTTTCCATTTACTGCCGTCATTATCTTCATCGCGTTCACTGAATTCTTTGATGCCTTCTTTCAGGAAAGCGCGGTATTGAACATCATCGAATACGGTACGCCCCATCCCAACAATAGCAAATTTTTCAGGCATCCATCCATCTAAGAATAAGTGAAAAAGAGAAGGGCCTAATTTGCGGTGTGTGAGATCGCCGCTGCCGCCAAATATAAAAATGATGGAAGCGGCCGGCTTTGATTTATTGGATTGCATATATTAAATTAATTTTAATTATTAGTGGGAGAAATGGGTTTCCAGTCGGAATGAAATATTCCTTTTTTATCAGTGCGTAAATAGGTGTGCGCACCAAAATAATCGCGTTGCGCCTGGACAAGGTTGACGGGCATTTTTTCATTGGTGAATGCATCAAAATAATTCATGGCACTGCAAATGCCGGAGCTGGAAATCCTTGCCTGCACGGCCGCCCTGATAAAACGGCGTGCACCCGGTTCTTTACTTTTAATGCGTTTCGCAATTTTTTTATCCAGTAAAATATTAGAGATATTTCCTTTATTGTTTTTATACATTGAATAAAAGACATCCAGGAAATTGGAGCGGATAATACAACCGCCCCGCCATATTTTTACAACATCATCCAAGGGAATTTCCATTTTTAATTCGGTGGATGCTTTGTACAACATTGATAAACCCTGTGCATATGCAAGGACCATGGAAAAATATAAAGCATCCTGTGCATCTTTAACCAGGGCATCTTTTTTTGAAACTATTTTCCGGACTTCTTTATGGTACAATTTTGCAGCCTGCATTCTTTCTTCTTTATAATCTGAAAGATCACGCATAGCAACCGCCATATCTATAGATGGAATAGCAACCGGCAGATCCATGGCATCCTGCGATGTCCATTTTCCAGTTCCTTTTGAACCTGCTTTATCCAAAATCATATCAACCAAAAAATTATTGGTTTCCGTATCTTTTATTTGAAAAATATCTCCGGTAATTTCCAGCAGGTAAGATTTCATGTCACCATTATCCCATTGCTGAAATATTTTTGCCATCTCTTCATTGTCCACACCAAGTTTCGTTTTCATAAAATCATACACTTCACTAATCATCAGCATGATGGCATATTCAATTCCATTGTGAACCATTTTTACATAATGGCCTGCCGCATTTTTACCCATATAAGCCACGCATGGATCGCCATTCACTTTTGCAGAAACTGCTTCCAATAATGGTTTTACAGACTCCCAAGCCGACATATCTCCACCCGGCATAATACTCGGGCCAAACCTTGCGCCTTCTTCGCCGCCGCTTATACCAACCCCCATAAAATGAATTCCTTTTTCTTCCAGTGAAGTGATGCGGCGCAACGTATCCGTATAATGCGAATTTCCTCCATCAATAATAATATCGCCAGGTTCAATGATTGGTAATAAATTACTGATCACCTGGTCCACCGGGTTTCCTGCCGGAACGAGCATCATGATTTTACGGGGTTTTTCCAGGTTTTTTACCATCCCCTCTAATTCATGAAAGCCTTTTGCGATGGTCCCTTTTGTTGCAGTCGTTTCCAATAATTCACATTTCGAAGCATCCAAGTCAAAGCCTGCAACGGCATACCCATGGTCTGCCATATTCAATAAAAAGTTCCTGCCCATTGTCCCCAAACCGATCATCCCAAAATTGTATTGTTGCGCATCCATATAGTATTTTTTTTTGAACTATTGCAATGTACCGATAAGCTATAGAAAGCATTACAAAATTCACTGTATTATAGGGCTAACTTAACAGTTACTTAATACTTTTGTGAAAATATCATGAACATGTCCAACTCCGCAAATGATTTTAATGAATACCGCGAAAAGATGAACGCTGTTATTCTTGGAAAAAATAATCTCGTATTGAAAAGACTATTTAATCTTGATACGAATACGTATGAAGCCGGCGCACTGGATGTGAAAACCAAGGAAATGCTGGGCCTCGTTGCATCATTGGTCTTGCGCTGTGATGATTGCATTAAATATCATTTGGGAAAATGCAAAGATGCCGGTACAACCACTGAAGAATTATATGAAATTTTCGCAGTTGCCAATATTGTAGGAGGGACAATTGTTATACCACATACAAGACGTGGTGCGGAATATTGGGAATTATTACAAGATTTACATGTATAAAAGGCCGAACTTTGCAGAATTAATTTGAATATAAATGGATACAGCACAGGCTACACTTACAGCAAAAGATTTTGTAACTGACCAGGAAGTCCGCTGGTGCCCGGGTTGCGGTGATTATTCTATTCTCGCCCAGGTACAAAAAATTATGCCCGGCATTGGTGTTCCCAAAAAAAATATTGTGATCATCAGTGGTATTGGATGCAGCAGCCGCTTTCCTTATTATATGAATGTATATGGTATGCATTCCATTCATGGAAGGGCAACAGCTGTCGCGACCGGGTTAAAAGCTTCGCGTCCTGAACTAAGTGTTTGGATCGTTACAGGAGATGGCGATGGCCTGAGTATTGGCGGAAATCATACCATACATTTATTGAGAAGAAACCTGGATGTAAATATTATGCTTTTCAATAACCAGATTTATGGTTTAACGAAAGGTCAGTATTCGCCTACTTCAGAAGAGCATAAAATTACGAAAAGTACTCCTTTCGGAAGCATAGATCACCCGTTTAACCCGCTGGCCCTCGCTCTTGGCGCGGATGGCAGTTTTATTGCACGCAGTATGGACAGGGATCCGAAACATTTGCAGGCGATGCTTACCCGGTCATACCAGCATCATGGGACTTCCTTCCTGGAGATTTACCAGAACTGTAATATTTTTAATGACGGCGCATTTGAAATTTTTACAGAGAAAAAAAGTAAACCTGATGAAGCATTATTTTTAGAACAGGGCAAACCGCTTGTTTATGGCGCGGATAGTGATAAAGGAATTCGCATTGACGGACTGAAACCGGTAATGGTAGATTTAAAAGATGGCTTCAGCCAGGATGATCTTTGGATCCATGACGAAAATGATTTTTACAAAGCACAGGTGCTTACACGCATGTTTGATTCACCACATCTTGAAGGCCATTTCCCCAGGCCATTCGGCGTTTTCTATGAAACGCAAAGAGCTTGCTATGAAGATATCATGCGCATGCAGATTGAAGAAGCAATTATATCAAAAGGCAAAGGTGACCTGGATAAGCTTTTGAGTGGAAAAGATGTATGGGAAATTGCATAATTTTTATCACCAGTTTATTAATCCGAATAAAAAGTTTTATACATAAAAGTTATGCCCGGAATTGATATACAAAATATTAAAGCAGGACAGCGCCAGCAATGGTTGCAACATGCTATTGCGCCTAGGCCAATCGCATTTGCAAGCACGATTGATAAAGCAGGAAATGTAAATCTTAGTCCCTTCAGTTTTTTCAATATGTTTTCTGCAGCACCTCCGATAGTTATTTTTTCACCTTCGAGGAGAGTGCGCGATAATACTACAAAACACACGTTGCAAAATATATTGGAAGTACCGGAAGTGGTCATTCATATTTGTGATTATGATATGGTGCAGCAAGTGAGTTTGGCGAGTTGTGAATTTCCAAAAGGCACTGATGAATTTATAAAAGCCGGTTTTACGCCGGAGAAAGCGCTTCTCATTTCACCCCCAATGGTGAAGGAAGCAAAAGTAAAAATGGAATGTAAAGTGCTGGAAATAAAAAGCCTGGGAGAAACCGCAGGTGCAGGCCAGCTGGTGATCGCGGAAGTATTATATATGCATGTGGATGAAAGTATTTTAAATGAGGGAAAGGATATGATCGATCAGCTCAAATTCCACCAGGTAGCGCGCCTTGGAGGAAATTGGTACTCCGTTGTGAATGAAAATAATTTATTCCAGGTAGAGAAACCTAATACGCAGATTGGCATTGGTGTGGATGCAATACCTCCATCAATTAAGAACAGTAAAATTCTATCCGGAAATCATTTGGGTATGCTTGGAAATGTACATGAACAACCAGAAATTGATCCCGCTTTTGAAGATGAACAACTAAAATCTATTTTCCAATATTTTTCTTTGAACCCGGAAGAGATGGAAAACGAATTACATGCATACGCTAAAAAATTATTGGATGAAGGTAAAGTCACGGAAGCCTGGCAGGTGTTATTGGCTTTATAATCATTCATTTACTCCCTCCTATATTTAAACGTTTTTATAAGTAGATTTGCGAATGAAAAAAATACTGCTGCTTATTTTTATTTTCATTGCAGGACATGTGCATGCGCAAACTGTTACAGGGACTGTATTTGATGAAGCACAGAAAAAACCGGTGGCGTATGCGATCGTTATTTATTCCAATCATAAAAAAATAGTTTACACAGATTCGACAGGTTTTTTTTCTTTGCCTAAAGATTCTTTATCACTTGATGACACGGTTTTTATAGAAAATGTCGGGTATAAAACTGTATGGATACCGGTAAAGAAAATGATTGATGCCACCGACTATTATTTAATTACAGAAGAAAATATTTTGAAGCCTGTTTTTATAACAGCATGTAAGAAAACAAAAGAATTTGATATCAATAAACGTGTTGGACGCATCAGGCAGTATATTGGGCCCGGTCCCGAATACAAGCTAATCATACTTGCGAAGTATGAAAATAATTCCGGTAAACCAGGCTATATGCATTCGTTTTCTATCTACCTGGAAGAGCCGGATAAAACGCACGCACTTCCCTTGCGCCTGCGCTGGTATGAATGGGATGTGATCAATCAAAAACCGGGAAAAGAATTGACTGATACCAATCTCATCGTGCATCCATATAAAAAAGGCTGGAATACTTTTGAAATTCCTGACTATACTATATTTTTTCCTGCACAGGAATTAGTACTGGGTGTTGAATTTATTTATTCCCCGGAATACAATAAAGAATATGCTGCGTTAACGTCTTCTGCTGAAAAATTAAAATGGCTGGCCGATATGAAAAACCGTTGGGCACTTGGTATGCAATATGTGAAGGATAATTCCGATGGTGGTTTTTATATGGTCAACAATGTTACCAATCCAATACCATATGGCCAGCGCTTCGAGCGTTATTATATCAGGCCCGCGCTGAAATTTTCAATAAAGGTTTGTATAGAAAAATAAATAAGAAGGTAATATCTGGTGCATTTTTACACTGCGCATTTTTCATGATAATTGATTAGTTCAATAGGTGATTTTTGCATTTCAAAACCCGCATATTCTTTTTCAATTTCATCCAGCACTGCATGGATCTCATCAGGCATTTTTAAAGTAACCAGCCGGTTGCGATATTCTTTAATATTAGGTAAACCCTTCAGGTAATTTGCATAATGCCGGCGCATTTCATTGATGCCTACCACAGGCCCTTTCCAGGTAAGTGATTGCGTAAGATGTTTCCTGCAAACTGCCACGCGGCTTTCAACTGTGGGTGAAGGTAAATGTTCACCTGTTTCCAGGAAGTGTCTGATCTCTTTAAAAATCCACGGATACCCAATGGCGGCACGTCCGATCATTATCCCATCCACACCATACCGCTCTTTATATTCAAGCGCTTTTTCCGCACTGTCAATATCGCCATTTCCAAAAATGGGGATATGTATGCGCGGGTTGTTTTTCACTTTTGCAATAAGTGTCCAGTCCGCCTGGCCTTTATACATTTGAGCGCGTGTGCGGCCATGAATGCTCAATGCACGGATACCTACGTCCTGCAAGCGTTCTGCCACTTCTTCTATATTAAGACTCGTCTCATCCCAGCCCAGCCTTGTTTTTACCGTAACAGGTAAATTTGTACTTTTCACCACGGCATCTGTCAGGCGAACCATCAGATCAATATCTTTTAAAACACCTGCGCCTGCGCCGCGGCAGGCAACTTTTTTTACCGGGCAACCAAAATTAATGTCCAATAATTCCGGCTGTACAGTTTCAACGATCCTGGCACTTAAGGCTAATGCTTCTTCATCGCCTCCAAAAACCTGGATACCAACGGGGCGTTCATTATCAAAGATGTCCAGTTTACGCATACTTTTCATCGCATTCCGTATCAGGCCTTCACTACTGATGAATTCTGAAAACATAAGGTCAGCGCCATTGTCTTTACAAACTGCACGAAATGGCGGATCACTTACATCTTCCATGGGTGCGAGCAGAAGGGGAAAATCAGGTAATATGAGATTTCCAATTTTAACCATGAGGTATAATTAACTAAAGTAATTTTTTCCTGTGAAAAAAAAATTTAATTGCAAATTTACACCCTTATTTTTGAAAGATATGCAAGGCACAAAAAACTGGTCTCCCTGGATGCAGCTCGCGATTCTTTTAATATTATGTGGAGTAGGGTTAATAATAGGTTCCCTTGCTTCCGCAGGAATTGCCTTTTTATTTTTTCATATACCGTTTAATCAATTATCTGAAGGCTTATTGAACCCGAAGAATGTAGCATTGTTGCAGGTGTTGCAAACAGTCAGCAGTTTTTTTGTGATGGCTTTACCAGCGCTTGCCTTCGCCAGGATGATGAATAAAAAAGATGCATTGAGTGAGTTGGGATTCAACCGCGCCATTAGCGGCAAACAATTTTTTATAGTTGTACTCATGGCAATTTCCGGGTTGTTCATTGGGGGAGCTTTAGCTGAATTGAACAGTATGATCCCGATCTCCAAAACAGCGGAGCAATTTTTTCAGCAACTGGAAGACCAGTATAATGAACAGGTATTAGCACTGGCCAATATGAAAACGAATTCAGATTTTTTGCTATCCTTACTCGTGCTTGCACTGGCTCCGGCAATAATGGAAGAAATGCTTTTCCGGGGAACCCTGCAACCCGTTTTTATTTCAATATCGAAAAATGCTTTCATAGGGATCCTGGTTACAAGCATTTTATTCAGCGCCATTCATTTTTCATTTTATGGTTTTTTAACGCGTTTATTTTTAGGACTTTTACTCGGATACGTTTATTACCTCAGCAAAAATTTATGGTTAAATGTGAGTATACATTTTTTAAATAATGCAGTTGCTGTTGCACAGTTGTATGCCCTCAGTAAAGCAGGCATGCTCAATAATGATACAATAAATGAACATATACCTTTGTATTATGGATTGATCGGTGTGGTGACACTGGCTATGTTATTTTTTAATTTCAAAAGAGAAAGCGAACTCGTGATTGCGCGGCATAATATTATTAATCATAAATATTTGAAATAATGAAAGGATGGGTAAAAATATATGCGACCAGGAACTACCCCACCGCGAATATTATTAAAGGCATGCTGGAAGAAAATAATATCAGGACTATCATTTTAAACAAGCAGGACAGCAGTTATATAAATTTCGGTGATATTGAATTATATGTGCCCGTTCATTTAAAAGAAATCGCGCTGAACCTTATGGAAAAAGGATTTTTAAACTAATTTCTGCGCCGGCATTTTTGTTATCAATTTATTTCAATGGCATTTAATTTTCAAATCTTCAAAACCAGGGCCCTTACTGCGATTGTATTTGCAGCAGTCATGCTTGGTGGCTTGTTTATAAATACCTGGAGTTATTTTTTTCTTTTTACATTAATCCATTTTGGTTGCTGGTATGAATTTCAAAAATTAATTACCATCATTTTCCCGGCGTATAAAAAAACTACATTCATACAAAAGATCATTTATCCACTCTGCGGTTTTATATTAATGTTATGGGTTGCCGGTTTATTAAATGGTGTATCCTATGTACAGGATAAGTATACATTTTATGGAATGATTTTTTTAATTATGATATTGAGTGCAATATTATTTTACAAAAAATCAGGGGTAAAAATTATTGCTGTTTCCCTGGCGGGTTTTATATACATATCTATTCCTATTGCGTGTATGATCTCATTCAGGTTCTCAGGAAATTATTTTGCCGGAACAAATTTTAATTTTGATATGGGATTATTTATTCCCGTATTGCTCATTGCCACTATTTGGATCAATGATACAATGGCTTATATCGTTGGATCCCTGATCGGGAAAACACCGCTTACAAAAATTTCGCCGAAGAAAACCTGGGAAGGCACGATTGGCGGGGCTTTGCTGGCAGTTGCCGGGGTGAGTATGGCCGCTTATTATTTATTCAAAGCCGATATTTTCAGCATGCTTATTTTTACTTTCATAGCTGTGATTTTTGCAACTTTTGGAGATTTATTTGAAAGTAAAATTAAAAGGCTGGCCCAGGTAAAAGACAGCGGTAAATTTTTGCCGGGCCATGGCGGTTTCCTGGATCGTTTTGATTCTTTATTGTTTGCTGCCCCTGTAATTTGGGTATTGATGCAACTTTTGTAAAATAAAAAGCAGCGATTTATTTATTTTTGAGTTGTTGCATTACTTCTTCTTTCCGCCGCCGGGAAATTTCCACGATAGAATCATCTGACATTTGCAACCCGTTATCCATAATATAGGATTTCACATAACTTGTATTCACGAGATGTGATTTGTGCGTGCGTAAAAAAAAGCAATTTTGTAAAATATCTTCATATTCCTTTAAAGTTTTGGAGGACAGGAGCGGTTTGCGGTTGGTAAAATAAAAACGTGTATAATTGCTAACCCCTTCGAGGCGAATGATCTCATCGGGATTAAAAAAATGTACGCCTTCACTCGTACTGATCGCCAGCCGGAAATCTTTTTTTTCTGATTGTATATTATGCAGTAGATTTTTATACAATGCATGCTGATTTTCCTTTTGTATGGTTTTATGTACAAACCTTTTTATTGCGTTGCACAGTTCATCTGCGTCAATGGGTTTTAATAAATAATCCAATGCGCTAAATCGTATAGCCTGTATGGCATAGACATCATGAGCTGTTGTGAAAATGACATCAAAAGGAATATTATTAAAACTGTTGAGCAGGTCAAAACCGGTTTCATTAGGCATTTGAATATCCAGGAAAACAAGTTGCGGTTTATAGGATGCAATTAATGGAAGGGCTGTACGTACACTGTTAGCGGATTTTAATTCCGTTATTTCAGGTGTATACCTTTCAATCATCAATTTCAATGTTTTCAATGCGGCGGGTTCGTCATCCACCATCAAGGCCTTGATCATGAATACTAAGATAAGAAATTCTGATTATAAAATATAAATACTCAGGATTACTTCTGTACCCAAAATATTGCCTGCATGGTCTGTTATATCGGAAATAGACGCACCAAATGGTTTATTATATTGTTGTTGTAAAATGCGTAAACGTTCTGTAATCAATGAAAGGCCACGGGAAGGGTAGTGGATTTTCGCGGTATTTAGTTCCTTTAATTTCGCGGCGGCTGTCCTGCCAATTCCATTATCTTTTATTTTGGCAAGCAGGATATTTTCTGACTGTACAATAAATTCAACCAGGATCTTCTTGTCTTTCTCCTGTGACATCAGGCCATGCCAGATAGAGTTTTCCACGAAGGGCTGCATCATCATCGGCGGTATTTTAATTTCTGACACATCAATTTCTTCATCCACTATTATTTCAAAATCAAAGCCTTTATCAAAGCGCAATCGCTCCAACTGCAGGTACAAGGTCAGCATTTCTATTTCTTTTTCCAGTGAAATAAAATGTTTATCACTTTGATTTAATATTTCACGCTGCAGCCTGGAAAATTTAGATAAATATTTATTCGCATCATCTACATTTCCTGTGAGGATATATTGTTGGATACTGTTTAGCGCATTGAAAATAAAATGTGGATTCATTTGCGAACGCAATGCTGTGAGTTGCGATGCAGCCAGGTCACGGGTCAGTTTGATTAATTCTATTTCCTTTTCCCTGGTTAAATTTTCCGCTGTTACCTTCTTTATTTTATCACAACAAAGCGATGCAATAGTGGTAAGGATTTGTAAATCTTTTGTTGTATAAAAATGTTTATTGATATGTTCGCTGTCAATTACCCCAATCACTTTTTGATTATCAAGAATTGGAACGCAGATCTCTGAAAACCGGAGGGCATCATCTATTATATAGCGCGTATCCTTACTGGTATCGTTGATGATTTCAGCTTTTCCACTTTCTGCAACGGCACCTACAATGCCTTTTCCAAAAGGAATATTTATCGGGTCAAGTATTTTATTTTCTTCCGTGGTTTTAGGCCCCCAGGCGGCTTTTTGGCGAAGCATTTTATTCTCTGAATCTGCTAAATAAATGACACAGTCTTCGAAGCCTAATTTTGCAATACAATTTTTTGCAACATCCCATAAAATGTCATCAACAGCGTTTTTATCCGAAATAGAACTCGCAAAATAACTGATCACTTTTTCTATTTCAAGTTGAAGCTGGTAGGAGTTTGCTTTGATCGTTTGCAATTCTGTTTTACGCGCTTCTTCTTTTTTTATGTTCGAAACCCTGACCTTTAAAAGAATATAAATTAAAAATAAAAGGATCAAAACGGCCAGTGCAATTGCCCATGGGTTCATCCATAAAGGAGGTGAAATTTCAAAAGCAAAACTTGCAGGAGTTGTCCATTGATTTCCCCCTGCAGACGCACGTACTTCAAAAATATATTGACCAGGTGCTAATTCCTGCAAAGTAACATTGGTAGCCGCACCAATATTGATCCAGGTGGTATCTGTATGTAACAGCCGGTATTGATAATTAATAGCCGAAGGATTAGAAAATGATACTTCTTCAAAATAAATTGATATAGAACTTTTATCATATGGTATAATATGCTTATTTTTTTCTGGTGATGGTGAAAAAAACAGGACAGAATCGTTTTGAATAATCTTTGAAATATGTATGGGTGGCAATTTTTCTTTGCCGTCAAAATCTGCAGGATTAAATGAAACAGTACCAAAAGAAGAGGCAGCCCAAATTGTCCCGTTCGCAGCTTGCATCAACTCAATATATTTATAAGTGGAATTTAAAAACCCTGCACCTGCATCATAATACCTGAACATGAAAGTACCGGGTTCCATTCGGAAAATCCCATTGTATGTTGCCATCCAAATAATATTTTTTCTGTCGATCAGTAAATTTAAAAACCCGCTGCTTTTATATTTACCTGACGTAAAAAAATGATGTGTAAGTACTGGCTGATTTTCATTATTAATATGGCAAAGCAAAACTCCACTGCCCAAAGTAGCAATCCACAAATCACCATTTACATCTGTTTTCAGATCAGCTATATCTAAATTAATAATGTCTGCATTTAATAATGAAGTTTTATATAATGAATCCTTGTGAAGCCTGAATAAACCAAACTCGGTGCCTACCCAAATATTTCCTTTTTTGTCTTCGGTAGCTGTATTGAAATGGCTATATGTAGCAAAATTGCTTTTGTAGATAAAATTTTTAAAATGTACATTACCTGTTATACTATCAGTAATAATCTGCGTGATGCCTTTATCGCCGCCTGTGAATAAACGGCCATCTTTTGTTTGTAAGAAAAAGGTATTTGTATTATCACGCAATCCCTGTTTTGTGGTGTAAAAATCGGTATGATTATTTATATGCCTGCCGATGCCTTCATACCCCGAGCTAAACCATAAAGTACCTGCATTGTCTTGCTGTATAGAAAAAATTTCAGCGCGGGAAAATATCTTTGGTAATTTCTCATATGGTACGATCGCATTATTTTTAAATTGGTATAAGATGCCATGGTTACTCCCCGCAAGAATTTCTCCTGAATGCGTTTGATAAATGCTGTATAATTCATTTTCCAGTGCATCTTCCTTTTTAATGAAACTTTTAAATAGGAGTGGTTTCATGTAGATCAACCCTTCATTCGTTGCGATCCAGAAATTACCTTCATGATCCTGCCACATTTGTTTTACCCAACGAATATATTTTTCTTCAATTTCCGCAGTTTCTTTAATAGCAAGGGTTTCAGGGTTTATGGTATAAATATATTTACCTGATATATATAAAATATTATCGCCACTTTTCAAGAGGTAATACCCATAGGATAGTAAAATATTCAATTGCTTCAAATTTTTCCCATCATAGACCAATAGCCCGGAAACACTGCAACTCAGGAATAACCTGTTATCTGTAAATAAAAGTGAATTGCAATAATCTACGCCGTTCTGCGTAGTCCAGATTTTAGAGAAGATATTTTTATTCAGGGCAACTACGTTATTATATGTTGAAAAAAAAACGGTTCCATTGGTACCATGTATCACTTTAATCACTTTATGCTGATCCGGAAACATTTTTTTCCAGCCATCAAATTGAAACAGGGATATATCGATCGATTTACTTTTAATGATACCCGGCATTTTTTCCGCAGGAATTTTTATCGGCCCAATACCCGTTCCAAGCCATAAATTATTGGCACTGTCCCAGGATATATCATACACGGGTACTTGCGATTTTATAAAGTCAACAAAAACAAGTGTGTCTGTATCAAAATAAAATAAACCATTCTCAGATCCAACCCAGAGCCGTTTTTGGTCATCTTCTTTAAAACAATAAGCTTTCCCGACAGGCCTGTTCCCGGCATAAATATATTGTTCCATACTGCTGCCATTGAACCGGGTGCAGCCCATGCTCTGGCCCATCCAGATATTATATAAATGATCCTGGCTAACCGTATAAAAATCGGATGAAGGAATACCATCCTGCACGCCAAAGACTTTTGACTGGTATGTAGTCAAAAGCTGGGCAACTGACGGTATTGCGGCCATATTAAGAACAAAGACCAGGAAAAAAGAAAGTAATATATATAGGGATTTGCGCAAACTTTAAATATGTGTTTAGTGTTGGTAAAAAACTTATTTTGATTTTTTTCCTGTCCTTTTTAAAACAATTTATATACTTTTTTTAAACTTATGTAACTTTTAAATATAATGTGAGATAAAAACCGGTACTCAATAGTTTATGTAGCGGGCATAACCGCTTATCTAACGGTCATTGGAGTTTTATATTTTTGAAAGAGCGGCATTAAACGCCCGTATTTGTTTTGTACCTTTGCCATACAAATAACATGTATGTATATTCATAAGGAAGGCTATAAAACGATTGTACTTATTGCCTGTTGCCTCGGATTATTAAATGTTGTATCCTTTCTATTTCTAAGCCCGCTTATTCCTTTTTTATCTATTTTATTTTTGATTGTTTCTCTTGCTTTTTTAATATTTATTATTTCTTTTTTTAGAATTCCCATTCGTATATTGACCATTGCAGAGAATGAAATCATTTGCCCGGCCGACGGGAAAGTTGTCGTGATAGAAGAAGTGCAGGAACAAGAATATTATAAAGACAAAAGAATCCAGGTAAGCATCTTTATGAGCCCGGCCAATGTGCATGTCAACCGCAATCCCATCACTGGTGTTGTGGAATATAAACAATATCATAAAGGAAAATACCTGGTAGCCTGGCATCCTAAATCGTCTACGGAAAATGAACGATGCAGCGCGGTAATTGAAAATATTCATGGAAGTATTTTGGTAAAACAAATTGCCGGCGCAGTGGCAAAAAGAATATGTAATTATGTATCCACCGGCCAGGAAGTCAAACAAGGTGAAGAACTTGGCTTCATAAAATTTGGTAGCAGGGTTGACGTTTTATTACCACTGAACGCCAAAGTGAAAGTGCAAATCAATGATAAAGTACAAGGTGGTGTGACCGTTCTTGCAAATTGGTAAAACAGAAAATTAATTGGCCATTTTTTTTGCTTCTTCCAAATCAATTTCTTTTTCTTCCCCACTATTCATGGTGTGACTAAATTTTAAAACACCCACAAACAAAACGCCACCAATAGCATTTCCCAAAGTAACCGGCCAGAGAAATCCCATGTATTGACTGAAAGAAACCTGGCCCGAAAAAAATGCAGAAGCGACTTCAATGTTCCCCACAATACAATGCGGCAAATTTGCAAAGCCAATGGCTGCCGTGATGATCCATATGATCGCGATCTGGCTGATCGTTTCACGGGCTGCTGCAACAAGCCATGCCAGCAAACCCATCAGCCATCCCGCAAGGGCTGCAGTTAATAAAGTTGTCAACCAGGTATTTTGTGTAAATGCAGATGCAATTGCTTTCAATGATTCCGGTTGTAAAAAATGCAGGTTGTTGGAAAAATAAGCAAGGATCAACGCAAAAATAATTCCTCCTAAAATATTACTGATAAAAACAATTGCCCATAACCTCAATAATTTTTTGATAGAAGCAAGTCCCTGCAACACAGGTAAAATGGCCAGTGTAGTATGTTCAGTAAATAATTCAGAGCGGCCCAACACCACGAAAATAAAACCCAGCGGATACATATTGGAAACCATCAGGTGAACTACAGGATCCGGAAATACACCGGAAAATGCAGTAAAAAAAACTGCCATCAATAAAACGGAAAAACCAATATCAAGCCCGGCCGTAATGCCTGATAAGAAAAGGCCTTTCGTACTTCTTTCCAACTGGGTAAGCGCTGCTTCTTCCGTATGCTGCAGTATTAATGTCTGGCTTTTCTGTGGTTTTTGTTCCACTGGTTCCGCTTTCTTTTTTTTATTATTAAATGACATAAAATAATTTTCCACCAGCTTTTTATAAATTTACATAAACCCTCTTACCTGCTTTTACAAATATCTGTTTTTTAATTTCATTTGATTAAAACAAATGACAATGTATAAAAAAGTATGCTGCACTATTTGCAGCATACTTTCAAGGTTTGCATTTTAAAATAAAAACCAGGTGTTCATCATTCGTAAACAATCTTTTCCGGATTTCCATACCAGTTTATTTTCCGGCTTGCAAACATTACAAGGGCAAGTATGAAAAATAAACCAATGCTTCCTACAATTAATGCTGTGTCTTCCAACCGGATCAGGATAAAAATAAAACCATACAAACCACTTAGTAAACAGAAAAATATTCCGGCAGTTTTCCAACTTTTAAAATGACTTTTTACATAAATACTAATGAGTGAAATCGTTGCCAGCGCAGCAATTAAATAGGCAAAATCAAATAAAATATATTCACTGAATGAAAGCAATAGCGTGTAAAATATTACCAGCGCCAAACCAACCAATACATATTGCACCGGGTGAAATGGTTTTTTCTGCATGATCTCGATAATAAAGAAAAAAGCAAAACTGAGCCCGATTATAAGTATTGCATATTTTACACTGCGCAATGTTTGATCATACTGGTCCGCAGGTTGTACGAGGCTTACACCAAATGACAAATCATTTTTCGCAACATTATTTTCTGCAATATCATTTTGGTTTCTATTTATTCGGGGTGCATTATATTCTACCTTGTCGTCCTGTGTTGTTTCATATTGCTTCATTTCATTTTCACTCATGACTTTGCCGAATGGTAAATTTGCCTGGTTAAAATCCCAGTGAGCTGTAAACCCTTTTTCGGAAACGCTATGACTGCCCGGTAATGTATTTCCATCAAAGGAAGGATTGGGCCAGGTGGATGAAAGATCGAAACTGCTATTTGCGCTTAAGGGCATGAAATGCAGTTGGCTGCTGCCTTTCAGATTCATAGACAATTCAAAATTGACAGGAACATTTAATGAAGTTGAATCAAATTTTACAGGAGCTGATAAACCGGTTGTTCCAAAATTAGAAACCGGAAGGCCAGGAGAAAAATGTACTGCTTCTCCATTAAATTTTAATGCCATTTCTTCTTCAATCCCTTTGAAATCTGATAATGAAAAACATATACGCGCATTTTTGAAATCCAGGTTTTCCATGATAAGGTCATCAGGAATTTGAATATTAAAATTCCCTTTAAAATTAAGATTCGTTTTATATAACAATACTGTATAAATAGATCTTTTTCTTTCTTCCGGAGTAATACTGCCCTGCACGTGTAGATTTTGCGGTAGCATAATAATATTTATTTTTGCTGGCAGTATTTTTCCTTCCTTGTTGGTTTCTGAATAATTATAAGGAACTACTATAAATGGCCCGGATAAAGTTTGTGCAGATGCCCATTTACTGCTTACTTCGCGCACGACTTCCTGTTGCCGTTCCTGTCTTTCTGTTACCAGG
>JBAQJB010000079.1:0-1707 GCA_049289155.1 Chitinophagaceae bacterium
TGATTGTTCCGATATTGAAGCCATTGTGCTGCCTTTTTTTGTTAAACATTAAGTTGATTAAGAAAAATCTCAGTTTATTTTCATTAGATGTCATATTATTTCTGCTAAATATCAAGTTGATTAAGGAAAATCTCAGTTAATTTTCATTAGATATCATATTATTTTTGCTAAATATCAAGTTGAATGCCAAAGATATCAATTGACAGCACACATAAATAAAGTGATAGTAAGCGAAAATGAGACGACAGGAAACGACAATGAGACGACAGGAAACGACAATGAGACGACAGTAAGCGAAAATGAGATGACAGGAAGCGAAAATGAGATGATAGGAAGCGAAAATAAAGTGATAGGAAGCGAAAATAGAGTGGCAGGAAGCGAAAATTTACTGCTGGCTTGTAAAAATTACCTGTAAAGACTGATTAAAGATTGTTTTCTAATTAACTCACCGAACGCTGATGGCATTGCCATTCAACATCAAACAAGCTTTATAAATTCATAAATCAACTTAGCAGTGATGCCCCAAATAGTTCCGAACTCTGTTCTGTAAGCAAGGACGGTGTGTACTTTAGCTTTCCACGGCTTAGTGTATCTAACCGGCAGCCCAAGTTCTTCTGCTGGAAGTAGAATAATATTTTCGCCCGCTTCATTAATATAGGATGGCTGTATTTCCATCTTAAGTTTAAATTCTTCCGGCTTTTGTTTGAAGAAAAAACCTATTGGCAGTGCAAATACTTTTCCCACCTCCTTTTCATCATAAATTATTTCTTCGACTGAGCTAATATTTAAAAACCCGATTACCGGATCCACAGTCACACCCATTGGTCCAACTAATGTATTCATGGAACCGATTATTTCAATTTTATTTTTCGGAATGCCAAGCTCTTCTTTCGTTTCTCTTAATGCTGTATCTACAAAAGTTGAATCTGTTTTAAGATCTATTTCTCCACCGGGAAAACAGATTTCACTTCCTTTCCTGATATGAACAGCACGTTTTTCAAAAAGAAAATTATCTTTGCCATTGATTTTTATTATTGCAATTAAGACTGCGGAGTTGAAATATTCTTCTTTACCCAAAACTCCCGGTTCTTTAGGAAGATTCGTTTTAAGTTTTTTAATATTTATTGAAGTCATAAGTCAGTTTTATTTTTATAATTTTCATTTCAAAATAATAATAGAGTGAGAAATGTTTATGAAAAATTATTGGTCGTTGATATGTTTTCTTTTTCTGGCTTCATTCATATCAGCCCAGAATAATGCTGAGTTAAGAGTAATGACTTACAACATTCGCTTCGCAGGCAGCGCTGATGATGAAGCAAATAATTCCTGGAATTCCCGGAAGGATTTAGTCGCAGAGGTTATAAGATTTAACAAAGCCGATATCTTCGGACTGCAGGAAGCGCTTCATTCACAGATTGTGGATATTAAAAATTCCTTTCCAAAATATAATTGGGTTGGGGTTGGCAGGGAAGACGGCAAAGAAGGAGGGGAGTACTCGCCAATATTTTTTAACACAGAAAAATATAAGTTGATTCACACTTCAACTTTCTGGCTTTCAGAAACGCCAGATTCAGTTTCAAAAGGCTGGGATGCTGCATTTAAAAGAGTTGTCACCTGGTCTGAATTTACTTTCCTAAGTTCGGGGCAAAAGTTTTTTGTTTTCAATACTCATTTCGATCACATTGGTGAATCGGCGCGCATCAACAG
>JBAQJB010000080.1:0-16448 GCA_049289155.1 Chitinophagaceae bacterium
GCACAAAGCCTGTTCACGGTATTGCCCGCAACAGATAAAGGCAATCCTGCTAATAATGCAGCCATGCGTGCCACATTGCGATTGTCTTCTCCTGCCTGGTTTGCTGCGCCGGCAATCACATCTTCAATTTTTTCCGGTGAAACAGATGAGTTACGTTCCATTAATTTTTTTATCACAAGTGCCAGGAGGTCGTCGGGCCTTGTGTGGCTTAACTTTCCGCCATAGCGGCCAATGGGTGTGCGAATGGCATCTACTATAAATACGTCTTTCATAATTTTTTAATAAGGCTGCAAAATTAAAACAATATTTTTCAATGAGAGATTTGCATAAATAAGTTGGCAATAATTGTTTTTAATGTGCTGTGGAAAACCCGAAGGGTTGAAATTATTATAGAATTGAATTGAATTGTGCTTCCTAAACCCCGAAGGGGTGGCATTTGTATTTTATTAAAATCACTCTTTTCCCGGAAACATTTTTAAATTCTAATTCTTATAACTTTTACCTCTAATTGGTTAGATATGCCACCCCTTCGGGGTTTTGCTCTTTTATACCGTTTCTATCTTTGGCTATAATCATAACACCCTTTCAGGGTTATATTTAATTCGCCTGTTCAACAAAAGTATAATTTCACTTAGCACCTAAAAATATTAATTAGACAAATAATTTGCATCGAAATTTTACAAAATAAAATGAAGAAATTCATAGCATTTATCCATCAGGCAAAATGAAATATCTTTTTATAAAAAATTCAAAAATTCATTTATTTTTTCCCGGCTTAAATCAATTTTTCCATTGTTTTTTGTGCAACAATAAATGGAACCCAAAAAATGCATGTTGAAATATCCAGCCGTTGAAAGAAACGGAATTTCAAAACCAGTTGGAATTTCCGAATCAGTGCCAACTGCAATTAAGGCCATTTTTTTCCCGGCCAATTTTCTGCCTAAACTTTTTTCAACAGTTACAATATCTGTGAGCCTGTCAAAAAAATGTTTTAATAAACCACTCATGCTATACCAGTAAACAGGTGTTGCAAAAATAATATTTTCATATTCGATGCATCGTTGTACGAGTGAATAAAAGGTATCGCCTTCCTGGTATTCATGCGCATAATTGTATGGAGATATTTTTTCATCCAGGAGGTCAATACATGGAATATTTTTAGCAGGAAATATTTTTTCAACAACTTCAAGTGTATCACTTTTTTTGCGTGCGCTGGCCAGCAATATAATTGTTGATTGATTCATTTCCCTAAAAAATAATTTATGAATGTGCAAAATCCATTTCAAAATTTCCCCGGATGCGTTCAATGGAAGGATTGAAATAACCAAATTTTAAATTGGGAAATTCGTCGCGGATTCGTTGCATTAATTTCTTAATTCCCATGGCCTCACCCGTTTCAGTCAAATTCATCTGGTCCAAATACCAGTCCGGATCGATATTAAAATTTCTCCATTGGATCATTTTTAGTCCACTCTTTTTAATTAATTTCCGCAACGCTTCATATTCTTCCACATTATCTGTTATGCCCGGGAAAACAAAATAATTAATGCTGGTCCATCCACCAAAATCATTCACCACTTTCAGGCTTTCAACTATATCATCAAACACGTAATTATTGGGCCGGTAATAAGGTGTATAAATTTTCTCACGTACGCTATTTGTACTTACACGTATACTGTTCAAACCTGCTTCACATAAGGCTTTCACGGCGTCTGGTTTTGAGCCGTTTGTATTTATATTTATGCTTCCCCTGTTTGTATGTTTACGAATTTCTATAATTGCATCGCGCAAAGTTTCCCACATTAATAATGGTTCGCCTTCACAGACTTGTCCAAAACTCACCAACGGAAATGGCGCTTCCAATAAATGCGGCACTGTGAATTCAACAATTTCTGCAACGGTTGGTTTGAATGTGAGCCGGTCCTGGTTAGAAACTATCGTTTCATCTTCCGGTTGAAATGAAATGCAACCGATACAATTTGCATTGCATGCAGGCGATGAAGGAACAGGGCATTCCCAGCGGCCAAGTGCGAGGTTGCGTGCGGCAGGACAATGATACGTGGCACAACAGGTTTCCATCAAATGCTTTACCAGCCTGTTTTCCGGGTATGCTTTCAATAATGTTTGCATGCCCGATAAAATATTATTTTCATCATAGCCACGGCTTTCCTGGCGAATATCATTTTCAATTCTCACTGCAGGTACATACATTTTTTCATTGAACCAGGCTGCCGCTGTATAACAAAATAAAGGCAGTGTGGGTGCATCTTGCGTTGTTTCATACGCAGCAATATAAAGCCCCGTATATGCAGGCGGGATAAAGGCTGCAACGGCCCAACCTTTTTCGCATAATCGCATTTCACCACTTTGAACATCTATCCCAATGCCACGCCGCCCGGGCAATTCATAGAGGTTCCCGCCTTCCGGTAATTCAATCCAATCTTCTTCCGGAATCTCTACTGCATCCCAACCACTTCGGCCGGCCGCATATAAAGAAAGGTCTTCAAAAATATTTCCTTTCCCATCAGAATATAAAAGATATGGAGATTGTTGCAGCATAATTATTCTTGAAACTTTGCCTTTACAGGAACAAAGTAATTGGCAAAATTAGTGATTTATGCGACAAGCATTTTTAAAACTACCTGTATGATTTTTTAAATATATTATTTGAACAATAAATTAAAAAGTAGGATCATCTGCGGAAGGCCCGTAAATAGAAGGCACAGCAATATCATTTAAACGCATATACACAGTCAATTGCCCGCGGTGATGTACCATGTGATTGATAGAGGAACTAACGGTATCCTTTTTTGATGAATGCATTAATTCATGTCCATTGTTTTTCAGGTAAAACATTTCATCCAGTTCTTCATCCTGTACATTTTCTAAAACTGACTTTGCATCTTTAATATTTTCTTCAAAATGTTTTACCAAATCTTCCGGGCTGTTGGGATTGAAATGTTCATAGGTTGCAAAATCTACGAACCCATCTTTTATCGCAAGTGTGATCCATCTTGGGATATCCGCAACAAGTTTTGTAAGATTTCCCAATGACATTGATTTTTCATGTGGTTTGTAACTATACAGGTCTAATGGTATTCGTTCTATACATTTTTTAGTGGCGGTAACTTCTGCTTCGAGTTCCTGCATATAAAGCCGGCCTAAAGTGGTTTTATTCATAATAATTGTTTTTTTAAAAATAAAAAAAGTACAGGTCTTAAAAAAATAAACAGAAATTTCTTAACATCAATTTCAGTAGAAATTGCTTCTTTGAATGTAAAGAATTTAATAAATATTTCCTAAATAATTACAACAATGTTGCAAATAATTAAAAAGCCTTATTTTTGCCCGATGAATTTTTTACGCAGGTTTTATATTAAAAAAATAAGTGCCTCCCTTTTGATTGCACTCATTTTTTTTATACAGGTTGTAAAAACATTTCATACCCATCCTGTTTATTTACAGCAGGCAGATTTTCATTCGAAAACTACACCGGTCGTTCATCAAAATTATACCTGTCCTATTTGTGATTTTCAAATTGCAAAAGATAGTGATACTGAAGTCGCCAGTATTGAAATTTCCTGCCCGGTTCATTTTATTGCTACCACTTATTATTATGCTTTGCCAATACTGCAAAGCGTTTCAGCCAGTTTCATTGCAAGAGGCCCTCCTTCTTTTTCGTAGTAATTTTTTATTCAACAATTTATAACTTCTTTTCAAATTTTTAATCCGGTATGGATTAAACCAATCATTATACGCAATGAAAAATATATATAAAATAGTATACAAAATAAGTTTCCTTCTATTTTTTATACCTGGCCTGCATGCAAGTATCCAGGCACAAAATTTACAAATAACTGGTGCAAAAAATATAACTCCACCTGGTGATCATTATAGTTTATCCGGGAAAATTATGGATGCAAATACAGGCGACCTGTTACCAGGCGCTTCCATTTTTATTTATGATATTAAGCGCGGAACTATTTCTAAAGCTGATGGCACATACATTATTAATAATATCCCTGCCGGGAAATATTTGGTTGAAGTAACGTATGTTGGGTTTGCTTCAGCTGCGCAAACCATTGATATCCGGCAGAATGTTGAAAAAAATTTCCAAATGGAACAGTCAGCAGTTGAGCAGGAAGCGGTTATCGTTACCGGTGTATCTGCCGCTACACGAATCAAACAAAACCCGCAGCCGGTAACAGTTATAAAAAGAGATGCGTTTATAAATACGTCAGCAACAAACACAATTGATGCATTAACGAAATTGGTTCCCGGCGTAAATGCTGTCAGTACCGGGCCGGCCATTTCAAAACCATTTATTCGCGGACTTGGATATAACAGGGTGCTCACTATTAATGATGGTGTGCGACAGGAAGGGCAGCAATGGGGCGATGAACATGGAATTGAAATTGATGATTATAGTGTGCAGCGTGTTGAAGTTTTAAAAGGGCCGGCATCGCTGATCTATGGCAGTGATGCGATTGCGGGTGTGATCAATATTATTTCCCAAACGCCAGCACCCGAAGGTTCTATAAAAGCAAATGTAGTAAGTGAATATCAATCTAATAATGAATTACGTGGTTTTTATGGAAATGTTGGTGGCACAAAAAATGGCTTTAGCTGGAATGCGTATGGAAGTTATAAAGGCGCTTCTGATTATCAAAATAAATACGACGGCTATGTGTTCAATTCAAAATTTTATAATAAAGATTTTGGTGCAATGATTGGCTACGGAGGTAACTGGGGTCATTCCCATATTCTGATAAGTAATTTTGATCAGCATCTTGGAATAGTCGAAGGTAACCGTGATAGTATTACAGGTCAATTTATAAAGGCTTTGCCCAATGGTGATGAAGCGATTGCAACCAATGAAGATTTCAAATCACTATCCAATGAAATTCCATTTCAGCATATACGCCACTTCAAAATAACCTCAGATAATAATTTTAAAATTGGAGCAAATAGTGTTGATATTGTTGTGGGCTACCAGCGCAATCAACGGCAGGAATTTGGGAACCCGGCTGATATTTTCACGCCAGATGCATGGTTTGATTTGCAAACATGGAGCTATGCACTTCGCTGGCATTTACCTTATACCGGAAATTTTAAAACAAGCATTGGGGTTACAGGCATGTACCAGGCCAATCAAAATAAAGCGGCAGAAGTATTGATCCCGGCATATACACTTTTTGATATCGGCGGTTTTGTTTTTACCCAATACACAAAAAATAAATTGAGCCTGAGTGGTGGCGTACGGTACGATACAAGGCATGATGAAGGTGATCCGCTGGAGCAGGATGGCAACATCAAATTCACTGCATTTACAAAAAACTTTTCAGATATTTCAGGCAGTGCAGGTATTAGTTATGAAGTGACTAAAGCGCTTGCATTAAAAGCAAATATTTCAAGGGGATTTCGTGCACCGAATTTTGCAGAACTTGCCAGCAATGGCGCTCATGAAGGCACGAACCGTTACGAAATTGGCAACACGAATTTAAAATCAGAAGTGAGTTTACAGGGCGATGCTGGTGTTGAATTAACGACAAAACATGTTTCATTTGATGCAAGTTTATTTTACAATCATATCAACAATTTTATTTTTTATGAACGGCTTCAAAATAAAGCCGGCGCAGATTCAATCATCACAGACCAGGGAACAGGGCAATCATTGGAAGTGTATAAATTTGATCAGCATGCGGCCAATTTGTATGGCGCAGAATTTAGCATAGATATTCATCCGCATCCATTGGATTGGCTGCATTTTAAAAATGTATTTTCTTACACACGCGGAAAATTCACAGAAGCAATTGGAGGTTCTGATAATTTGCCATTTATTCCGTCAGCGCGTTTATATACATCACTGGGAAGCGAATTATTTAAAAAAGGAAAGGTCTTGCGGAATCTTTATGTAGGTATTGAAAGTGATTATGTATTCCGGCAGGATCATCCATTTACTGGTTTCAATACAGAAACGAATACGCCGGGTTACTTGCTGGCAGGCGCAAATGTTTCCATTGATTTTGTAAAAAAAGGAACTACCATTTGCTCACTGAGTATTACCGGTGAAAACCTCGGTAATATTGCATATCAGAGTAGCCTCAGCCGTTTTAAATATCTCCCTGAGAACAATGCGACAGGCAGGCAGGGCGTATATAATATGGGCAGGAATATTGGTATAAAATTAAATGTACCGCTGAGTTTAAAATACTAAAATCTAAAGTGTCATCCACTAATGTGATCTACATTTTTTCAATCATCCAACATAATGTAATAAGAGAAATTTTTTTCGAAACCGGCACACAAATAATAAAAAATTAATTATTCTTCACCGTTTAATAAAGTATCGCAACCATTTGATAACTGATAACTTTCAGCATTTTCAAAATATTACTTTCAATAAATAATTCTGTTGGCGATCCAACAGTTTTACAGGCAGGTTTTAAATAATTTACCTGCTTTTTTTCAAACAAAACATAAAACCAAAAACATGAAAAAACAAGTTTTACTCAGTTTGTGTGTTGCAGCAGTAACATTGCAATCAATGGGGCAGGCAAATACAAACCTGTCGAACCTTACATCGCCTACCAAAATAAATGAAACATTACTGCCAAAGAGCGATAGCAGTAAAAACCTCGGTTCACCAGCAAAATCCTGGAAGAATGTATATGTTGCCGGCAGGAGTTACTTATCCACAGCTTATAGTTATTTTGATAATGCTACGAACCAATTCAGAATTAATAATGGCGTAGACGGGTTTGTTATGAAAAATAACGGTAATATAGGCATTGGTACCCTTGCACCTGCGTTTAGGCTTGATGTGCAAACCACAGGCCTAACCACATTGATGCAAGTAAAAAAACCCTATGTGGGAAGTGGCACTACCAACTTCAACCTGGTAGAAATAAACAATGCCTACAATTTTGGTTATGGTACAGGCCTATTTGCCAGTGGAGGGCAAATGGGTGTAAAAGGGTATGCCCCAAATGGAGGAGCAACCGGCTATGGTGTTTATGGTGAAGCTTTTGGGGGATCCGGTTTTTCTTATGGCGTATATGGAAAATCATCATCTGCCGGCGGAACAGTAGGCGTATATGGATCAGCTGCTTCCACAGGCTCTACATCTTATGGTGTGTATGGTTCTGCATCTTCAAATAGTAGTTCCTCAGCTTATGGAGTGTATGGTTATGCCAGTGGCAGCGGCACAAACTTTGCAGGGTATTTTAGCGGTAGGGGATATTTTTCCGGTAATCTAGGTCTTGGCACTGCAACCCCTGATGTGAAGCTGCACATTATTGGTGGAACAGATGCTTCACCTGCTTCCGGTGGATACCTTGTAACAGGCAGTATTACTGCAAGCAATATTGCGATAGACGATAATGAAATAATGGCCCGAAATAATGGCCTTACTTCCACGCTTTTCCTGAATAACAATGGTGGCGACCTGGTAATGTGTACCAGCAGTGGCAATGTAATGATTGGCACAACAACACCGGCTGCAGGTTATATTTTAAGTGTTGATGGAAAAATAATGTCCGAAGAACTGAAAGTACAATTATCAGGAGACTGGCCCGACTATGTATTCCATGATAATTATAAACTTCCATCACTGCAAAATTTAGAAACATCTATAAAAATCAATAAGCGTTTGCCCGGAATGCCTTCCGCAGATGAAGTTAAAAAAGATGGTATTATAGTGGGACAAATGCAAACCAAGATGATGGAAAAAATTGAAGAACTCACTTTGTATATTATCAGTTTGCAAAAACAAATTGATGAACTGAAGAAAAGTCAACCATAATTTTTATGTGTTGCTTTCACCTAACATTACTTGTGGTAAAAACGATACGTGTTCACCGGAATAACTTTACAATTTTGAACCATTCATCCAACAAATGATCAAATGATTTGCATAAGCTGGTACAAGTTAAAAGATTGCAACAAGTAAAATTTCAAGACGAAAAGGAATTGAAGAAAACAAGGAAATTAGCTTTATCAATTCCATTATTCAAAAAATAAAAAATATACAGATGAAAAATATAATAAAATTTATTCCTAAAATCATCAGGCCGCCCTTGCTTTTGTTACTAAGTTTTTTCTTGGCTGCTACTAATACAATGGCACAGGATGGTACGCCGCTCAATAAAGAGCTGCAAAAACTTGCCAAACCCGGCAGCTCCAGGGAATGGGTGAATTTTTTACCGGATAGCACCTTAAATCCCAGGACCATTTTTATCAAATATAAATCTGCTTTTGATCTTACAAAAGACGATAACATGGTTGTGAAAAAAACGGATAAAGATGAAATAGGGTTTTCACATTTCCGGTACGATCAGAAATATAAAAATTATCGGGTAGTATATGGTGAATACATTGTTCATCAGCAACCTGATGGCATTGTAAAATCAGCCAATGGCCGGCTTATTACAGGTATTAATGCAAGTGCCAATGCTACTGTCAATGAAAAACAGGCATTAAATACGGCTTTGCAATTTATGAATGCCAGTAAATATTTATGGCAGAACCCGGAATTGGAAAAGGCATATAAACTGCAGCAAAATAATCAGCAGGCTACTTATTTTCCTCAGGGTGAATTAGTTTTTGCACCAGCAAAAGATGACCAAAGTTTCAATCCGGCAGATTACAGGCTTGCCTGGAGTTTCAAAATATATACCGATGATCCCAAAGTAATAGCTAAGGAGGTATTTGTAGATGCGCTTTCATCAAAAATTTTATATGCTATTGATATAGCTATGAATTGTTCCGGCGGTTCTGGCACATCAGCATTTAATGGCAGTGTAACTTTTAATACCGAGTTAAGTGGTGGCGTTTACCGGTCCCACAATGATTGCCAGGCAACAGACATATATGTGTACAATTCTAATGGCGGCGCTGCATCGAATACCTATTATACAGATGCCGATAATTCCTGGACTCAAACATCTGCCATACAGGCGCAATGGGGCGCGAAGATGGTGTATGATTATTATTATAATGAACATAGCCGCCAAAGTTGGGATGGCTCCGCAGGTGATATGATTGCCTATAATAATGCTTATATTGGTGAAAACAATGCATGTTGGGGTTGTACAGGCAACTCAACCATTTTTTATGCAGGTAATACAACGTCAGCATCGGATGACTGGAACACCAATGATATAATGGGCCATGAATTTACGCATGGGGTCACACAGGATGAAGCTGGTCTTGTGTATTCAAATGAATCCGGTGCACTTAATGAATCATTCAGTGATATTTTTGGTGAGATGGTGGAAAGCTGGTCTGAAGGTACTAACGATTACCTCGTTGGAGCAGACCGTGGCGCCATAAGAAGTTTCATTGAACCAAATGATTTTAATGACCCGGATACGTACAAGGGCACCTTCTGGTATACCGGCAGCGGCGATCACGGTGGTGTGCATACCAATAGCGGTGTACAAAATCATTGGTTTTATCTTTTAGCAGAAGGTGGTAGTGGCGTTAATGACAAAGGTGAAAAATATAATGTAGCAGCCATCACGCGGTTTAAAGCAAGGCTCATAGCTTATCGCTCTCTTGCATTTTATCTTACCTCATCCTCAAAGTATATTGATGCAAGAAAAGGTGCATTAGAAGCTGCCTATGATTTGTATGGAGGATGTTCACCGGAAATTGTCTCTGTGGGCGATGCCTGGCATGCAGTAGGCGTGGAATCACAGTCATCTGTATATACCATAAATGCCTGCGGTATTTATCCTTTAAATGGAACTTTTGTACAAGCCATCTCTACTGTAAATGGCGGTAACGGATGTGCAACAACCATAACATCCAGTACATCAACCGTTGTATTTACAGCGAGGGATAAAGTAGTTTTATACCCGGGTTTCCAGGCTCAGAGCGGCTCAAATTTCGTGGCATATCTTGAACCATGTTCTTCTACAAAATGGTTAACCAATCCAAGTGGAACAAAGAGCGATGCAGAACAGGGCATCAAATCAACTATTATTACAAACAAAGCTAATAGTGTAACGAGCAATACTACGCTGGAAAATGAATCCGTATTAGTAGCGCCAAATCCATTTACCAACAATTTTGTAATAACCATACAAGCGGTTAAAACAACCAGGGTTGATATATCTCTTTACAATTCTTCAGGTGCAAAAGTAAAACAACAACAAGGCGTGTATCTTATGAAAGGTGGTAATACAATACCATTTACCGCAACAGGAATTTCATCAGGCACTTATTTGCTGGAAATAAACTTTGGCGATTCAAAAGTTGTTAAGAAATTAATTAAAAATTAATTCCATTTTTTAAATCTCCTTAAATCTCCTTTTTCAATAGCACGAAAAAGGAGATTTTTTTATATTCAATTACAGGAATTTTTGTGTATGAATTTGAAATGCTATTTAGCTATTTCAATACTTTAAAACTATTCAGCATATCAAGGTGCAAAATAGTGGTGCGGCCATCCCCGCTTTCCTGATACATTTTATCAAATTTCGCATCAAAAATTATTTCATCATAAGTATAGGATGTACGTTGCAAAACATTGTTTGCATAGCCATCTTCATAGGCTTTAATTAATACAGTGATTTCAAGATCAACATTTTTCATTTCGGCAGAATCCATCTCTTTAATGGGACTATTTTCATCGATGGGATGTACGACAGTTAAGTTTAATGCGAGGTTATCCAGCTTTGTCCTTTCCAAAGGAAGATTGAAAAATTGATATGATTTGATACCATTTTCTTCTACTAAAAGACTGGCATTAACCTTTACTTCCACTTCTGTCAGCAACAGCCTGTTTTTATTGGATACAATTCTAAACATCAGGCCTGTAATGCCCTGGTATGGCGTGATCAAAGCGCTGCGCGAAAAAGATAAATAGGCTTTTGGTTTTGAAAACCGTCCGTACATAAGGCCGGTCACCAGTGCAAAGAATAATGAGCCACTCAAGGCATCTGCCGCCGCAAATGCATTGGCTATACCGCCGACCGGGTTTACTCTTCCATAGCCAACCGTGCTGAATGTTTCGGTGCTGAAAAAAAATAATTCCCGGAATTTCATCCAGTTATTATCCATCATTACGCCTGTGAATTGCGGAACACCAATCAACCAGAAACAAACAGTGAATAACAAATTTAATAATACGAATGATATAACGATAATGCTGAAAAATTGCCAGGTAGGCATGCTGATCATGCTGTGATACATGCTGAATTTTTCCCAGAAAGGAACGCCTACCCTTTTAATATTAAAACTGCCATCTTTATTTACAAACCTTCCGCCATAATCATCGGCATTGTTTCCAAAGCCGGTATCATTATTTTTCTTTAGGAATGAAAGTTTTGCCATACAAAAAATTTATACAAAATAAAGACTTTGGATTTAAAAAGAAACCTATGTTCTACCTGGTTTTCATTTCAACATCAAATATAGGGGATGTTAAAAAAGAGCAATAAGGAAAATTTAGGTTGGAGCCTGCCCGTAATTCTTTCGTATATTTACAAAAACGATATATATGAATCTTTTTGTAGCAGGTTTACCGTATGATTTGGATGACGCAGAACTGGAAGAAATTTTTGAAAAATTCGGGCCTGTTGTTTCTGCGAAAGTTGCGATGGATAAAGAAACCGGTAAAAGCCGTGGTTTCGGATTTGTAAGTATGAAAGAAGACCAGGATGGAAAAGACGCGATCGAACATTTAAATGATATTTCCCTCGGCAAAAAACCGTTGGTGGTAAAGCAGGCGGAGGAAAGACGAGGCCCGGCACCACGAAGTAATTATGGCAGGTAAATCTTTTAAAAATTATTTATATAATTTATAATTACATACCTCTTGAAATTTATTGAAGCGATGATCACAACGTATCTTGCCGCCTTAATTCTATTTCAACACCTGCCTCACCCATAAATCCCAGGATTGGCGGATTCAATTTTACAATATTGATTTTCACATTTTCTGCCAGGGAAAATTTTTCAAATATTTGTACAGCCATTGTACTGGCAACCGTTTCGAGTAGGGGCTGTGCATGTTGCATTATTTTTTTTACCAGTTCATATACTTCACTGTAATCAATGGTTTCTTCCAAATGTGCAACAGGTATTTTTTTTGGCTGAAAGCCCACGCGCACATTTACCTCAAAAGAAGCGCCCATGATTTTTTCTTCTTCATAAAATCCATGTGATGCATAAAAATGCAGGTTCGATAAATTTACATACAGCATATTCACATTTTATACCAGGCCTTTTTCGCTCAAATATCTTTCCGCATCAAGTGCAGCCATACAACCGCTTCCCGCGGCTGTAACAGCCTGCCGGTAAATCCTGTCCTGTACGTCGCCGGCCGCGAAAATTCCTTCGATTTTAGTTTTGGAAGTACCTGGCTTTGTAATCAAATAACCGGACTCATCCATTTCCAGCCAGCCTTTAAAAATGTCACTATTAGGCGTATGACCGATCGCAACAAAAAATGCACTTACCCGAATTATTTTTTCTTCGCCGGTTTTGATATTACTAATTTTCACACCATCAACTGTCTTTTCACCAAGTACTTCTTTCGTTTCACTGTTCCAGTAAACGATAATGTTCGCTGTATTTTTCACACGGTCCTGCATCACTTTACTGGCGCGCATTCCGTTTTCATCTTTGCGAACGATCATGTGCACTTTTGTACAAAGTTTGGATAAATACAAAGCTTCTTCGCAAGCTGTATCGCCTGCACCAACAATAGCTACTTCTTTATTTTTAAAAAAGAAACCATCACATACTGCGCAGGCACTCACTCCATAGCCATTTAGCCGTTGCTCACTTTCAATGCCCAGCCATTTCGCGGATGCACCTGTGGCAATGATCACGGCATCTGCTTCAATCCACTTCTCTTCATCAATTTCTACCTTATGCACAGGGCCTGTGAAATCAGCATTCGTCGCTAATCCATACCGGATATCAGCGCCCATGCGGACTGCTTGTTTTTCAAAATGCACCATCATTTCCGGGCCTTGTATGCCATCCGGGTAACCGGGATAGTTTTCTACATCTGTTGTAATCGTCAATTGCCCGCCAGGCTGAATGCCCTGGTACAGCACGGGTTTCATGTTGGCACGTGCCGCGTAGATCGCTGCTGTATATCCCGCTGGCCCGCTGCCGATGATCAGGCAATGCACTTTTTCTGTAACCTTTTTTTCCATACCGGAGTAAATAATAAATGAAATAATTTTTATAAAAAATGAAGCTGCAAAAGTACTCATTTTCCCGGCAAAAATTCGACAAAAAAGTAATGTTATTTTGGAATGATCAGCGTTTTATATTGTGCCGCGTAACCACTGAATACACCGAGCGCATCATTTGAAATATTACTCGTCACCTGGATGGGGGAAGAAAAAGGATTTCCATAACTCTGGTAGGCAAAATCCCAGGTGTTCCAAAAATCAAATGTGCCTTTATCTATATTACAAAATTTCAAAGTGACTGTATCGCCGCGGTGTGCAAATCCATAATTGTCACCCGTAGGTTTTATAGTACTGTTTTTATCCCAACCCATATCGAATTGAAATGTATACGTGATGCCATCTACCACCTGGTCATCGGCGGTAGAATTTAAACCGGGTAAATAAGGCCCGTCATTTTCTTTTGTAAAATAACGCACATAATTACCGAGGCCCGGGGGGTCAGTGAATTTGCCAAACATGCGGCAAAGTGTTGTATCATCTGTATTCAGCGCGGGTTCCCACCAAAGTGAATCACATAATTTTGTCAATAATGGAATTGTTGTTGTACTGCTGTATTGCTTACCATCAGGCGTTTTAATATTTAATAAATAAGATGTATTAAAACTACCTGTTAGCAAATCAGCGATGTTGGTTGTGTCAATTGTATAAAAATAATATTTAAAGCCTGATGTATCTGTAAATGAATATTCGATTAAAGGATATACTTTATTGTTGGCCGTGATTGTTACTACTGCATCATGAATAAAAGTACTGGTAAGTTCTTCAGGAGTAATGGCGCTAAAAAAATTGAGGGAAGAAGAAAGTGCAACAAGCGGCGGTTTGCCATTTTCAATTTCTGCATTCACTACTAATTTCGGTGGCTGGTTTAAGACACTTACTTTAATGGTTTTTTCACAGGAAAAAAGTAAGATCGATATAAAAAGAAATAAACCGTATTTTTTCATGTGGCAAAAGTAGCTCTGTTTGCATACAATTACGCAGGTAAAGGCGTCCTGGATTCCAAATCTTTCTTAAAATAATATTTCATTGCCGGGCCGGTTATCAGAATACTGACGACGGTCATAATAACGAGCCCTACGAATAAAGTTTCATCAATAATTCCTGCCTGCATGGCCACGAGTCCCAAAACAATTTCCTGTGACCCGCGCGCATTCATACCAAATGCGACGGCTTTGGATTCATTCCTATTCATGCCACTTGCCCGGGCGCCGATCCATGTGCCGACTAATTTTGCCGTAAACGATATACCAATAATTATAAGTACAACACTCAGGTCGAAATGTGTTATAAAATTAATTTGCAAACCGACCGAGGCGAAAAACAATGGTGCAATAATATTGAGGATAAAATGCTCCATCACATTTTGTGAGGTCATGGAAAAATGCTTTGAATCACCAACAGCAATACCTACGAGAAATGCACCAAAAACACCGCGGATATGCAGGGATTCTGTAAAAACTGCTCCTAAAAAACATAAGCAGATCCCCACAGTAATAATACCTCCGGGCGGTGAAAGATATTTTACTGATAACCTTAAAATCTGATTGACGATCCATTTCCCAATGGTGACCATGAAAATAGCAAAGATCAATACAACAATGACAGACATATAATCGCCATTGGATTTATTGGCGTCCATCATTTTTACAATAATGGAAAATAATATCCAACCAAGAAAGTCATTCACCATCGCCCCTGTGAGTACAAGACCGCCAATTTTTGTGCGCACGATTTGCAGATCCATCAATACTTTTACTATGACAGATAAAGCTGTAATTGATAAGGCAGTACCGAAAAACATGGCAGGGATCAAACGGTCAGCACTAGGCGTTTCAAAGATAAAATCATGAAAAAACCAGACGAAAATAAAACCGAGTGTAAATGGAAATAAAATTCCCAGGAGGCTGATAGATGCTGCCTGTTTGCCTTGTTTGACAATTTGTTTCAGATCCACTTCAATGCCTGCAACAAACATCAGGAGGATCACGCCAATATTTGCCAGGCCATCAAAAGCTCCAAAAGCGCGGGGCTGGCTGAGAAAAACCTGGTGGAAAAAATCAGGGAATAAAGTACCAACAACGGAAGGGCCAACAATAATACCTGCAAGTATTTCACCAATGACAACCGGCTGTTTCAACTTGCGGCAAATCTCACCAAGAAACCGTGCTGCAATCAAAACGATCGTGACAATGATTAAAAAATTTAAAACTTCTGCCGATGTTAGTTTTGATACCATAAATTGTATTTATCTCTAATTCAAATATTTTTTTCAGAAAGAATAAAAAACAAATTAGAAATTAAATTTGATTTATGAACAAACACCGTATTATTTTTTCAAAATGAATTTATACCAATTGATAATCTATGAAGTTGGTCAACGTGTTTTCATATAAATTAACCAATAACCCAGGAAACAAACGGCTATGATAATAAGGATCGCGAGAACAGCCCAATATAAATTTGGCAGCATTCTTTTTCTGCGGCGTTCTTTTGTTTTGGATAAATGTGCGTGCATGTTTTCATTCAGCTGCTGCACCATTTGATCCAGTCTTTTTGGTGATGAAATATTTTTCAAACCTTCCATGGCTTCCCGGGAAAATGAAGATTCATTCATAATTTTTTCCACAGCAAGAAGCTCATCACCACTGAGTTTTCCGTCAAGGTAATCCCTCAACTGGTCTTCTGTAAGTTCGTCATCAAAAAATATTGAAGTAAGGTCATCCATAATTTCCGTTTTCCATTTTTTTTAAAACTAAGATTTTTAAATTTCTTTTACCATTTTGAATATTGCTTTTCACCTGGAGCTGATCCATGCCCGTAAGCGCTGTAATTTCCTGGTAACTTTTTTTCTGCAGGTAGAATAAAGTTACACAGGTTTTTTGTCCTTCTGTCAACATTTCCAGTGCCGCATGCATATTTTCCAGTAATGACTCCTTTTCAAAAAGTTTATTCGTAGAAATATCATCTGTCGAAGCAGCAAGTTCTCCAGGGAGCGCGGATAATCTCGTTGTTGGTTTTTTACGCAATTGCATCAGGCAATAGTTACGCGTAACCATATACAACCAGCTTTTAAAATAATCCACTTTATATTTTTTTAATTCCAAAGACACTTTTAAAAAAATTTGCTGCACAGCATCTTTGGCATCTTCTTCATTTTTTAAATACTTCATGGCAACACCCAAAATGAGCATGGTGTACCTTTCCAGCAACACACCCAGGAAATAATTATCA
>JBAQJB010000081.1:0-2318 GCA_049289155.1 Chitinophagaceae bacterium
GCACAGTGGAATCTCCGTTTACCCTGGCCTGGGTTGACCAACCACCGCCATTCTTAGCCGCAACACCAATAATATTGGGATCTTTCATCAATTCTATTTGAAATAATTTAGCCTGGCTATGCTTTAAACCGGATTTATTTACCAATACCAGATTGGAATCGTCATAACCCAGTTTCTCAGTAGTAAGATAGTTGAATTGATAATATATAATAAGTGTAGCGATTATTAAAAATGAGGCCAGCGTGAATTGTAAAACGACCAGGCTCTTTTGCAAATAATTTTTTCCTGTTAAATTAAACCGGCTGTAAAGAGTTTGTACAGGGCTATAGCCAGATAATACCAAAGCAGGGTAGAAGCCGGCAAGTAAAGTGGTGAGTGCAAAAAGCAGGATGTATCCTGAAATTAATTTTGCATCAAAAAGATAAGAAAGGGCCAATGTTTTATTGGACAATGTATTGAATACAGGAAGCACAAGTTGCACTATCACGAGTGCCATAATAAAAGCAATAATGCAAAGAATAAAAGACTCACCGAGAAATTGCATAATGAGTTGTTTCCTGGTTCCCCCAACAACTTTACGGATGCCTATTTCCTTTGATCTTTTCAGTGAACGGGCTACAGTTAAATTGATAAAATTGATACAGGCAATCAATAAAATAAACAAAGCGATTCCTGAAAGAATATACGAGTATATTGGATTGCTTGCATTCGAAAGCCCGTTTTGGGGTGGCAATTCAGTGCTCAGGTGCATGTCGGTAAATGACTGAAGGAAATAAGTTCCCATAGATGCATCTTTACCAAGACCGAACTGTTCGGCCATTTTTCCAAAAGTTGATTTTGCATCTTTCACATAATATTTTTGCATCTCGTGTTCAACTGTCTGCAGGTTGGCTTTTGGTTCTAGTACTATAAAAGTGTTGAGGAAAAAATTAAACCAGTTGTCATTGTCCCGTGCATCCATCTCAGATTCTTTAAAAGGAAGTAAAGTCGAAAATTGGATAGAAGAATTCTGGGGACAATTTTTTGCAACAGCAGTTACCTTGTATGGAATGAATACACTGTCTTCCTTTATCATCACTGATTTTCCAATTACATCATAATTGCCGAATTGTTTTTTTGCTGCATCTTCTGTTAAAACGATGGAATGTGGTTCAATTAAGCAAGTTTTTGGATTGCCGCTGAGTAACGGGAAAGTAAATACAGAGAAGAAACTTGAATCAACATACAGTAAATCCCGTGATTCGATTTCTGATCCCAGTCTCACATCTTCTGTTCCACTTTGCACACGCACAAAAGATTGTATGCCGGGTACATTTTCGGTAAATCTTGGCCCTTGTAAAAAACCCGTGTTCCCATCTTTTTGATCCTGCCCAGCAAAATTCATTATTGAGGCGATTCTATAAATGTCCTTTACATTTTTATGGAACCTGTCATAACTTACTTCATCTTTTACATATAAAATGATAAGCATAGCACACGCAAGCCCTAGTGCCAATCCTACGATATTGATGATGGAGAAAATCTTGTTTCTCTGAAGATTTCTTAACGCGATTTTGAAATAATTTTTAAACATATTTATAGGTTTCAGGCATCAAGATTCATTATTCTTTTACAATTAGCCATTTACAATTAAAAATTCGTTACTCGCTTCTTAAACTCATTACAGGGTTGGCTATCGCGGCTTTAATTGCCTGGAAACTAATTGTAATGACTGCAATAATTATAGCCAGGAAACCGCCCAGGAAAAAAACAAGCCAACTGATCTTTATTCTATATGCAAAATCCTGCAGCCATACATGCATGGCCCAATAGGAAACCGGCACAGCGATGATGAATGCAATTGTTATAAGCCATAAAAAATCTTTTGATACTAGCAACAATACATTTTGCACGGAAGCGCCCAGCACTTTCCGGACACCGATTTCTTTTTTTCTTTGTTCAATAATAAATGCGGATAGACCAAATAATCCAAGGCATGCAATGATGATCGCTAAAATGGCAAAGGCTGAAAATATTTGTTGTGTTCTTTTTTCTGCTGAATATAATTTTGCAAAATTGTCATCCAAAAAAGAATAAGTCAACGGCCCCTGCGGATTGAAAGCACCCCATTTGTTTTTGAGCCCGGATAAAAATCCTTGTACATCATTTGTTTTTATTTTAATGATTAGTCCTCCATAATTCCTGTCCAGCATCATCATCAGGGGCGCAATCTTTTGTTTGACAGATGCGTAATTAAAATCTTTTACAACACCTACTACATTGTATTCTATTTGCCCCGAACGAACGATCTTTTTACCAATTGGATTTGTGCCACTCCA
>JBAQJB010000082.1:0-4304 GCA_049289155.1 Chitinophagaceae bacterium
AGCTACAGCGTTGGCAGTATCTGAAACCGCTGCTACACCTGTATTTGCAGAGCCTGGTGTGAACACATACAATATGGATGTGCAAAATGTGGAAACTGTAATTACCTGTAAAACAAAAGCCATTATACCTGTGCATTTATATGGGCAATGTTGTGATATGGACAGTATCATGCAGCTCGCAAAAAAATATAATTTGTATGTGGTGGAAGATAATGCACAATCACACGGTGCAACTTTCAACGGCAAACCTGCAGGGAGCTTTGGTAATATCAATGCGACCAGTTTTTATCCGGGGAAAAATTTAGGCGCACTTGGTGATGCCGGCGCCATCACCACAAATGATGAAACACTTGCGGGTAAAATAAAAATGTTGCGCAATTATGGAAGCCGTGAAAAATATTTTAATGAATGTATAGGCTACAATAAAAGACTGGATGAAATTCAGGCCGCGTTTCTTTCCGTTAAATTAAAATATCTGCAACAATTCACAGATGAAAGGCAACACATTGCGGAAATATATTTGCAACAACTTGCAGGAATAAAAGAAATTATTTTACCGGAAACATTGCAGGGTGCGACACATGTGTACCATATATTTTTAATCCGCACGCAAAAAAGAAATGAACTCCAGGCATATTTGAAAGAGAAAGGAATTGATACATTGATCCATTATCCCATGCCGCCACATTTACAAAAAGCGTATGCGCATTTGGGATATCAAAAAGGAGATTTTCCTATTGCGGAAATGCTGGCAAATACAAGTTTGAGTTTGCCCATTTATCCCGGCCTTTCAACTACAGAAGTTGAATTTATTTGTCATGCTATTCAACAGTTTTTCACGCGAAATTAATTACTTAAAAATTTGTCGGATAAACCAAGATTATTAATTACTATTTCAATCAGTTTTGCAGTGCGTTATATTATTCGTACCGGCTTACTGAAAAAGTTAAGTGAATGGTATGAGCCCGTTATTGCCATAAGTTGGAATGAAGAAAAAATTATAGCGGAACTGCATGAAGAAGGCTATGAAGTGTATATAATTCCTCCGGGCAAAAAATCAGCGCGCTATAATGATCTAAGAAAAAAGATTGATTCCTGGTTCAATCATTTCCGTTTACAAAGCCCTTCTCAAAAAATCCAGGATGATTATCTCCGACAATATGTTTCATGGCGTACCGGCTTATGGTATACGGTAAAGAAATGGTACACTGTATTGCCACTTTATATTTCGGGTTTAAAAAAAAAATTATTCCGGGATGAGCTTTCGCTTTTATTTTCTGAAACAAACTACTTTGAACTAAGCGCTTTTGTAGCGTCTTTAAATGTGGATGCCGTTTTTTCAGTAACCCCTTTTCATAAAGAGGAAGACCTGCTCTTACGGGCCTGTAAGTTAAATGGTAAAAAAATGATCACGGCTATTCTTTCATTTGATAATATTACCAAGCGCGGCTGGCTGCCTGTCGAATATGACTTGTATATGGTTTGGAATTTGCATAACAAAAATCAATTATTAAGAATTTATCCCGCTATAAAAAAAGATGTGATTCAAGTAACAGGCGCGCCGCAATTTGATTTTTATTTTAATAAAGAATGGCTTATGCTGGAAAAAGATTGGAAAAAAATGTTGGACTTACCCGACGAAGATTGTAAAATAATTTTATATGCGGGCGGGCCGGTTTCGCTTTTACCAAATGAGACTCAATATTTGCAACACCTTGATGCAGCGATCAACCAGGGTGAGTTACCAGGAAATTCAATTATTCTTTTTCGCTGCCATCCGATTGACCATATTGAGCGATGGAAAAAAGCCATTGGTAATTCTAAAAATATTTTTTTTGATGAATCATGGACGGGCAAAGAAAATATTCATCACGCCGGAATTACAGAAGATGATATTCGTAAACTCTGCGCCACGCTTGCTTTTACGGATGTGCATGTAAATCTTTGTTCCACCATGACAGTAGATGGAAGCGCGTTTGATAAACCACAGGTCGGCCCTGCTTATGACGAAGTAATGCCGGCCACACAACATTTATTAAGAGACATGTACAGGCAGGAACATTTTCTGCCCATCATTGAAACGGGTGGACTGGCAATTGCGGAATCTAAAAAAGATTTTATAGGAGCGATCAAAAATGCCCTGGAATATCCTGCAAGGCTTTCCACAAACAGGCAGGAGATATTAAACAGGATCTTAACCTATACAGATGGCAAAAGCACAGAAAGAGTTGTAGCGGTTTTAAAAGACGCATTGAATCAGCTGATAAATAATGGATAAAAAAATCAAAGTTTTGTATATCAATCAACCGGCGGGCGGAGGCACTTTGCATGCTTTGATTGAACTGCTGAAAAATATTAACCAGGATTTGATTGAGCCATCTGTTATTTGTTATTGTAAAAATGAATTTACAAAAAAGCTTGAAGAAATTCCTGGCTGCAAAGTGTACTATCTTGATATAAATGGGAAAACCCCGGCCTTTAATCAGCAAAAAAAAGTAAAGGGAAAGTTGTTTAAAATAGTATATTCAGAACTTACTTATTTTAAAAGATATTTTATTCATGACCGTCCTAAAGTCAATGCGATATATCGGTTAATTCAGCAAATAAATCCTGGTATAATTCACCATAATTGTGGTTTGCATGCAGACCGTTCTTCCATTCGTGCCGCTTGTAAAGCAGGCGTGCCACAGGTTTTACATACCAGGGGAAACTGGAGTTACTATAAAGGGATTAATTTCTATTTGTATAAAAGACAAAAGAAGTGCATAGCTGCATGGATATTTTTAACAGCCGGTGAATGTAAAAAATATGAACAATTGTTTCATCTTTCGCCACAATCATTATTTGTCTTAAATGATTTTGTGGACAGGTCAGTTTTTAAACCATTTATGCCCGGTGAAAATATTAAAACCAGCTTTGATATAAAAAACAATGATTTTGTCATTGCAAACCTGGGAAGGATCATTCCCTGGAAAGGGCAGCATGTTCTCATTGAAGCAATGCATCTTTTGAAAAACCTGCCGGTGCAATTTAAAATATTAATGGTTGGTTCTTTTGAAAAAGGGATTGGCTCAGAAACATATTTGGAAGAGCTAAAAGAATTAGTGCGTAAATATGGTTTGGAAAAGCAAGTTGTATTTGCAGGTAATAGAAATGATATACCGGCTATAATCAATGTGTCGGATTTGATCGTGCATACGGCTGTAAAGCCCGAACCGCAAGGCCTGGTGATTATTGAAGCGCTGTTCTGCCAAAAAAAAGTGATTGCTTCCAATGCTGGTGGTGCAGCGGAATTAATACAAAAATATGGCGGCTACCTTACGCCACCCGGTGATGCAAAAGCGCTTGCGGAAAAAATAAAATCTATAATACAAGAGAAGATTACGTATGATTTCCCATTGAATTTTGCACAACTGGAAGAAGATTTCAACGGAGCTAAACAAATGGATCAACTCATGGAAGTGTACAGGTATGCTTTGTCAAAGAATTGAATGTGCTTCATAAATTTTTTATATAAAAAATGAAAAATTCATGTGTGGCCTAGCAGGTGCTTATCATTTTAAAAAAGGGGATTTGCACGAATCTTATTTTGTGCATTGTATGGATACTATGCACCGGCGCGGGCCGGATGACAGGCATCTCTGGCAGAATGAACAAAATTATATAGCGGCATTTACGCGTTTATCTATTCGCGATACAAGTATGCATGGCCGTCAACCAATGTTTTCTGCCTCCGGAAAATTTTGTCTTTCCTTCAATGGTGAATTGTATAACACGGAAGCTTTTAAAAAAGTATTGTTGCCTTACGATATAGCTTATCAATCTACTTCGGATACAGAATTATTTTTATACGCACTCATTCATCTTGGGCTGGAAAAAACACTTGCGCTTGCTGATGGGATTTTTGCTTTTGCTTTTTATGATGTTGAAAAAAATGCCCTCTGGCTGGCCCGCGACCGAATGGGCGTAAAGCCTTTATACACGGGCGTTAGCATGGATGGCATTGTATATAGTTCTCAATACGATCACGTGATCAATCACCCTTTTTTCTCCGGGAATAGTTATGATGAAAAAATAATTGCCAGTTATTTATACCTCGGCTATATGCCCGAAGGTGATGGCATTATTCAACAGGCAGCTATGTTACCACATGGGCATTATATGATCGTGTCAAATGACAAATCATCTATGCATGCGTACTATGATTACCCTTCATCATCTGTTGAAGTAAAAGAAAACGGGCTGGAAAAAATAATTTCAAATTCTGTACAATCCCAAATGGTGAGTGATGTGCCCGTGGGCAC
>JBAQJB010000083.1:0-1645 GCA_049289155.1 Chitinophagaceae bacterium
CTTCTTCCTGTATCGCAATTGTTCTTTCAGATCTTAGCATCTCGAAATAACTTTTTGCAATAGAAAAAGAAAATGCTTGTTTTAATTTCCTGGTAAAATTCCGATCTAAATTAACAGATATATCGGCATAATCTTTTTGAATAGCATTCTTACTAAAATCAAAAATCAACTGACTAACTCTTAAATCTGCGTATAAATCATTTAATGAATTGTCGAGATATAATCGTTTGTTTGTCGGCACCCAATCCCATCGTGAAAAGTTTAAGTCAAAATAGATCTGAGGGAGGTAGTTTTTATTGAGATAATCAATCTGCTTCATCCCTGCTAGTATATTTTTCTCATTCGCTTTTAACAGCGGATTATTTTGGAATGCAGCGTTAACAAGCTCGTCTAAGTTATAAATCTTATCGGTCTGTGGATATGCTTTTGAAGACATTAAAATCAAAAGCATAAATCCGAATAAAATCAATTTACTTTTCATTTATTAGCTTCCTCAATCCTTTTTGAAAAAGCCTGATATACTTGTTTAGCGCGCGATCTATCAATTGCTTTTGATTTCAGATATTTCAGATTATCACCTATCATTTCAAGCTTAGAAAATGGAATTCCAAGAATTGCCTCATTAGTTTTTGCATCAGTAGCATCACGACAGCCGTAGCATCCGGAGCTCATATTTATTTTTTGAGATTTGAAAGGAAGAACAACCGAATCAACACAAACTGCTTGCAAAATACTTGTGCTCATATTTAGCCGGCCGCCCTCTTCATTCAGATATGCAAGAGCAATCCACATTAACTTTTAAACTTCATCTTCAATTACTATTACATCGGGCTCTTCTTCACAATCCTTTAATGGCATTGCAACAACAGCTTCATATTTGCCTTGTTCAAGACGCGGCATATCATTCATTACATTTACAGCAGCTTCTTTATCTTTGAAAATTCCATATCCTTGAAGCATCGTTCCATCTTGCAAATTTTTAGGCAATGGTTTAAATCCAATAGCTGCTGCTGCTGCGGGACAAGAGATATCATCTTTCGTCAATATTAATTTTTCGCCTTTTCTTGCTCGCATAACCAATTGACACATTCTGTGGTCTTCGACTTTCGGAATTACACTCATAGGAGATTTTTCGTAAAATTTTATTCCAACGGGTTCGTATTCCAAGCCAACTGATTCTTTTAATGTTTCTGCTATCTCTTCAAATTTCGTTTTCATTTTATTTTCCACTTAATATTCTGTGATTACTAATAAAGTATATTTTATTTTGTAAATCACTTTAACCTTTATAACCATTTAAGAACATTGTTAAATGTTCCAACATTTTTTCATCATATTCAATTTTATGTAGTACTTTATTATCAGAATCAAAAACGATTAAAGACGGCGCGAAAAAAGTCTCATACTTTATCTGCAGATCATTGTGCTCATAAGAATCAACAATCCAATAATCCAGATTCTTTTCTTTTACAAGAGTTAATATTTCTATAGTTTGCTTTTTACACATCTCAAGTGTGCATTGACAGGACATTGAGGCGCTAAAGAAAAGAATTTTTACTTTATTTGATGAAAAAAACTTTTCATCAGCATAATTATAAAAAGTGTTTGAAAGGTCCAGATACCATTGATTGAATAGAACTAAAGC
>JBAQJB010000084.1:0-11119 GCA_049289155.1 Chitinophagaceae bacterium
ATTGTGTATTGAGCATTGCGTATTGAATATTATAAAGATTAATAAATTTTGAAAAACTTATACAAAAGAAACCGGAAATATTCTCTACATCCGGCATTCATTAACAATTAACCATTCACAATTATAAATTATCTTATTTCTCCTGCATCAGAATTTTATAAAATATAAAAACATCTTCATAGGTATTATACAATGGTACGGGTGCAATGCGGATTACATTTGGTTCGCGCCAATCAGCGACAACGCCTTTATTTTTTAAACGATTGAAAATAGCTTTCCCATTTTTCAGCATCAATAATGAAACCTGGCACCCATGTTCCTTTTCAGAAACCGGCGTTATAATTTCTACCAAACCGGGCTGTTGCATTTGTATTTGCTGTAATAAAAAAAATAAAAAGCCTGTCATACTTTTGCTTTTGGAGACGAGGTTTTTCAAACCGGCTTCTTTAAAAATATCGAGCGAAGCTTTATGTGCTGCCATTGACAGAATTGGCGCATTACTCATTTGCCAGCCTTCGGCAGAAGGGATTGCTTCAAAATTTGCAGGCATAGAAAAGCGGGTTTCTTTTTTACTCCCCCACCAACCGGCGAAGCGTTGTAATGAAGTATCGCGCGCAAATATTTCATGAATATAAATTCCGGCAACGCCGCCCGGGCCGCTGTTTAAATATTTGTAACTGCACCAGCATGCAAAATCCACTTTCCATTTATGAAGTTCCAAAATAATATTCCCGGCTGCATGTGCAAGGTCAAAACCCGCATACGCGCCGGCATCATGTGCAGCTTTTGTAATTTCCTTCATATTCAATACCTGCCCGGAATAATAATTTACACCACCCATTATCACCAGGCTCAAACTGTCTTTATGTTTTTCTATGGCTTGCAAAATATCTTCATGCCGGATCGCATGTTCACCTTTGCGTGGTGAAATTTCTATAATAGTTTTCTCCGGGTCTAATCCATGAAAACGAACCTGTGAAGCCAAGGCATATTGATCGGAAGGAAATGCTTTTGCTTCGCAAATTATTTTATACCTTTTTGTAGTGGGTTTATAAAAAGTGACCATCAGTAAATGCAGGTTTACCGTCAATTGATTCATCACTACTACTTCATGTGATTTTGCCCCAACGATGCCGGCAATTAATTTGGAAAACTTTTCATGATAAGGCATCCAGGGATTTTTGGCGTGGAAATGCCCGTCCACACCGAGTTTCGCCCAATCATCCAATTCCTGTAGTATATATTTTTTGGTGGATTTTGGTTGCAGGCCCAATGAATTGCCGGTGAAATATATTGTATCTTTTCCTTTATATGTGGGAATATAAAATCTTTTACGGAAACTTTTAAGCGGGTCTTTTTTATCCATTTCCCGCGCGAAAGAAAGTGAATTTTCAAATTGCATCTGGCTCAATATTTTACAGGCAAAGTACTATTAAAAAAATGATTTGGATGCAAGCATTTACAAATGAAACTTCATCAACAAAAAAAAGCCTCCCTTAGAAAAAGGAGGCGGTATTTACTAACCCATCCACGAACAAATGCTCTGTGCATGGATAATGTTCGCTGCTAACAATATTCTTCGAAAGCAGCAATAAGGTTATTGGCAATCATTTGTGCTGATTTACCTTCAATATTATGACGCTCCAGGAAATGAACCAGTTCGCCATTTTTAAATAATGCAACAGCAGGTGAACTTGGCGGATAAGGTGCTAAATGTTCACGGATCGCTTTCACTGCATCTATATCAAATCCTGCAAATGTTGTTGCCAAATGATCAGGTTTTTTTTCTGAATTCATCACGGACATGATCACACCCGGCCTTGCACTTCCTGCAGCACAACCGCATACGGAGTTGACCATGATCAATGTAGTACCGGATTCTTTCAATTGATTTTCTACATCTTCTTTATTTAATAATTCTGCGAAACCATTTTCTGTGAGTTCCGCTTTCATCGGTGTTACTATTTCTGTTGGATACATATTTTTAATTTTTTGGGAAAACAAAAATACGGAAAATGTTTATTCCTAAAAAGATAAGATTATGATAAGCCATTCTGTCACCATAATCCTTTAATAATTGTCATTGTGTCGCATATTTTTATTAAACCTGAAATTTTTTCAACTAATTGATATTCAAATTGACATGGCATACTGTTTGAATCTAAATGTTCAAATTAAAAACTTTAAAATTTATTATTATGACTACGATCACAAAGCAAAATTACAAGCCATTAAGCGACCTTTTTGACGAATTATTTACAGGCATGCCTTCTCTCAGCCGTTCTCAACAAAACTGGATGATGCCTCCTGTAAATATTCATGAAACCGAAGACGCTTACCATATTGAACTGGTTGCGCCAGGTTTGAAAAAAGAAGATTTCAAAGTGAATGTTGAAAAAGGAATGCTCACCATCAGCTATGAAAAAAATGCGGAGGCTGAAAAAAATGAGTACAAAACACATCGCAAAGAATTCACACAAGCCAGCTTTAAAAGAAGCTTCAGTGTAGAAGATAAAATCAATGTGGATAGCATTGAAGCGATGTATGAGAATGGCGTTTTAAAATTGTTGCTTCCCAAGAAAGAGGAATTGAAAGTGGTTCCAAAAGAAATCACTATTAAGTAATTGCTTTTTCATAAATACTTACCCTGCATTTTTATGCGGGGTATTTTTTATACTCTTTCTTTTACCAACTACCACCTCCTCCTCCACCGCCACCGCCACCGGAGAAGCCTCCTCCTCCAAAACTACCGCCACTGCTGCCGCTGCTGGAAGGTGCACTTGTGAATGTGCTGGACATGGCACTCATTGAATTAGTAACACTATTCATAAAAAGCATGGAATTAAAAGTACCGCTGTTATAATTTCCGTTGTACCAGGAAGGGGGCGGAATATCCAGGCCCTGTAATTTATCTTTCCAGACTGAAGCCAAACCAAATACAATTGCAAATGGTAAGACCTTATCAAAATAACGATCATCCTGTTTTAAAAATTCCTTTAACTGGTCCTTCTCTACGGACTTAATAAATTCTTTAAAGCCAAGTAAGTGATAGTATAAATCTGTGCCTTTCTCTGTTTTTTTAGACATTAAAAATCCAAAGATCATAAAAGGTAACCCAAATAATAAAACTGAAATGCCCAGCCATTTGTAATCATACCAGGTATAAGCTAATGTAATAATACCGGCAACCAAAATCAAAAAGCCCAGGCCCGGAAGAAGGCATCCCATGTTGCGGGAACCTTTCACAAAATAATCTTCCCGCTTAATATCAGCTTCGAGTTGAGTTTTGGCAGTACTCATACTCGTGTATAAAACATTTTTCAGGTCTTCCAGTTTAACCTTATTTCCAGTTTTAAAAATTCCATGAAAAAGTGTTTTTTCAAAATCGGGGCTGTTTGCCGGTAACTCTTTTAATTTTACAAATTCATATTCAGTGGATTTCAATAAACCGGCCAATGATTTTTTTTCTGTTTCATTAATTTGCAAATATCCGTTTGCGCCCCAATAAGGCACGAGTGCAGTCAGATCTTTTGTATTAAGTACGCTATCAATAATATATCCAGCAACAGAAGGGCTAACTCCTTCAGGCGGATAAAATTCCGTTTGCACAGTACGTTTATCATCTTTGCCCTTTGCATTCCAGAGAAAAAACATTCCAATAAAACCAACCAAAGGAAGCAGCAGCCAACCCATACCACGCCTTTCATAATTGGGTGCTATAAGAAAATCTTTGGGGAAAGCTATGCCAATTGTCAGGCCCTGATGCGGGTTTAAAAAAGTGGTGGTCGTACCAGTAAAAATTTCATTATTCTCCCAGTTTGTAACTGTACTATTTTCTGTAGAACCCGTGTAACCTGTTGCAACAAAGGATTTTGGCGTTTCATTTAAAGCGCCTGGCAACATTATTCGAAAATGTACTGAATCTATCTGAACAGGCCACTGGTCTCCAATAAGGTTAAAATATAATTCGGAATGATCCGTGAAAAAATTAATTGAATTTAAAACGGTGTAGTGAATGATATATGTTTGATCGCCGTCAACCTCGGAATTGGCCGAACCAATTTTTATTTGTTTATAATCCCCTTCTGTACTGGTTTCAAAATTCCAATTATCAACTTTAATATTCTCAATAATAGTACGGGTATTCTCATCGCTGCTCAATTGCTGTTCAGCTTTCTCTGTATTTTCCGGCAGTGCAACTTTACGATAAATGAAAGGGATCATGCGAAAAATTCCATGCCGGGGTTCTGTAAAATGTACCAGTATATTTTCAGTAATATCGAGGGAAGCATCTTTATTTACTTTCACATCAATACCATAATCCTTAATGGTAAAATATTCCTGTGCAGATGCACTACTAGATATGCAAAAAACAATTGCAAAAAGCAAACATATTTTTTTCAACATTGGCTTAAAATTTCACTTCTACATTTTTTGCTTCAGCAGGATCATCCAGTTCATAAAATTCTTTTGCCGTAAAATGCATCATACCGGCAACAATAACACCGGGGAATTGTTGAATGGCTGTATTAAAATCACGCACGGTAGCATTATAATAACGGCGTGAATTTCCCAGGTCTGTTTCTATTGTTTGTAAAGATTGCTGCAATTCTAAAAAGTTTTGATTGGCTTTTAAATCAGGATAATTTTCTGCGATGGCCAATAAGCCGCGCAATGCGCCACCCAAAGCCTGGTTAGCTTGCGCAGCACCCTGTACATCTCCCGCTGGCACTGCCACCGCTGCATTGCGGGCCAGTGTTACTTTTTCAAAAACGGAACTTTCATGTGCCGCATACCCTTTGACAGTATTTACAAGATTAGGTATAAGATCAAATCTTTTTTTCAAAAAAACGCGGATATCACTCCAGCTATTATCCACTTTTATTTTCAGTTGTACCAGTTTATTATAAATGCCAACTGCCCAAAGTATGAGCAGTACAACAATCCCAACAATGATCCATGTTATCATAATAGTAGTTTATAGTTTTAAGTAAAAGATGCCTTCGCAAGATAATAAAATATTGCCTGTAAAAAAAATCAGGATTCCGCATCCAATAAATGAATCGCTTTGGATGCAAGTTTCTCAATTTCGGTTTGAGAAAAAATGTGCATGTTCTCAACGATGTTTTGATGCTCAATAATTTCATCCATGTTGATGAAAGGTAATGCGAATTCATTGATCGTTTTCCCGATCATTTCAAATTGAGGTATTGCAGATCTTTGTAAAATGATGACCAGCAGAATGCGCTTTTCCTGTAATGAAAGTGCATTCCGCCTGCAAAAATTTTCAAACGGCAATAGGTTTACGGGCTTGTATTCGCCATTTATTAATATGGAAACAGATAAATCAATATAGAGGAAAACTGCTTTTGGGTTGACTGCATGAATCGATTTTTCAACAGATTCAAAATACCCGGCACTTTCGGATGACGTTAAACTTTGCCAGGAAAAATCATATGCGTAACCGGCAATCTTTTGCATCTGAGTAATCAGCCCGGCTTTATTTTGAAAAGGTGCTCCAAAAAATAGTACGCGCGGCTTTTTTTTCTTCTCTCTTAAAAAAGAAAAAACAGTGATTGCTATAATAAAGAGGATGACAAATAAAAGTTGCCCGGATCGCATGCCCAATAATACAGATAGAAAACTACATTAAAAGAAAAATCATGTTATTCATACGTGTCCGTCATGACGGGCGTAGTAGTAGCGCCCATTTTAACCACGAACTTTTTTTCTTTAATTAAATACCCGTTTCCTTTTGCACAAAAATGGACTTTCAGATTTTCTACGCTGATCGGGTTGCCCTCAGGTATATCAGCAATATTGCTGTGTTTGATATTATATCCATCTATGATCATGACTAATCCACTTCCGATCGCTTCCATCTTATTACCTTCTGTGATCAGCATGCCGGTATCTTCGCCCAGGCCAACTCCCAGGCAGGAAGGATTAGAAGCAACTACCTGTGCCAGTCTTCCAAAGCGCCCCCGTTTTTCAAAATGTGAATCAAAAATAACCCCTTCCATAAAACCCAGGCCGGTGGTGATTTTCACTTCCCCTTTTAAATGCGCTTTTGTAGCATTCCCTTCATAGATCATTGTTTGGCTCATAGCCATGGCGCCAGCGGAGGTTCCTGCAATTATAAAATTTTCATGTACATACCGTTGCTTAATAATATTTAAAAATTCTGTTCCTCCAAAAATAGCCGTGAGGCGCAATTGGTTTCCCCCGCTAAACATCACACAGTCACAGTCTTTCAGGCGTTTTAAATAATCCCCGTCATTCACAGTATCGCGGCTACGGATATTCATGATACCAATATTCCTGCAACCGATTTTATGATAGGCAGCTAAATAATTTTCTCCCACTTCCTTTGGTATGGAACTGGCGGTAGTTACTACTTCAATGCGCGCATTATGCCCACCGGCTTCTTCAACGATGCGGCTTAAAATTTGAAGCTCAAAAAAATTCAGGTTATTACGGTGTATTTCTCCCGTCTCAAGGTTAGTGCCTTTGTCTTCGGCGCCGCCTATCGCAAAGAGTTTGCCTTTTATTTCATTCATGAATTGAATTAGTGGTTCTTACAAAAATAAGGGAATTGTATTTTCATGAAAATTCCTTGTAAATTTTAAAAATATAATCGTATAAAAATGTGGATAAAAAAGAAGCTTTCCGGTTTTTACAAATTTTATAAAAATTAAAAAGATTATGGTTTGCGAATAAAATTTATTTTATTGCAGATAATATATTTACCTAACTTCCTTTTTTTCGAAACAGATCAATCGATAAAATTAAAAAAATTCATTCTTTCAAAAACAACACATTAAAACAAAACACACATGCGAATTGAAGATATAAAAGTACTGAAAGGCCCGAATTACTGGAGTGTACGCAGGCTGAAACTTATTCAAATGCGGCTAAACCTTGAAGAACTGGAACAAAAGCCAACAAATACGATCGATGGATTTTTAGAAAGGCTGGAAAAATTATTCCCCACTATGTATGAACATCGTTGTAGTGAAGGTGTTCCGGGAGGATTTTTTATACGGGTAAAAGAAGGTACCTGGATGGGCCATGTGATAGAACATATTGCGTTGGAAATTCAAACGCTGGCAGGAATGGATTGTGGTTTTGGCCGAACACGAACAACCGGCGATGAAGGAATTTATTATGTGGTATTCAGTTATATGGAAGAAGATGCCGGCGTATATGCTGCACGCGCTGCTGTGAAAATTGCTCAGGCACTTGTTGATAATATTTCATATAACCTGGATGAGGATATTCAAAACCTCCGTGAAATAAGAGAAAACACCAGGCTTGGGCCTTCCACCGGCTGCATCGTTGAAGAAGCGCAAAAAAGAGGCATTCCTTTTATCAGGCTTAATAAACAAAGCCTCGTTCAATTGGGCTATGGTGTGCATCAAAAAAGAATACGGGCAACAATCGCGAGTACTACAAGTAATATTGCTGTTGACATTGCCTGTGATAAAGAAGAAACAAAAGCTTTGCTGGAAACATCCGAGATCGCGGTACCACGCGGCACTGTTATCCGCTCAGTTGAAGGGTTGAAAGATGCAGTGGACAAATTTGGATATCCTTTAGTAATAAAGCCAATAGATGGAAATCATGGAAAGGGAAATACTACAAATATCACTACCTGGGAACAAGCTACGAAAGCGTTGGAAGCGGCTCAAAAATATGGCAGAAGTTCGATCATAGAAAAATATATAACAGGTGTTGATTTCCGTATACTCGTCATTAATTATAAATTTATTTGTGCGGCTTTGAGAACACCTGCTTCAGTAGTTGGTGATGGAAAACATACCATCCTGGAATTAATGGATGAAGTGAATAAAGATCCACGCCGTGGGTTTGGCCATGAAAAAGTATTGACACAAATTACGCCTGATGCTTTTACAGATAAAATATTGGAGGAAAAAGGCTATACCATGGAAACGATTCCGCCAAAAGGAGAACTTGTTTTATTGAAGCCAACGGCGAACTTATCTACTGGTGGCACTTCCACGGATGTAACAGATGAAGTACACCCGGATAATATTTTCATGTGCGAACGTATTGCAAAAATTGTTGGCCTCGATATTTGTGGTATTGATATTATGGCAAATGACCTGCGTACGCCTATCAAAGAAAATGGCGGTGCCGTGCTGGAAGTGAATGCAGCCCCGGGTTTCCGCATGCATATAGAACCCGCGGATGGACTGCCAAGAAATGTGGCAGAACCCGTGATCGATATGCTTTTCCCCGACAGGAGTAATGGCAGAATTCCAATTATCGCAATTACCGGTACTAATGGAAAAACTACTACCACAAGGCTCATCGCGCATATTTGCAAAACTGCTGGAAGAAAAGTGGGTTATACAACAAGTGATGGTGTGTACATTCAAAACCAGTTGCTGATGAAAGGAGATTGCACAGGCCCGCTCAGTGCACAATTTGTACTGCGTGATCCAACTGTTGACTTTGCAGTGCTGGAATGTGCCCGGGGTGGATTACTGAAATCAGGACTTGCATTTCAAAATTGTGATGTATCTATCATAACAAATGTTACTGCTGATCATTTAGGATTAGGAGGCATTGACACACTTGAACAAATGGCACGGGTGAAAGCAGTTATTGCTGAAACCACTTTCAAACATGGCTATGCTATTTTAAATGCCCAAGATGAACTGGTTTATAATATGCATAAAGACCTTGACTGTAACGTGGCTTATTTTAGTATGGATGAAAACAATCCTCATATTAAAGAGCATTGTAAAAATGGTGGCTATGCTGCAGTGTATGAAAATGGCTATGTATCTGTATTAAAAGGTACCTGGAAAATACGAGTGATGAAAGTAAGTGAAATTCCTATTACATATGAAGGCAAGGCTTTACATAATATTATGAATACCCTGCCCGCTATTTTGGCTACCTATTTATTTAAAGATGTTACGATTGATGATATTAAAACAGCCCTGGCTTCATTTGTTCCTTCCCCTTCACAAACACCGGGAAGATTGAATTTATTTGATTTCAAGAATTTCAAATTTCTTGTTGACTTTGCCCATAATCCTGCGGGACTGGAATTGCTTTGTGATTTTGTAAGCAAAATGGATGGCGAGCCAAAAGTAGGTATCATCAGTGGTACCGGCGACCGGCGGGATGAAGATATCCGGGAATTGGGAATTATTTCAGGAAGGTGTTTTGATGAAATAATTATCCGGCAGGATAAAAATCTTCGCGGGAGAACTGCCGAAGAAATTGTGAATTTATTGGTGGAAGGAATTAATATTTCCAAAAAATCAGATATTCCCATTACCATCATTTACAATGAGAAAGAAGCCATCATGCATGCTTACAATACTGCTAAACCGGGCTCTTTGGTTACGATCATGTGTGATGTAGTGGCAGAGGCGCTGGACCTGATCAAAGCGTTGAAAGAAAAGGAAGATGCAGAAAACATTTTGCATGTGTAATTCATTTTACCACATTCAATAATCCTTTAATTAAAAATTTAAACAAACTTATCCAAAGTTTGTTTTTTTGAATATATATTTAGATATTTGTCTAAATATATAAATGCCTTGAACATTTTATTTAAAGCGCTGAACGATCCTACCCGCCGGGAAATATTGGAATTGCTGAAAAAGAAAGATTTGACAGCAGGAGAAATTGCTGATCAGTTTACGATCACGAAGCCCAGTATTTCACATCATTTGGATTTGCTCCGGCAGGCAGGCCTCGTAACGGCTGAAAAAGAAGGCCAGTATATTTTTTATTCCATTAATACTACTGTTATGGATGAAATGATAAAATGGCTGATAAAACTAAATACTAAAAAATGAACTGATTATGAAAAAGAAATTTACAGCTTCCGATTGGATCGTTTTATGCCTGGTGCTCATTCCAATTATCTACCTGGCAACAATATATACAAACCTTCCTGCAATTGTGCCAACACATTTTGATATAAAAGGCGAAGCAGACAAATCAAGTTCCAAATCGGAACTCTGGCTGATCATTGGATTAATAGGCCTGGTAAGCATTTTAGTGTACCTTTTATTAAAATTTATACCATCTATTGATCCGAAAAAACAAGTGAAATATGGCGCAACGGCTTTTAAAAAAATTGCTATTGCAGTCGTATTTCTCATGTTTTTAATCAATTGTATGGTCATTCATGCTGCACAAACCGGGCAATTTGAATTTGGAAAATCACTGCCCATTGCCATGGGATTATTTTTTGCTTTTATGGGAAATGTAATGTACAGTATTAAACCCAATTATTTCGCCGGAATCCGCACGCCATGGACATTAGAGAGTGACGATACCTGGCGCGAAACACATCGCCTTGCCGGTAAATTGTGGTTTACTGGTGGACTCGTTATCGCATTATTCGGACTGGTATTTCCATTTTCTGTTGCATTGATCGTTTTAGTTTCCGTAGCAATAATTATAACAGTCTGGCCGGTGATTTTTTCCTATACTTATTTTAAAAGCCATCCAAATAAAAAAGATTAGCCGGCTGTGGGAATATTTTGAAACCCATCAGAAGGTTCGCCCATCGCAGCCTTCTTCATTTCGTGTGCAGTTTTCTCGCCTACATATTTTACAATTCTTTTTTCAACAAAATAGATAACAGGTGTCAATACAATTGCCATGATAAATTTGTAGGTATAATTTACAATACCAATCGCGAGAATTTGTTGCCAGGTAAATACACCACTGAATGCAATAAATAAAACAATATAGCTATCTACCAATTGAGAAACCAATGTAGAACCTGTAGCACGTAACCATATTTTTTTTTCACCCGTTATCTTTTTGATCTTATGAAAAATGGTAACGTCTACGATCTGGCTTACTAAAAAAGCGACTAAGCTTCCAACAATAATACGCATGCCCTGGCCAAATATTCCATTGAATGCATTTTGCATATCGGGAACTCCATTGTGTACATTACTGGAAACCCAGAAACCTGCAGGAGGTACATGTATGGCCATATAAAACATGATAAAAGCATAAGAGATCAAAGCAACCGCTGTATAACTGATCCTGCGTACTGCTTTTGGGCCATAAAATTCATTGACAATATCTGTCATGATAAATTCCAGTGGCCATA
>JBAQJB010000085.1:0-4506 GCA_049289155.1 Chitinophagaceae bacterium
GGTGGCGAAGTATCCATGGAAGATTTTGCGGATAGTATACATGCACTGTTGATCCATGAAAAAATTGACCAGTGTATGATGCTTGGTCAGAGTATGGGTGGCTATATCACATTAGCTTTTGCTAAAAAGTTTCCCGGAAAATTATTGGGATTTGGTTTGATCAATTCCACCGCTTTTGCCGATACGGAGTTGCAACAGGAGCGAAGGCTGAAAAGTATCCGCATGATGGAAAGATATGGCCCGCATGAATTTCTGCGGCAAATTTTGCCTCCTCTTTTTGGAGATCAATTCAGGGAAAATCACCGGGCGATGATTGCTAAATACGTAGAAAACGGGAAAAATTTTACTACAGAAACACTGGTTCAATATTACCGCGCTATGATGCAAAGGCCCGATAATACGGAGGTCCTGGAAAAAAGCAGCGTTCCGGTTTTATTTGTTTGTGGCACAGAAGATACCGCCGCGCCCCTGGAGGACCTGCTAAAACAAATACACATGCCGGATATTTCCTATATTCACATTTTGGAAAATACAGGGCATAAAAGTATGTTGGAAGCGCCGGAAAAATTAACTAGCTTTATACTTGATTTTATTAGTGGAATTAAAAAATTTACGGCGCCCGAATAAACTGAATGGAACATGAGAAAAATCCTCTATATAATAATCTTATTATTTTTTTCAATACAATCATTTGCCACGCATATTTCGGGTGGCGAATTATTTTACCAATACATTGGCCCCGGAACACAACCAAATACCAACAAATATAAAATAACCATGCGCCTTTTCCGGGAGTGTACTTCCAACGGCGCCTCATTGAATGGGGAAGTGGTGAATATTGGTATTTATTATAACGCCAATTCACAACTTTATACAACCCTTAATTTAAAACAGGAATGGACTGGCAATCCGCCTGTCATTCAAAATACACCGGGTGCAATTCCTTGTCTCATCGGCAGTGTAAATGTTTGTTACCAGGTGGGAACGTATAGTAATTTTATTGATCTTCCCAATAATAATCCGGAAGGATTTATTTTATCATGGGTAAGGTACAGCCGCCAGGAAATGACAAATATTGATGATGACCCGGTGAGTACAAGAGCGGTAGGAGGAACATTTATTACAACGATTCCGGGCAAATCAGTAATGCCCACAGGTTTTGATAATTGCCCGCAATTCGTTGTGAAGGATACGGGAATTGTTTGTGCAGGAAAACATTTTATACTGGACTTCAGTGCCAATGATGCAGACGGAGATTCGCTTTCCTATTCATTTTTGCCTGCATATGATGGTGGCAGTAATGCAGATCCCAATCCTGTTCCCACGCAATTTCTCAGCCTTATCAGGCTTCCTTATTTATCGCCTTATTCAGGTGGCTTTCCATTGGGGGCTGACGTATTCATTGACCCAAAAACAGGTACGATCAGTGGAGATGCTCCAAAAGTTCCCGGGAAATATGTTGTAAATGTGGCGGCTACAGAATGGCGGAATGGCGTTATATTAAATGTGCATCGCAAAGATTTTATTCTCACAATTGGCAATTGTGATTTCGCAGCCGCGGATTTAAAACCATCGTATCTTTCCTGCGATGGATTTACATTAACTTTTCAAAATGAATCCACTTCTTCCGGCATTCATACATACTTATGGGATTTCGGGGATCCTGCTTCACCGAATAATACTTCCACAGCACCTGTAGCTACTCACACATATACCGATACGGGTCAGTATACCGTGAAATTAGTGATCAATAAAGGGGAACAATGTACAGATTCCACGATCACAATTGCATTGGTTTACCCAGGATTTTTCCCTGATTTCAGTGCAGCAGGAAGTTGTGTTTTAAATCCTTACCAGTTTAAAGATCTCACCACTACAAAGTATGGTGTGATTGATTCCTGGCGCTGGGATTTTGGAGATTTGACAACCCTGGCGGATACTTCCCATTTCCAAAATCCGACCTATCCTTACCCGAACCCGGGAACGGTACAGGTGCAACTTACTGTGACCAACAGCAAAGGTTGTTCAGCAACTATTATGAAAGATGTGATCATCAATGACCTGCCTTCTTTAACGCTGCCTTTTCATGATACATTAATATGCGCAAAAGATTCCATAAAACTACAGTCCAGTTCAGGGAGCTCCGGGGTAAGTTATACCTGGACACCAAATTATAATATTAATAATACAGGGATCGCAAATCCTACTGTATTCCCGTTACAGACTACGACCTATCATTTATCCATAGATGAAAAGGGATGTAAGAATTCAGATTCTGTGGTTGTAAATGTGATTGATTTTGTTTCGCTGAATGCAGGCAGCGATACCACGATATGTTTAACGGATGGCGTTCAGTTAAACCCACAAACCAATGGCTTAACGTATAGCTGGTCACCCGTAACAGGCCTTGATAATCCCAATATTTTAAACCCAATTGCAACGCCATTAGTGAATACCAATTATACCCTGACATCCAGTGTGGGGAAGTGTTTCACCAAAGATGATATTTTCCTGCGTGTTGTTCCATACCCATCTGTTGACGCAGGCCTTGATACCGGAATTTGTTTTGGAAAAACAGTTGTATTGCATGCATCCATTATCGCTTCTTCATTTACCTGGACACCCACAAACACTTTAGTAAATCCAAACACGCTTAATCCAACGGCAGGACCGCAAAATACCACTCAATATTTTCTAACTGTTACGGACACATTAGGTTGTCCAAAACCGGTTACAGATACGGTAGTTGTGCGGGTAACGCCACCCGTGTATACATTTGCGGGGAATGATACGGTGATCGTCGCAACACAGCCATTGCAATTAAATGCAACTTCAACAGGCGGTACGTATTATACATGGAGCCCGGTAACTGGTTTGAATAATCCATTGATTGCAAATCCTGTGGCTGTTTTACCTTCCACCGTTGATTCAATCAGGTACTTTGTAAAAGCGGAAACGCCGGAAGGTTGCGTGGGTTATGATAACATACTGGTCATCGTTTTCAAAACCATGCCTGATATATTTGTGCCAAGCGCATTTACGCCAAATGGCGATGGATTGAACGATAATATTAAACCGATCTTAGTGGGCATGAAAGAATTTAAATTCTTCCGCATTTATAATCGTTACGGGCAATTAATTTTCAGTACGAATGAAATTGGAAAAGGCTGGGATGGCACATTTAAAGGAGAGAAGCAGGGTAGCGGAACTTTTGTTTTCCAGGCCGAGGCAGTGGATTATTTGGGAAAAACAGTTGATAAAAAAGGAACCATTGTATTGATCAGGTAAAAGTTTTACAGGATTTATTTTTGCTAATTAGTATGGAAAAAAGAAAGATCGTTTTTATAACAGGCGCTACTGCCGGTTTTGGAAAAGCCATTGCAGAAAAATTCGCATCGCAAAAATCGGATTGTATTATTACCGGACGGCGTGCAGGTAAATTAAAATCCATTGCAGAAAATCTGCAATCAACTTTTGGTGTAAAAATATTACCCCTCGTTTTTGATGTGAGAAACCGGGAAGAAGTTTTTGATACTGTAAAAAATTTACCTGCTGAATGGCAGGATATAGATGTGCTGGTAAATAATGCAGGCCTTGCACTTGGCCGCGAATCATTTGACACAGCCTCCATGGAAGACTGGGATATTATGCTGGATACAAATGTGAAGGGATTACTTAATGTGAGCCGCGCCGTATTGCCTTTAATGATAAAAAATAAACAAGGGCATATCATCAATATTGGTTCTACGGCTGCTAAGGAAGTTTACCCGAATGGAAATATGTACTGTGCTACCAAGCATGCGGTGGAAGCGATCAGTAAAGCACAGCGCATTGATTTATTGCCGTATCATATAAAAGTAACCGCACTACATCCCGGTGCTGCAGAAACAGAATTTTCTCTCGTGCGTTTTAAAGGCGATGAAGAAAAAGCAAAGTCCATTTATGAAGGGTATGAACCGCTGCACCCCGCTGATATCGCGGAGATCTGTTATTACTGCACCACCTTACCTTCACATGTTTGTATTAATGATTTGGTGGTCACCTGCACCGCGCAGGCAAATTCTTATTTAATACAGAAAGAATAATTGTGAATGGTGAATGGTTAATGGTTAATTTTTTGAAACCGGGAGTAGAGAATATTTCCGGTTTCTTTATGTAATTGATACTACAATATATGAATGAGAAAAGTTGAATTTTTCTCATTCAAAATTAATTCAAACAATATATAATTGTATTAAATTTAAAGATAAATGAAAAATTGATGGAGAAAAAAGTACCTCTTTTTTCAAATTCCCTAACATAAATAATTTGCTCTTTTAAAAAAATTTTATTATACCTTTAAACTGTCAAAAAATATTTTTCACCTTAACCAACTAATCATGAAAAAGTTATACCTGTTTTCTTTCATCGGTTTTGCATTAACACCGGTTATTCAGCAGAAAATAATTTACCCGCCACCGGAAAAAAATATCAATGTTAACAAAGAAGATGCCCGCGGGGGGGGGG
>JBAQJB010000086.1:0-2814 GCA_049289155.1 Chitinophagaceae bacterium
TCACCGAGATCGAAAATACCTCCCAGGTCCACATAGAAAGGATCATCAACCGGGCCACAGAAAACTTTTTCACCAGAGCTGGCTGTAAGAATTCCATTATTGAACAACTGCTCATAAGAAGAAGCACCGAGACCGGTTGTAGATGTTATAGAACGTTCGCCAATATTATATGGCGGCACGTAGCCATTGGTCAGCACGGTTTGAAAAGACTGTCCGCCATCTGTACTTTTTTCCATGGTATAGGTGGTCTTCAGGTTTTCTTTTCCCAGCCTGATGTTGAAAAATGTGGTTGGGTCTTCATTCGTTTGATGAAATGTAAACCGGTAAACGATATCATCACCTGCGGTATTGATATCATTATCGATATGAATTTCATACCGGATATTTTCCCCGAAATGATAATAATTCGGGCCGCCGAAAGGCAGTTGTCCCGGGATGTAATTCGCGATGATGCAGATAGTGCCTGGTTTATCAGGACTACGGAATGCATAAACATCGGTATTGTCTGCGAGCGGGTCATTAGATATCATCGGCGCTTCTCTGTGGCTGGATGACATAAGGACCACTGCTGATGCAAACAAGGCTGCAACGACTGGTAGCCGTAGCTTTCTGAGTTTCAAATGTAGCATGTGTAGATTTTTGTTGTTTAAGAAAATAGTGTTGTAAAAAAGGGTGATCACTCCCGAAACCTTTTGGGTTCCTGGGTTAGTTACGAATAGTGTAGAAAAATAGTTTTAAGTTTCTTTTAAGATAGAGGTTTGTTAAAGGGGCAATAAATGGGAAGCGGTTGGGAAAAGAATGATTGTTTGCCTGTATACAAAAATGAAAGGGGATGAAATGAAAATAAAAATTTATCTTATAAGAGATTACGTAAACATGTAATAAAGATTATAAAATTATGAAAATAGATTACCAGGATTTGGTTGATGAAGTTTTTCGTTAACAGCATTCTCATAGAACATTAAGAACCGTATTTGATCCCGGCTCAACTGAATGGAGTGAAACAACGATTACAGAAAAACTTGCATTTTTAAAGAAATTACTCGAAGCGGATAAACTAACACTCGAAGAAATTGTAGATGGCTATAAACATTTCTATACATATGAACTAGCCAACAAAACGCACGTATTAGATTCACTCGATGATGCACTGGCTATTTTGCTTACCAATTCTATAAAAATGAATTGAAGGAAATCAATAGCACTTTAATGAGGTGTAACATACTTATTGAAAAGAAAATGTTGTAATAGAATTTGTATTAGTGATAAATAATTATCTTATTTCCAATAGTTCCCCAATTTCCCTTACCTTGCTCCCTATTACAATTTACTGCTCAGCATACATCCCCTGTGAAACGAAGTTTCAAAATTAAAATGGCTTATTAAAGGGTACCAGACTTATTTTCAAAACCAGAATTTCTACCACATGAAATTCACGAACACGGGCCGGACTGTATGCATTTGTCTTTCCCTTTGCGGGATCGCATTAACGGCTATTGCCCGGAACGAATTAAAAGACAGCATTGCAATTATCACCGCTACTGACCGACCGGAACAGGTCATTCAACACATTGACTTTTCTTCTCTTCATTTTGCTAAAGCAACCGATAACCGGGTGAATTTTGGAATGGCTGGAAATGATTATAAATATATCGTTCTTAAAATAAATACACCAATCAACCGGGAAGATTTATTCCTCTCAATATATAATACAAGCCTCGATACTGTTGCCGTTTACAGGCTTGAAAATAATCTTACAGGCAAACTTGTGTACCGGGCCGGCTTGCTTATTCCATACGACCCGAAAAATAAATATGTGTGGCATACGATGCCTGTGGAAGTAAATAATTTTCCATCATATTATTTGATAGCGATGAAAGCCGCGGAAAAAAATATCAATGTGCACTATGAACTCTTAAGCAGTGATGAACTCCAGGAAAAATATTTTCACCATGCACAAATTGTTTATTTTTATATAGGGGTTGTTAGCCTGATCATCACAACTATCCTATTGGCATTTTTTGTTTTCAGGAGAAAAGTATTGGCTGCTTACCTTGGTTATATTGTATGCACGTTCACCTGGATCCTCTCTCATTATGGCTATCTCTTTCCTTATATGTATCCGCGACTGCCAATGATTAATGCCATCATAAGGCCTGTGAGTAGTATTGGCGCCTGTTATTTCCTGCTTCTCGTGATGAGCCTGGTTTTCGCGCAACAGTTACAAGCACTAAAAAAAATTTTAAAGTTCACCAGGATGATGCTATACATTTTACCTGTCTCTATAATCAGCATGCTTTTATTCTCTATTAAAGGATTGCCTTACATTATAGAAGATGCATTGCTCATTATATGGCATCTCGCATTGATTTTTTCACTTTGCCTGATCGCAATTACACCAATCAATTTTATAAGATCCGGCGCGACGGCAAAAATATTTTCCACAGCCATGTTCGTGATCTGCACCATGACCGTCGTGCAACTATTCGATAATTCAGGAATTATCAATAATTATTTTATTGAAGAGCATGGCATCACCTTAGGAAGTTTGCTGGAAAATATCATTCTTGCTTTTGGCTTGTTTTATAATTTATTACAGGAAAGAAAGCAACACGAAGAACAGGTACTGGCATTGGAAATGGAACAGGCTGAAACATTAAAAAAACTCATTACCGTACAGGACAATGAACGCAAAAGAATTGCAGGCGATCTGCATGATAATATCGGGCCATTGCTGGCTGCATTGAAAATTAATTTTAACCGCATCATCAACAGTAAAAAAGGCGCCAGCGGGCTGGTGCAGAAAACAGAAGA
>JBAQJB010000087.1:0-11681 GCA_049289155.1 Chitinophagaceae bacterium
AATATGCGTATACAGATAAATCTGCTCAGCAAGGTGATAATTATTATCGTGTAAAACAAGTGGATCTTGACGGCCGTTTTACATATACAGATATTAAAAAAGTAACATTGGATGGCGCAAGCACATTCTTTAGTATCAGGCCAAACCCTGCAGTCGATAAAGCAACTTTGGTTGCCGGTACACGATTAAATAATGTACGCATCAGCATGGTAAGCACAACCGGGAAAATAGTTTACACTATTACCCAAAGCCTTATCAATGCAGGCGATGTATTATCAATTCCTGTAAACAATCTTGCCAAAGGAGTTTATATAATTAATATAACCAGTGATGAAGGAAATAAAACTCAAAAACTGGTGGTACAATAATTTGTGTGATTTAAAATTAAGGCCGGCTATTTTTAGCCGGCTTTTTTTGTGCTGAATAAATTTTTATGTTGATTTAATTTTAAAAAATTAAAAAGTCAAAATATTTTTAAGAAATAATTTCTGTGTTCATATTTACAAAAATTTATTTATCAATAAACTCCTTCTTTATCAGAATGTGGAAATAAGTTTGGATTTTGAGAAATAAGTTCTGTAATGCCTTCTATTTTGTGAGCTAATCTTTTTAGTTCTTTCTCAGAAAAATTTATTTTAAGATATTCAATAGTTTTTTCGAGTTCGGCTAATGCATGATTAGTCCACAAAATTTTATAGCCACTTTGCATAGAGTTTTCTGGCAGATGAATGATCCTTTAGCTTTTTGTTATCAGCATCTTTAATTCCTTTTTCAATTGAAGTTTTCTCTTCATTATAAATTACGTGCCACCAATCTTTTGATCCACTTTTTCTGAATTGTATTAATTTTTCAATAATAGCTTTATCATCCAATGAAGATAACCACTGAATAAGTTCAATTTTTTTGTCGGGCATTTGAGTATCTATTGCCATAATCTTAAATTCTATCTCAAAGGTATAATTTATGATATAGTATTCAGTTTTAAAATTTCAAACAATTCTTTCCTAAAAAGGATATCCAATTGCAAGATTAAAAACTAAATTTTGCCTGCGCCAGTCTTTATTTCCGAAATCGATCTGGTTAAAAACCCAACGGTTGCCTGGCGGTAAAAATGGTTTACGCAAGGGGAATGCGACATCCAAACGAAGCACAAAAAAACTGACATCTACGCGTAAGCCAACACCTGTGCCGAGTGCCATTTCACTAAAAAATTTACTGGAAAATTTTGAGCCGGGCCTTGTTGTGTCTTCCCGTACAGTCCACACATTACCGGCATCAAGGAATACAGCGCCATAAATAACGGAAAATAATTTTGCACGTAATTCTGTATTTAATTCCAGCTTTACATCACCCGGCTGTTCCGGTAAAAAACCCAGCGTATCAATATTGCCAGCATAATAAGAACCCGGCCCTAAAGACCTGGCGCGGAATGCCCGGATATCACTGGAGCCGCCCGCAAAAAATTCTTTGATAAAAGGCATAGTATAACTGTTTCCATAAGCATAACCCAGTCCCGTAACAATGCGGCTCGCGAGCGTGGTGGTTTTATTTATTTTCAGGTAATGCCGAAAGTCGAGTTCTGCTCTTACATATTGTGAAAATGGCTGGCCGAAAATGTATTTTGGATTTCCATTGCGCACATTCGCACCACTCACTAATCCAAAAATATTACCGGATAAATCCAGGTTACCATTGAAGTAAAAATTATTTTTCCTGTGGTTTGGTTTAAGGTAAGAATTGTAATTGTAGTTATAATTGGAGCCAATAATAAATTGTTTTTCTATACTTCTTGCCAGTGCAATATTATTCTTTAATGAATCCTGGAATTCAGGAGTAATATTAGCCGGGTTCACAAAATTCAATGCAAAAATATTCAATGTATGTTCTTTGGTAATATCTTCTTTCCACACATAACCCGCGCTCGCAGTAAATGAAGTAAGTGTGTATTGTGTATTTCGGTTGAACAATTGATAACCTAATGATAATTTCGTTTGGGGCACAAAATTACTGTTGGTTTTAAATTGTACCGGCCCGATAACCCTTGGGAAAAATAAATTCATATCGATACCCAGCCTGTTGGTATTCACATTCTGGGATTGTGCGGAAACCTGCTTTTCAATACCACCGAAAAGCCGGACTGTATAGAGTTCCGCGCCTTTAAAAAAGTTCCTGTTTTTCCAACTCAATGATACTTCTGTTCCCGTGGAATTATTGGATTTTGTAAGCCCCGAAACCTGGAACTGTATTGATTTTTCCTTTGCCGGTGTGAGATAATAAAAAGCATTCAATGAAGGTTTGCGCGTAGTATCTGTTTCTACAAAACTTGCTTTTACAAATTTGTAAATACCTAAATTCACCAACCGGTTTAAAGATAAATTATGCGCGGTTCTATTATATAAATCACCTGGTTTAAATACAAGAGTCCGGCGAAAAATTTTAGGATTAAACCGGTTTTCGGGATCATATATATAATAGCCATCCATTTTTTTTGATTGTGCTATGACACGTGAAATACTGGTATCATTTTGTAAATTATAATCCGCGAAAACAACCACATCATTTATCTTAAATTGTTCTTTAGCTTTCTGAGGCACATCCTCTTTCGTGCGCATATACATGTTCACTTTGTAATTTCCAATTGTAGTATCTGCATCAACAATTAAATCATCCGGGTTAAAATAATAAAAACCTCTTTCCTTCAGTCGTGAATCTATGCGTATGCGTTCTGCTTTAATTCGGTCAAGTGTATACGGCCTGCCGGTTTTCAATTGAGAATTTTTCTCAAGCCTTGCGATCATTTTTCCATATACCGAAGAATCTGTTTCATAAACGACCGTATCAATAAAATACCTGTTACTCACCAGGCCTTTATATGTGGCTTCCATTTTTTTATTTTTAATGGAAGTATCGGCTGTCATTGTTGAACGGAAAAAACCATTATTTTCCAGGCGGTTTGCAAGTATCTCCCGGTTTTTTTCTGTATTTACCTGGCTTGCCAAAACAGGTGGTTCACCCACTTTATATTTTAACCAGTAACCAAGGCCTTTGCCTTTCGGCGAATCCACAATATTATAAATAAGTACTTTATATGGGATACCAAAAATGCGCGCATTTGGTTTGGGGCGAATAAGGTCTTTTAGCTCGGCCTGGAGATCTTTCTTTTTATATTTTACAGAGTCATTTTTTGGTGTTAATTCTACTTTTGCACCTGTATACAATGCATCATTGTCCGGAATATTTTTAGTGGCGCTACATGAGTATGCAGCAATCAAAATAATAAAGTATACAAATATGGATAACCTTTTCATGTACTATTTTCTTTTAAAATAAACCTTCTTCACTTTACGGATTATTATTCATTTCTTCATTTGTTTCCTGTTGCTGTTCCTTTTTTTCCTCTTTCGCTTCTTTATTTTGCTTTTTGATTTTCTTTCTTAATTTTTTATCAGGCTTCGCAAATAATTCTTTGAAATGATCGTAATCCAGTGTGTATATAAATGTCAAACCTGTTTCGACTACCTGGCCTTCTACTACACCTTCATATTCATTTTTGCGGTAACCTCGAATTTTATAACGCCCGTCTTCACTGAGTTTATAATCAATGGCCACATCGCCTGCAATGTTTGCTGCATCCCTGTTTGTGCCACTTGGGCTTTCTAATTCAAAGTTACTGCCCACACTCACTTTCAGGCGGTCATTCAATAAACTTTTTGAAACGCCAACCGTTAAATCGGTCCGGCTTTGTTGTGTGCCTGTACTATAATCATCTTCCGCATTCAGGCCAAAACTTAAGTCCACTCCCTGGATCAAATTTCCCGCTAATTTATTTAACTGATCGGTTAAAATTTTACTCACACTTTGTTTCACCAAAGTAGATGTACTCGTACTTGCCGCGCTTTGCGTAATATCTTCTCCCACAAATCTTCCTAAAAGCAATAAAGCAAATACTTGTTTATTTAATTCTGATTCATCTGTTTTTAATTGCTGCAATTTTCCATCAACAACACTCCATTGCGAGAGTTCATCATTTGGTAATGCAATATCAAAACTGATCTGCGGTTTTAATAATTCACCGGTCATTTTCAGGAAAACCTGTACATCAATTTTTTGTTTGTATTTATTTATTTCATTTTCTGATTGGCCTGCAAGAATTGGTTGCACAAGGTCTATCGGGGCCGCTTTTAACTGGTAGAGTGCGGTAATATTTACAATGGCTGAAGTAGGATCACCGGTCCATGTGATTACACTTCCGCGCTGAATATCAAATTTTCTTTTGAGAAAATTAAAAGTCAATTGATAGGATCCATTGGTCAGTTCATAGTTGCCTGTGAGTGAAAGTTTACCGCTTTCATCAACACCTCCTGCTAAGTTTGCACCACCCTGTACTTTCAGTGCATCACCGTTTCTTTCATCAATAACAAGGGTAAATGCAGCAGCAGTATCTGTTGTGAAATTGGCGGAAACATTCATACCCGCAAATGCTTTTGTATTGATCAATGTATCCCGAAAATCTATTTTTGTTGTTGTATCTTTTGGTGCACTCTTATCTACAAAATTTACGACACCTTCACGGCTCACTACTTCCGGGTTATTACTTGGTAAAACAAAAGTAAAATCAGTTTCTTTATTTGCATTAATATTTGCAGTAATTGAAGGGGCTTCTAAACTTCCTTTCACTTTAATATCTGCATCAATATTCAGGTCGCCATAGAACATTTTATTTTCTGCCTGCGTGGAATGAACGACATTAAAATTGTTGGCTTTAAAATTTAATGCAAATGAATAATTCCTGAAATCTTTTGTGAATACATCACCATTTAAAATAGCCTCACTACCTGTTGTGTCTGTGAGTGAAAACTGGTTAAAATGAATGCCGCTTTCATCAACATTAATTTTATCATTATTCAAAGTGAACTTTTCGCCCAACATTGTCGGGGTAACAAATGCGTCATTGAACTGCAGAGTGCCGTTGACTTTCGGCGATTTTGAATTACCGTTAATTTTAAAATTACCACTTACAAAACCCCCTGCATCATCCAATTGCCCGGCAGTAAAGCCACGGATAGAAGCGAGATTTAATTTATTAATAGCCAATTGCATATCAAGGTTTCCTTCTCCGGTATAATATTTTCCTGTGAGGGATACATCATTATCCTGGCCCGTAATTTTTATATCAGCGTTAAAAGCATTTGCTGTTTCATTATCCACTTTCACATTAATATTTCCCAACGTATCTGTTTTATAACTGAAATTATTAATGGCAAGGTCTGAAGTGAAAACAGGATTTTTTATAATATCTTTTATGATTACATGGCCATTGATCGCGCCATCCATGAGCAACGAATCCTGGTCTGCAAAATCAGTCAGTGTTTTTATATGAAAATCGTTGAATGCAACTTCAACCGGCGCTGTGGGCGTTTGCGATTGGCTGTTGATGCTAAGCGATTGATTGTTGTGCGTGATTTTAAAATTATGCGCAATGATTCCCAAAGAATCATATTGAATATAATTGTCTTTGCTTACATCCCATTCTTCATAATTCAATAACGCGTTTTCAGGGCTGAGGCTTGCAGTGAAGCCATTATTTTTTGGTGTAAATGTGGTAGAAAAATGATATCGAACTTCATCTTCTTTATCTTTTAATAGAATAGCGGTTATCAAATTCTGATCGGCAATAAATCCGGATAATGAAGTTTGATACAACTGAAACCCTTTGCTGCCGCCTTTTTCCATGCCTATATTATAATCCAGTAAATTGTCGCTGCCATACACAAATGCGCTGAAATTTTCAATGGCTTCTTCGCCATATTGTATATGCGGCGCTTTCAAACTAAAATCAATTTTTTCATCCGCACTGGAAAAAATCAACTTTGCATGAATGCTATCTGTGCCTTCCAGTTTCGGCTGGAATTGTAAAACAAGTGGGGAAACTTTCAGGTCCATATCCATGCGCCAATCCTGCGGTGTGAAAACAGTATCTTTAAAAGATGGTAGTTTGTAATACTTATTTATTGTATGCATCACTGCTTTGCCTGTTTCAGACAATTTATATTTTCCGAGCCATTGTACATTGGCCATTTCTGAATTTAGTGTAATCAATTGGCCGGAATCTGTTTGCGCTGCGAGCATTGAAATTGTATCTGTGTGTAAATGCTGGCCATTATTTGTAACAAAAAGATCATACAATTTTAATTTCCCCTGCAATGAATCAGGATTTGTACTTGCAAAATCTGCATGAATTATTCCGCTCAATTGCAAAGAATCTGCCATGAGGTGCAATGCCTGCACATTCAATGTATCAATTTTAATATCCATTTTCACCGCAGGGAATTTATTCTGAAGCATTGCTTCACCATTCAACGTATAAGAAATATTTGGATCATTGATAGATGAAGTAATCTTAGCCTGCCCGTTTTTTAATGAAATATCAGCCAGCAGGTTTTGATAATTATAATCTTTTATAACGCCTTCTTTTAATATGGCATGAATATCTGTATTCATTGTTTTGTAATCCAGGCCGGAACCTTTGATATCCGCATCCAGGCTGATTTTCCCGATATTCTTTTCCTGTTTCAATAAATATCCAAGATCAAAATTTTTGGTAGAGATATTTGCATTATATGATTTTCCATTATTGCTCATCTTCGCATTTACCAATGCATTTCCAATTGATGTTTGTGCGTTTATTTTTGTAGTGAAATTTTTGATATTGCCATTGAAATTTCCGGATGCAGTGATGCGTTGTGGCAGTTGAATGGATGTGGGCAAACTACCTTTCGGAATGAGTTTTTCAATATCATTTTTCGTGGTAGTTAAATTCGCCAGGTTGATTGCAAAATTTGCATTTTTCGCATCTGGTAAGCCCTGGATCTTCCCCGAAAATTTGATAGAAGTATTTCCATAACCGGAAAAAGCAAAATTATTAATAGATAAATTTTTTACATAACCTTCCATTTTTGTATCCAATAAAAAAACAGCGTTTTCATTTCCTTTCAATTGTTCTTTCAATTGAGGCGCAAAAAGTAAAATATCTTTTGCCGCAATACGGCTATCCGAAATAGTCGCTTTTAAAAAAGATTCGCCCGGCTTTTCAGATAAAATTTTTGAAGAAGCATAGTTCAGGTGCAATTCATCCTGCAATTTTGTTTTATCCGTTTGCAAAATCATGTTGCTGATATTAACTGCTGTATCTGTATAATAAAAACCTGCCTGGAATTTTTGAAGATCTAAACCACTTTGTTCCTTTGCCTGTAGTTGATTTATATTTCCCCTGAAAATACCTGGTGAAAAGGAAAGTTGTGTACCAGCTATAGTGAAACCGGTAAAATGCAAATGATTAAAATCCATTCCGGATGCAACAGGTGCAGCAGTATTATTATCGTAGTTAATTGAGTTATTTTGAATGGCAAGATTTTGTAATTTAAAATTCCATTCCGCGGCAGGTGCAACTGATGAATCACTTGTAACTGTTACGGATTTTTGCCCGGCAGTCTTTGCCACACCTTGTTTCATACTGATCATTGAATTTTTCAATTCCAAATTTCTCAAAGAAATATATAATTTGCTAAGGTCAATTTTTTCAAAGGCTGTATGAAATTCACCCAGGTTTACATTGGCAAGCATATTGGCAACCTGGTTGTTATATTCAAAATTTACTTTTGTAAAATCTATTTTATCGAGTGTAAGTTTTGTTGCTTTCGAAACATTTGCAGAATCCGCTGGTGGCGCTGATAGAGGAACATTTATATGCAACGGTGTATATTGCCTGAAACGAATATTGGCATTATTGAGTGAGATAGTAGGTACATTATAGGTGCTTTTATCCGGCTCGAAGGATTTTATATTTACGTTGAAATTTCCCAGGTAGGCATACAGGTCATTCCCGGTATAATCATCTTTAAAAGTCGTGGTAATTTGGTTCAATACAATTTTGTCCAAATGAAACGTCATCGGTGTGGAAGCCTTTGTGGGCGTGGCTTCCTGGTCCCCGGCAAAGGCATCAACAATATACTGGTAATTAAAAGCAGTATCTTTTCCCTTGCGGTAAATATTTGCACGAATGCCATCGAGTTCCAGGTAATTTAATTCAATAGTATGATTTAATAATTTAAGTAATGCGATATCAACCCGTATTTTTTTCCCGGCCAGTAAGGTATCTTTTGCCTGGTCTTCAAAATAAATATTTTCCAGGACGATTCTTTTAGGAAAATCAATACTTAATTTCCCGATTTCAACTTTTGTTTGAATTTTCTTTTCGAGGTAAGTGACAATTTTTCCCCGGGCAAAATTCTGTACGGCCGGGATTTGAATGGCGATTAGAACCAATATAAATAACAAAAGGATTGAACCAACAATCCAGGCTATTATTTTTAAAGATTTATATAGAACTTTTTTGACTGTCAGCAGGAAAGGAGTTTTAAAATTATCTAATAGATCCTGTTAGAAAAAAGGTTGATTTTTTAGAAAAAATATGTATGTACTTAATTGCTTTTACGTTTTTTTATCCAGTTAAGGATTGTTTTAGCGCCGGCGAAAATCCCTACACCTTTTGCAACTTTAATGGCAGATTCTTTTAAATCAACCCTACCTTTTTTCCCAGAAAATAAAAGTGACTTTCCAAGCCTGAAAATTGGCTGTAATGACTTTGTAAAAATCGCACGTTGTACCACTGCCGGTAAAACCGCACCAGCTGCGGCTTTTAAAGATTCTTTGGGTATTTCTTTTAATCTTTCCTGTAATGCAACTTCCTGCATTTTGACGGAAATTTTCAACCGGGCAATTTCCTTTTGAAGGTCACTCAAATTATTGATTCCGGACAGATCCTTTTCTACTTTAATCTTATTATTCATCTTCCTTTGTTTTTTCAAATAAAATATTCACCAAAAAATTGGTCATCAGTTTTTCAATAACTTTTTTGCGTATGGCAACTACTATGATAGCAAGAATTATGTAAAAAAGAGCAACAATGCCATAGCCCCAATATAAACTACCTAATATAGTTGCCAGGAAAGCAGCCAGGGTCAGGCTAAGGAATAATAAAATAAAAACAGACATCAGTCCCAATATAATAATGGTAAAAAAAGCACCCGCTAAACGGGAAGTTTTTTCCACAGCCTGTAATTTTATCAGCATAATCCTGTCGTTGATATAGCTTTCCACCTTTTCTTTTGATTCTGAAAAAAAATCATCTTCATTTTCCATAATATCTCATTTTAAAATTAATTGATAAGTATTGTGTTAATCTATGCCAATTTGCCTGGAAAACTCCCGGCCTTTTTCTAAAAGATTCTCTGCTTCTTCATCAAGCTTATCAATGGTAGCAAAGAGTTTGCTGCCTGCAGTTTGAATTCTATCTTTTATTTCCGTGATCATCTCTTTACCATTATCACTTTGAAGGTATAGGTAAATAAAAGCACAGGATGCAACGCCGGCAATAAAGCCGGAAAAAAAATTACGCTTATCATTCATAACCAGTTATTTTTACGATTATTTATAGGTGGAAAAGATACAATCATTGTACCAATTAAACAAAATCAATGGAGCATAACAAAGAGTATATAATTAATAAATACATTTTCGCGGTTATCATACTTTCTTTCGGCCTGATTTTGATTTTCAGCCTGATCCAGTTTTTTACTGCTTTTTTAGGTGCCATTATGTTTTATGTATTGTGTAAACCTGCCCTGCTTTGGATGTTGGAGAAAAAAAAGTGGAATAAAAATCTTGCTGCACTTATTGTGATCCTCGTAACGTTTTTCATCATTTTATTACCTGTTTCCCTATTGGTGATTTTGCTTTTTAATAAAGTAAGTACTGTAGTTTCAAATCCCAACGATGTTATCAATGCTTTCAAACATTTCGATGAAATAATTTATAGTAAAGCGGGCGTTCATATTATTGCAGAAAATACACTTAGTAAAGCGCAGTCGGTGGCTTCAGATGTGTTAAAAGCTATATTGAACCAGGGTTTAGGAATCGTAAGTTCTTTACTCATGATGTATTTCTTCCTTTACTTTATGATCAAAAATACAAGCCGGATGGAAGCCTCCATCGTTTTTTATTTGCCATTTAGCGGGGAAAAGATTAAAAGATTCGGGAAGGAACTGGTTGCTCAAACTATCAGTAATGCTATAGGCATTCCTACCATTGCAGTCATGCAGGGATTACTTGGCTTTGCCTGTTATGAAATGGCTGGTATACCTGAAGCCGGGTTCTGGGGTGTAATTACAGGCTTCACTTCCGTATTGCCCGTGGTTGGATGCGGAGTTGTATGGGTACCCATGGCTCTATACCAGATTTTGACGGGGAATTATGGGGCTGGAATCTTTATTATTTTATGGGGCGCACTGGTTATGGGCCTTATGGATAATGTGATACGTTTCATGCTGGCTAAAAAGATGGCTGATGTTCATCCGGTCATTACTGTCCTGGGTATTATTATGGGTTTAAAATATTTTGGTATCACCGGTTTAATTTTTGGGCCATTATTAATTTCTTATTTTCTAATCTTATTGCAAATTTATTATTTGGAATACCAAAAACCATTGGGCCCTCCAAAGAATAAACCACGGCAACTTGTCCCAAGTTATATGCATCCATTGTTGGGTATAAAAAAAGTACCGAAAACAAAGAAGCAAACCCATGAATAAAACCTCTTTTTAAAAATATTTTTGCAAACTATATCTTCGCGCTATGTTCTACCCGCTGCTGCGAAAATGTATGTTTCTATTTCCCCCGGAAGCAGTGCATCATGCCTCGATGAAATTGTTTAAAACAGGTTGCAGTATTCCGTTTATTCACCGGTTAATTAAAAATTCTTTTTCACCTGAAGATGCATCGCTCCGCAAAGAAATATTTGGACTTAATTTTCGTAATTGTGTCGGCCTGGGCGCAGGTTTTGATAAGAACGCATTATACTTGCGTGAACTCGATGCGTTGGGTTTTGGTTGTATAGAAATCGGAACTGTTACTCCACTTGCTCAAAAGGGCAATGAGCATCCACGCCTTTTCAGGTTGCCTAAAGACAAGGCACTCATCAACAGGATGGGATTTAATAATGATGGTATAGAAGTTATCAAAAAAAGACTGGAAGACTGGAAAGAGAAACATGTCAATGATAAAAACCGGATGATCATCGGCGGAAATATTGGAAAAAATAAAATCACCCCGAATGAAGATGCCTGGAAAGATTATGAAATTTGTTTCCATGAATTATTTAATTGCGTGGATTACTTTACGGTAAATGTGAGTAGCCCGAATACGCCCGGCCTGCGTGAATTACAGGAAAAAAGCGCATTAAAACAAATCCTGGAAAATTTGCAAAAAATCAATGATGCAAAAGCATTTCCCAAACCATTATTTTTAAAGATTGCACCAGACCTTACGAATGAACAATTGAATGATATTATGGACCTTGCTTCAGAGGTAAAATTATCCGGCCTGGTGGTTTCCAATACGACAATTTCGAGAGAAGGTTTATCAGTATCAAAAAACGAAATAGAAAAAATAGGTAATGGAGGATTAAGTGGAAAACCATTACAAAAAAAATCCACGGAAGTACTTCAGTATCTGTATGAAAAATCCGGCGGACAAATTCCCCTGATCGCCAGTGGCGGCATTTTTACAGGAAAAGATGCCGGAGAAAAATTCCTGTATGGTTCAAAGCTCATCCAGGTATGGAC
>JBAQJB010000088.1:0-7895 GCA_049289155.1 Chitinophagaceae bacterium
TGTAAATCTTCATCCACGTAATCTACTGATGAAAAAACAAGATCAGCATTTGTTTGCTTTAATAGAGTGAATTGCTCTTGCAGCATTTCAGGAAGCAACATATCATCTGCATCCATAAACGCGATGAGATCGCTTTGGGCATTTTCAATGCCTTTATTCCTGGCTTTTCCCTGCCTACCATTTTCCTGGTAAACATATTTTATACGTGTATCAATGTTCAAATAAGTATCAATAATTTTTTTTGTGCCGTCGGTACTGCCATCATCAATAATGATTAGCTCCCAGTGTTTATAGGTTTGTGCAATAATACTTTTAATGGTCCGCTCAATAAATTTTTCAACATTGTAAGCGGGCATAATGATGGAGATCAATGGTAATTTTTCTTCCATCTATTGGCTTTGCAATTCTTTTATTTCCTGGCGCAATTTCGATTGCTGAAGTTCCTGTAAAAATGTACGTATGGTATAAAATGCTTTTCTCAATTGCTGCTTATTCCTTAAGAGATAAATTGATTTATGCAGGTTTGCTTTTAAATATATTTCTTTCCGCGAACCAGGACGGGTCTTTAATAAAATTGCCAGCGGCAGCCAAAAAGGTTTTGCATGAAACATGGCCTGCTTTACATCTTTCCAGGTTTGCTTTTTTAAAACCTGGTAGGCTTCTTCAAATTCAGGTGTTTGCTTTGCAGAGAATGACTTATAACAATAATCATAAAAGAATAAATACAATTGGGGAATGGCGTGCCCTTTTGACATCATGCGCACACAGTAGGGCCAATGCAATCTTTGTGCGGTCATATAATGTATAAAATAAAGCCGTTCATCATAATACAAATCATAACCCATATACATCATTGCCAGTGATAATTCTGCATCATCTCCAGATAGCAGATTTGATTTTGTACGGCCAATAGTTACAAAATTAAAGGAGCAGGATTTTAATTTCTCTAAAAGGGATTTCCTTGTCACCATACCGGCGCCTGCAATAAATGTACGCGCATTTGCGATACCCGTTTTACTGAATTGCCTACCAATCGCATAAGCCTGCCCGAAACGATCGAACCAGGCTGGTTTTGTTATTTCAAATGCACCTTCTGACCGGCCACCTAAAATACCGATAGAGGCGTTTGACTGCATAATGTCAAATGCATATTGCAGGTAATTTTTATCCAGCCAGTTATCATCATCACAAAAAATAAGGATTTCATAATTTGCTGTTGTTACACCTTTTTCCCTGGCATGTGACAAACCTTGTATAGTTGCAGGAACTATTTGAAGTGGCAAATCAGTAGCATATTCTTTCCAGCAATATTCGGCGACAGCAACAGTATCATCAATAGAAAGATTATCCACGATGATCAGTTCCCATGCAAAGTTAGTTTCCTGTAGAGCAAGATGGCGCAGGGTTTCCGGCAAACGATATGCGCTGTTATAACAACAAACTATAACAGAAAGGCCATTCATTTTTTTATGAACTTTCTTTTTAAAGCTTTTTTAAAGCGTTGAAAATAAAAAGCCGCGGACATCTCTCCTTCTTTTATTTTTTTTAATTGTTGTTTAAGCATGTTTAAATTCCCGGATTGCATTTTGAATAATTCCGGATGAATGTATTCCTGTATATCTGTTACCGGCTTCGCACCGGGGAAAAATGTTTCCACCGGAATTAAATCTTTCATTACTAAAAACATATTTTGTTTATACCACCAGTTGACGCTCGCGTTATTCCAGAATTTTGTTCTGAATACATCATAAAAAATAAATCCTTTTTGTTTAAACTTTTCAACCCAGTATGTAAAGGGTTGTTCATTGATATGATTTTGGCCGCCCTGGTTTTTTATAGCTGAAGAAAAAATAATTATATCACCGAGCGCACACAGATTATCAACCAGCACATTTGCAAAAGTTTCTTCTAAATGTTCAGCCACTTCAAGGCAGATGACCAGGTCAAATTTTCTTTGAAAATCTAACGGGCATTCAAGATCGGCAGTAATAAAATATTTTGATGGAATGAATAATTTCGATTTATCAACCCATGCACCGTCAACTCCTGCAATATCTTCAACGCCATTTTGCAAAAAGATATTTAGAAATGTTCCCAGTCCACAACCCACATCCACCACGCTTTTTGGATGAAATGCCTGGATAAGAAACGGTACAATTTCATTGGGAGCCTGCAGGTTATGTTCAATCGTAGTATGGAGATATTTAGGGCTTTTCACTTTTCCTTTTTAATAATATAACAAATACCTTTATAAGTTTTTATCCTGCTGCTGGATTTTATTTCAGATAAGTAATCGTGCACAGCACGGCTACAACCATCCCATTCATAATAATCATCTATTATGAGCAAACCGTTTTCTGAAAGTTTTGGATAGAGATGTTGCAGGCAAATCAAAGTTGAATCATACCAATCGCCGTCAAGTCTTAATAAAGCTATTTTTTGGGTTGCCTCAAATTTTGGTAATGTTTCATTGAACCAGCCTTTTATAATTTTATAAGTACAATTGGTTTGTTTCATGACTTGCTCAGCATCATCTACAGGTGCACTGCAATTGTCGTGATAATCTGCTCCACTACTATTTTCCTGCCATCTTTTTGCTGAACAACCATCTATTTCTTTAACTGGTGGAAGGCCTTCGAAACTATCAAACAGGAAATACGTTCTATCACCTTTTAATAAATCAGCAATACCAGCGATCATGCCTCCTTTCCAAACACCACATTCAAGAATATCACCATCAATGTTTTTAATATGTTTTTCAATTAGTTCAAGATTCGAAGTATATATATCCTGTGGAAGCATTGTATTGGCAGCATATTTTGCAAAAATGGCTTCATAAATATTCCTCTGTTGATCTGAATGTATGCGTACAATTTTTAAACCTTTTGACTGCATATATTTTAAAAGAAAAATTTTAACCCTGTTCATTTATATAAGTTTCTCTTATTAAAATATTTTTTTTTGGGATGAGCATATTTAAATGGTTTAATTCTACCGAATAATATTTCTCCAGTTTTAAAATAACTTCTTCCGGCACAACTATTTTTTTTAAAGATGAATTCTGTTTTGGAAATTCCTTTTCCAGTGGTAATGATAAAAATTCTTCGAGTTTTAAAATTTCTGCTTCCGAATTTTTGGCTGATATTAAATTTTCAAAATATAAAATGCAGGTATTTTTCTTGTCAAAATATTTTTCCCAGTTCGCAATATGCTCAAAGTAATGGCCTCTTTGCAATGCCAATAATGGAGATTTTCCGTTTAATTCGAAATTCAAAAATTGTTCAATGGTTAAAGCAGGATTTTCTTGCAGAAATGCATATTTGGCTTTACCTTTTTCAGAATATTGAAAATAATTCCGGTATGCGCCTTCAAGATCATCAACGATATTGGAGAAATAAAAATTATACGCGGATATAAATCTCGCCACCGGGTTGCGAAGCATTATAATGATTTTCGCGCAGGGGTTATAATCATGAATGATTCCCGCGGTTTTTTCATCCGAAAAATAATCAGGGGTGGCATCCAGTTGATACAAATATTTTTTATATAAGAGTTGTTTAAATTCCCGGTGATAATTTCTAAAACCTTTATCTGCATTGAGTTTATTGGTATTAAAATAATTACATTCTTTTATAGATGCGGGTAAAATCTGCGCATTCCTGCTAAGCAGTTTGAACAAAGAAGTAGTACCGCATTTTTGTTCCCCGATAATAAACAGGTTCGTGCGTTTACGGGTACTGATTATGCAGGCTCTTTTTAAATCCTTCTTTAGTGTATATAATTTTTTTCGCACTTAAAAAACAATATTTAAAATAGTATTTAACTCCATGTATGCCTGATCAAAATACCCTTTCTTGATTCTGGCACAATGCCTGTCCCGAAAAAATCACCATCCACTACGTTTAAAATTTGCGCATACTCCACTAAATCAAAAATGCCTTCTTCTTTGGAATACATCATAACATTGAGTTGGTATTCGCCGCCAAATAAAGGTAAATTATTGATCCTGCATGTCACAAAGCCTGTATTGTCCAGCCTGGTATAGTTTCCGCCGGAATGGGCGTTATTACAGGTAAAAAGTATTTGCTCATTTGCATCTTTTACCTGCACCCGGAAACAAACATTGCGAAGCATTTCCGCATTGACCTTATAGTTAATTATTAAAACGATATCATCGCCTGATTTTACAGTTTCCACAGGCATGAATTTTTCATTTTGAATGGTGATGTTTGTGCATGTCATTTTTCCATTTCCCCTCCTGTCTTTTCTTTCGCTCAATGCCAGGTTATTATTTTCTTTTTTATTATGCAGGTACTGGCTGATGCCTTTTTCAGGATCGCCGAGGTACACTTTTTTACCCCATTCTAAAATCATTACGTTTTGACACAGGTTTAATATAGACGGCATATTATGGCTTACAAATAAAACGGTTCTGCCGTCTTTACTACTTACATCCCGCATTTTTCCCAAACATTTTTTTTGAAATTCCGCATCGCCCACAGCCAATACTTCATCAACTATTAAAATATCCGGTTCTAAATGAGCGGCAACAGCAAAAGCAAGCCGCACGTACATCCCACTGCTGTAGCGCTTTACAGGCGTATCAATATATCTTTCAACTCCTGCGAAATCAACAATCTCATCAAATTTGGATTGTGTTTCTTTCTTCGTCATGCCGAGGATGGCGCCGTTTAAAAAAATATTATCACGCCCCGAAAGTTCGGGGTGAAAACCCGTTCCCACTTCAAGCAAAGCAGCAATACGTCCTTTTATTTTTATACTACCACTGGTAGGTGATGTCACTTTTGATAATATCTTTAATAAAGTGGATTTACCTGCGCCATTACTTCCAATAATTCCCAGCACTTCACCCTGTTTCACTTCAAAATTTATATCACGCAAAGCCCAAACATATTCACTGCTGCCTTTTACAACACGGTTGTTTTCTTCCCCAATTTTTAAATAAGGATCTTCTTTACCAATTAATTTATGCAATGCCCTGTTCAGGTCATCATGCAACGTTTTTCTGCCCACCTGTCCCAGGCGATATTGCTTGGATAAATTGTCAACTTTAATTACAAGTCCACTCATCCTAAATATATTTATGTGTTTGTTTTTTCAATTGAAATCGTTTTACTACGGATTCATTCAATGTACATTAATCACTAACTAACGCAACATGTTGCGGTAATTTTTTCATGGCTCCGCGACAATGAAGCAATATACATTTCCCCACAAAGACTGGTGGCGCAACCACATTCAATAAATTAAAGAAAGATCGTGCCGTCCTTGCAGGTAAGAGTTGAATGATTTTTTTTAAATCCGTTCCGGAAAGCGTATTAAAGCAAGACTTGATGCATCGCCTGGCCCAGAATTTCAGCGCCGTATCCCTATAGTTTATCAATCCTGCATCTGCAATCTGAATGCCTGTCAATGGCGTTACAACATTTAAAATTGTTCTTCTTCTTTTACTGCTTTTTTCACTTTGCAACCTATATGTAGCAAGCTTTTCAGCAGAACTTGCCAATACGGAATTGTGTTGCAACATACGCAACCAGAGGTCATAATCTTCCACATAGCGCATGTCTCCGGATTCTGAAAATCCACCCAGTTTTAAAATGCTTTCTTTCTTTGCCATAATAGAGGGCATGGGCGCTTTATTCTCAAACATAAAACTGATAATACCCCGATCTCCTGAATAAATTTTATCCCTAACACCCCAGGACTCACTCATCACTTTCTTCTTTTCATCCACAATAATGATGTCGCTGAAAATAAGGTCTGCATTGGTTTTCCGGATAAAAGCAGTTTGTTTTTGTAACTTTTCGGGCATCCAGGAATCATCCGCATCGAGAAATGCAACCAGTCCGCCATTCGATTCATGTATCGCAAGATTTCTCGCTTTTCCCTGTCCACTATTAGGCTGGTAAAAATATTTTATCCGGTTATCCAATTTAATAAACTTTGCGACTATACTACTTGTCTGGTCTGTAGAACCATCATCTACAATGATCAGTTCCCAGTTGGTATATGTTTGAGCGATAACGCTGGAAATACTTTCCCCAATGAATGCCTGCATATCATAGGCCGGCATGATCACAGAAACAAGTGGCTCCTGGAACGCATTGGTAGCACCGCTTTGAGATGTTTCCGCATTTGCTTCAGTATATATATTTTCCGTCAATTTATTTTTGTGATTCTGTTTATATGTTTAAAAAAAACTTTCAATTCCGTTCATCACCCGTGCATCATGCAGGCAAATTGTTTGTGTTTTATTTTTCAAAATAAGCAAAGGCACATTGCCATAATAAGATGCCCACATGGAGAAAGTGCTCGGCGGCCCGATGATATAATCACAAGCCGCCAAAGTATATAAGTCAGTGATAGCTTCCCTTTCACCGGAAATAATTTCAAGGCCATCAAAATCTGCTTCATTTATTTTTTCATTGCTGCATACAATAAATTTGGCTTCTTTGCCCTGCGCCTGCAACAAGAATTTAAATGTTTTCATTTTTTCAACATACACTGAATTTTCATAGAACCAGCGTCCTTCAAAAAAATTGGCATAGTCTCCTTTGCGCAGGTGCACACCAACCAACAATGTGTTTGCATTTCGTGCGCTGTTCGTAATAGCATTTACCTGTTGCATATATTTTTCTGCCGGCCTGAATATTTTTCTAATCGCTCCTGCATGTTTCACCAGGTTGGATGCATCCCGGTAATGCCAGCCCTTTGCAAAAATAATTTTTTGCTGAGCCCTATATACAAATGCTGCATCATTCATATCAAACACTTTGTACACGGCATCATGCGTTTGCCGGATTGAATGGAAAACACAGGAGAAAAAATGGCCATCGTTTTTTTTGGAAAAATACCTCGCCCCGCGAATTGCTTGTTGAATAATATCTGACTGCATTTTACTTTCTGCAAAGCGGGTGCTGATAAGGCCTTCGGGATAATCATTATTTGCAACGGCTGGAAATAATGCTGCATAATCTTCAAAAAAAGGATTGATGAGTTTGAATTTGTATTCAATAGAATTTGCAATGAAATAGGCAAACAAAAAAAGACGGTTGGCGAGCTGTCCACCTTTATAATCAATGATCAGCATACTTGCTTCCTGATCTCTTCGAGATAGGCTACACCAAATTTTTTATCGGGTTCGAGATAATTTCCTTCTGCCCATTCATTCCAGGATTTTATAAAAATGAATTGCCTTTGCACAGGCAATTTTTCAATTTTTTTTATCGCTTTTTTTAAATGCTGCGCGAATAATGCAGGCGTTGATCCCTGGAAAACCATTCCCGAAGTTCCGGCTCTCGGCGTGTTATCCCAATTGGGTACGAGGCATGGATAATAATCGAAATCAAATTTTTTATCCGTAATAAGCTGGTCAATAATATCTGCATATTCTACCACGGCAGGCAGCGCGTAATTAAATAATTTTTTTTTAGCGATACCTTCTATGGCCTTTTTTATTTTAATCAAGGCATATACTTTTTCTTCATACAAAAAACGTGGCTGGTCACTACTCAATTTTATGTGCATCATCTCCGAACCGATAACGCCTGAAAACCCGTGTTCATAAGGGTTCCAATCGGGCGGGCAACGGCTGGCAATAAAATAAATACCCGGCAAACCTGCTGCTTTCGCCAATGTTTGAAACCTGCTGATGAAGGCTTCTATATTGGGTACCTGCAAAGGCATATATATATTAAAGACAGGTTTTCCATCTACTTTTATGTAGCGTGTATCTTTAAATGCTGGAAGTAAATATTCGAAATGTTGCTCAATATCTTCATCACCGGGATAGGTTTGTTCTATCAATGTTTTACCGTGTGAAGCGCCGTGCCACACGCCTTTCCAGCTTTCGTTGGCCCAGCATACGCAAAAAG
>JBAQJB010000089.1:0-4289 GCA_049289155.1 Chitinophagaceae bacterium
AGTCAACACCCTGTAAACCAAAAACAGTGGCAGTACTATAAAAATAAGCGACTGATATAGCCATGGCTATCAGTGTCATCATGCCGGGACTTTTGAATTTTATTTCATTGGCAAACCCTTTTAAAAAAGGCCAGCCACCCCAGAAATAAACAATAGATGAAAGTCCAAATAAAATATATGCATTGCCAGGCAACAGCCATTGATATCCAAAAAAGTTCTGGATCATCGGAGAAAAAATCAGGATCGGAACAGAGATAATTGTAGAAACCCAAAAACGTTTTTTGAAATCCCGTATCATCATTTTGTGATGGTCATGGCCCGCCATTCCCATCGGGATAGCTCCATGATCCATTTTACTATGATCCATTTTTGAATGATCCATCTTTTCCTTTTGATTGTGGCCATGATTTTCCATAATAAATAATTCTTTAATTGAAAATAGTTAGATTTGAGAATAGTTATTTTTATATGATTTGATCATCGTTTTTTTTTAAACGTTCATTCATATCTTTTAGCTTCATTCATCTCTATTTTATAAGAAAGTTTATAAACGAGGATCGGTAAAATCATGAATTGTAACACAGGCGAAAGGCCTACATCTACAACGGGAATCAATGGCATAGCAGAAGCATAACTCCAGGTTCCTAATAATAAATGCCGGGATTCTGCAAGTATGGCGCCTATGCCGCCAGTCAGTATTAAAACTATTATCTTGCCTGGGTTTACGTTTTTCACCCAAAGTGCATTTTTATAAATAAATGCAAAACTAAAATATAACAGCAGTACCATTATGACATCTGCTACGGAAGCCAACAAACAAAAAACAATATGATTCCATTCATAGCTCCCTCCTTTATATAAAGGAATTTGCAGGATTTCCCAGGCGGCATTGAAAAGAAAAGCAAAGAATAATATTGCGACTATAATCTGATTGAAAATCATTTTTTGATTTGTATTTCGCAATAAAAACCTGTATAATAAAACATTAAGCAATACTGCAATGACCGGAATAATTAAAATGGAAAGTGATAGGAATGGCATATAGGTATTTAAAAATTATTAGACAACAAATTTCAGCATAATAGCATGACCAGGGAGATATATTTCAATTATTCTTTTCTTCATTTATAATTTTTTTACAATCGTAAAATCAAATTTTTTTCAACCAAAATATTTCTCTTCAAAAAACTATACTCTTTTCCCGCTTCTCTCCTTTCTCCTCTATCGGGTTTTTCATTTTCATTACAGGTGTTTATTCCTTTTAGATGAATATTTAGCCGGGAATCAGAAAATATTTTATTCTATCCTTCAATTGTTCAAAATAATTGTTGAATGAAAATTCTTCGATTTTTTGAATTGTTTAGTTTTCATGAAACTCCTTTATGTGTATTATAAAATTAATACGTGTTGAATTATTCGATGTACAAAATTCAATGAATGATGTACATCCTGTTGTGATTCTTACATTTTCATTCCCCCCATATCCATACCCGCCATTGGATTTGCACCTTTCCTGAAAGTGTATTCACTTTGCAAAAGGTATGCACCTGATATTACCACTACATCATCACGGCTGATTCCAGATTTTATTTCAACCATATTTCCAGTTTCCATCCCTGTTTCAACCAGCACACTTTTAAATTTATTTTGAGAAGTCTGTAACCAAACCATTGCCATTTTTCCGTTTCGCAAAACTGCATCTGAGGGAAGAAAAAGTGAATTGACGCCACCTGTTTTTACCGTGATATAAGCGGACATACCAGGTTTCAGTTGAAGATTTTCATTTGGAATATTTATCCTTATTAAATTAATTCTTGAAGCAGGATTTATTTCCGGGTTTTGAAATGAAATTTTTCCGGGAATTTTTTTGCCGGGAAAATCGGGAATTTCAACGATCACATTTTTAGCGTTATTTAATTGCGCCATTTGAGTAGCATACACCTGGGCTTCTGCCCAAAGCGTGGAAAGCCCGGCAAGTTTCACAATGCTGCTGCCTTCTGATACATAATCACCTTCCTGCAAATTTAATTGTGTGATGTAACCGGAGGCCGTGCTGTAAAAAGTAGTTTGTGGATTGGCCACCGTATTTTTATTAATCGAATTTATTTGTTGTTCGCTCAATCCCCATAATATCAATTTGTTTTTTGCGGATGCAATCAAATCATCAAAATTGATAATTGAATTACCGAGTGTTTCTTTTTTTTGCAATGCCAGCAAATATTCCTGTTTTGCATTATTTAATTCTTCACTGTAAATCTCATATAATGGAGCACCTTTTGATACATAGTCGCCTTCTTTTTTGAAATATAATTTTTCAATGCGTCCACCGACTCTTGCACTCACATCATTTATTTTTGTTTCATCAAAATTCAGTGTGCCTGTTAAGATCATTTGACTGCCAATGAATTCATTCTTTAAAGTATCAACCAGGATATTTCCCAATTGCATTTGTTCCGGGCTTAACGCAAGCTCATCATTGTTTTCCTGTTGCGTACTTTTTTTTACCGGCGTTAATTCCATATGGCAGATAGGACATTTACCAGGCTTGGATTCCACCACCTGCGGATCCATTGAGCAGGTATAATATACATCCGGATCAATTGCTGCGGTTTGCGTTTTGCTTTTACATGAAGCGAGTAACAATAGGCAAAGGACAATTAGTAATTGGCAATTGAAGAAATTGGCAAAGGGCAATTGGCAATTTGCAAATGCAGTTTTTGTTTTTTTGTAGTTCATTTTATAACCTTTTATTTTTCTATAATAATAAAACCTGTTTTCAGTAGACAATTTGCAATTGGCAATTACATTATTTGTTTTATTATAACTCATTTTATTGCCTTTTCTTTTTTTAAAATTAATATCACCCTTTCAGGGTTTTTAGGACTTTATTTTTTTTTGTTTTCTACAATCATATCACCCGTTCCGGGTTGCAATCCAATTGCCAATTGCATATTGCCCATTGTTTATTACTCATTGGAACCTCTTTGAAATTTCAAAAACTTTCATAGCCAGATCAAAAGCCAGTATATACACTTTCGTTTCATTGATTTTCTTATAACTCATTTCGATTTCTTTTAAGTTGTTTTTGATCTTATTTCATTTTGCAAATTGCCTATTGCCTATTGCTTATTGCCCATTGCCCATTGCAAATTGCACATTGCCTATTTCTCCACCCTGATAAACCCTTCACTGTCTATTAAATACTGAGCGTTTCCAGCTACACTATCTTTTGCATTCAATCCATCTGTTACCTGGATTAAATTATTCACGGTGATACCTGTACTTACCTGGTGTGCTTCAAAAACATTTCCTTGTTTTATAAATACTACTTTATTTAATCCCAATGAAAGCACGGACTCTTTGGGTAACCAGTTGCTGAAAGAGGTTTTAGTTTTTAAGGTTGCTTTTACCTGGCTTCCAACGGGCAGCATCATCCTGGAATTGTCTATGTAAACCCTTGCTGATACTGTCTTTGATCCATTTTTATAAAAAGGTTCTATAAACCCGATTGTAGAAATAATTTTATTATCCGGCATGGTTTCAGGGATGATTGTAACAGGTGTACCTACTTTTATTAATGAATTTTCGCCGGGGAAAAGATTGAGGCTTATCCAGACATTATTCATATTGTTTACCTGGAAAATAGGTTGTCCTTTTTCTACATACATACCTTCTTTTACTGACAATTCATCGGTCATATTTACCGGAATATTTTGCTGAGTTGTTCCAACCATACTCCCCGCTTCATGAACATGCCCGGAATAAGAACTGTAGACCGTTATGCTAAACAGGGCTTTGCCGGAGGATACAACTTTTTCAAGTTGATTATCCGTCATACCAAGTAATAACAATCTTTGTTTCGCAGCATTTATCAACGATATATTTTCAGGATCATTTTTTATTATGAATAAAAGATTTTGTTGGCCGGTTAAGAGTTCGGGGCTATATATGTCCATAATTTTATCACCGGCATGAATAGGTTGATAACGATATTTTATATACAGTTTTTCTATACGACCTGAGACTTTTGCAGAAATAGTTTTCATGAATCTTGTATCATATTCTATACTGCCAAGCGCATCTAATTCTACCTCCTGTTGTGTGAAATTCATAGTTGTGACCGGAATAGAAGAGACCACTGTATTGTTATCGCCCTGCAATAAAGTTGTAAGATTCACTTCCGAAATTTCTCTGTTTGCATTTTCTTTTTTCACTAAGGGCATTCCGCAAATCGGGCAGTTGCCGGGTTCATGTTTTATTATTTGCGGATGCATCGGGCAGGTGTAGGT
>JBAQJB010000090.1:0-2883 GCA_049289155.1 Chitinophagaceae bacterium
AAATATTTTTGCTTTGATCCCTGAAAATGGTACCAGTTGTGGGTATTCATTCAATAATTGAGCCCTTGCCCCATCCGCATTTCGGGAATCATTGAGTTCATCATAACCTATACTGAGTTTTTCATACAACCTGCCAATAAATAATTTTTCATTGGCTGTATCCAGTATTATTTTGTTTTCCATATTCTCTAATAATGATATGGCGTCTTCTTCATCACCCTTTTGCAATTTGAAAGTTGCTATACATAAATCAAAATATCGTTGAATATCTGTACGCGGATCTGTTTTTTTATAGTTCTCGTATTTATCAATAAAAAAATCCGGGCTGAAATCTTTCAACACATACATGGCTTCATCAAATGAAGTAGTGGACTCCGCACAGAAAAGATCATAGACCAGGCGATCCCGGTCGGGGTTAAAGATCATTTCGTTTACCACTACGTATTCTGCCATAAACTTTTGCAATTTCAAGGAAGTGATCTCCCACAAAACGGAAGGTGAATACCACCAGTTTTTATGCAGAAATTTTTGCAAAGCAATTTTCTTATCAAAGAGTTGTACCTGCAATAAATGGATGGTAAAATCATATTGGTTTTGCGTGAGGGTAGTACCAATATGCAATTCTTTAAAGTTGGCTGCCTTATCCAGGTACAATGCACAACTATCCAGTTGCCCGTCATATAAATAACTGCGTGCAAGGCCAATAGAATACCAGCCAAAACCAGGCGCAGACGCATTTTCAGTGATTGCCTTCCGGCCCATTTGAATGGCATCTTTGGTTCTTCCCGCATACACATACAATTCAGGAATATAAAAATAGGCTTCCCGTAACATGCCATTCATAAAACTAAGGTCTTCATCTTTGGCAAAATATTCCCTGGCATTTGCGAAGTGACCGATCTCGCCCTGCATGCCTCCATAATTGTTCCAGGAGACGGCGTTGCCACTGATCAATTGCTGGTAATAATATTCGCTGCTATCATAATTTTTATTATAGCAATGCAATAAAGCGAGGTAATGGCAAATGGCTAAATATTCAGGAACACTTTGGCCCGGCCCGAAAACTGCATCATCTTCTTCTTTATATTTCCGAATGAATGCAAGGCCGCTGTAACACCATTGAAATGCCATCTCTTCATTTTCATGTACAGAATTTTTTAGAAATGAATATTTTTCTGAAGTGAAAAAACGGTTGCGGTGATACGTCCAGGCACGGTGATAATACATACCAAAACCATAATCTTTTTTAAATCCATAGCCGGAAATTTTTTGAATTAATGACATTACCGAATCCGGCATTTCCAGGTTGTCATAACTTTCGATGAGAGCATCATAAATTTGATAGAGGTCCTGGTAGCGGGAAATGTTATTAATGAGGTTTTCCGGTGTATTGTATAATGTATAAAATGTTTTTCCGAAATCTTTGTCGATGAGATCAAAAGCTTTTCGCAACGGCACCAGCGCATTTTTATAACCCAGGTAATCTGCGCTTCGGTTGAATTTATAAATGCCTTCATACATCCAGCCAACATAATAAGAACTATCCAATCGCAGGAATTCACGGCTTCTGGGCAGCGCATCTTTATCAGTGGGAAGTACGTCCGTTCTTTTTGCATCAATTTCATAACGCGCTGCAGACTGCGTTTGCGCATATACATTATTACATAAAAATAACAACAAAAAAAAGCATGCACATTTAAATATAATATTGAAAAAAAATTGATACTTCATAAGATCAGGCATGTGCCACTTGTATTGATAATTTATTCAGCCTGTTTAATTCCACGTCAAGAATTGCTTCCAGTGCTTTATCCTTTGCATCTTTTGTCCTGAAAATAAGGCGATGCTTTAACACAGGGCTGGCAAGGGTTTTAAGATCATTCTCCGTCACATAATTCCGGCCTTTTACCAATGCATATGCTTTTAAACATTTCAAATAAGTAATCCCGCTTCTCGTGGAAGCAGGTAATAAAATATCAGCCTGTTTACGTGTACCCCAAATAATATTGCGCACTGCTGCAATTAATTCATCATGAATAAAAACGGATTCTGTTTGATTTTGTAAAAATAAAATATCCTCCATATCCAACACCTGTTGTACATTTTCAAGGTTGTGCTGAATGCCAAGGTAATTTTTATAAATAGATAATTCTGTTTCTTCATCGGCATAACCAAAATGTATCTTTAGAAAAAAACGATCGAGTTGCGCTGCGGGAAGGGGATAAGTACCTTCCATTTCAATTGGGTTTTGTGTAGCAATTGTAAAAAATAAATTTTCCAGTTTATAAGTTGTTTCGCCCATCGTGATCTGGTTTTCAGCCATACATTCAAGCAAGGCTGATTGCACTTTGGGCGATGCGCGGTTTATTTCATCCGCTAATAAAATATTACAAAACAAAGGACCTTTTTTAAAAATAAATTCCTTTTTATCATCATCAAAAATATTCGTGCCCAGGAGATCCATGGGCAACAGGTCGGGTGTAAATTGAATTCTTTTAAAATTAGCAGATCCCTTTTGCCCGTTCCCGGATATACTGCTGGCAAGGGTTTTAGCCATGACTGTTTTTCCGGTTCCGGGGTTGTCTTCCATTAAAATATGGCCTTTCGCGAGCAAGGCGGTGATCACAAATTCCGCTTGTTCGGTTTTGCCTTTAATCACTGTGCCGATATTATCAGCGAGTGCGCGGATATTGGCCAATGCCTGCTGCATTTGATTTTCATGCTCCATATGTATCTGTTTTGATTTTTTTGAAAAACCGGAATGACCGGTTTATTTTTAAAAACGCAATTGTTCTTTCTGAGAAAGAAATTTTTTCTTTAATATTTTTTATTGTACTTATATAAAAAGGCTGCATTGAATTTTTTTCTGCTTCACTTATTTCC
>JBAQJB010000091.1:0-1525 GCA_049289155.1 Chitinophagaceae bacterium
TTCAGGTGTTTCGTCAATAACAATGCGTAGTGAGCCATCTTCCACATCGTCAGCAAAGTCTTCATGAGCATTCATAAATGCCCTGTCAGAAAGAATGAAGTCTCTGACTTTTTGCTCAACATCTAAAAGTCTATTAACTTCTGCGTCAAGTTTGCTTTTCCAATCCTGGCCAAATTTACTTGCAATAATTTTTGATACAGAATCATTGTTTCTTTTAATGCTATCGATATTAATTTCTGGTGTTAAATCTGTACCATCTGATGAAATTAGAGGTGAACAAAAGTAACTTACTATATAATATTTAAAGCCAAATTTTTGAGTAGCAACATTTACTGCATGTGTTGTCGTTGCATCAATTGCACCATAAGTTAGCATTGTCAAAAGTGTGTCCTGTGATTTCTTATTTTGTCCTAAAACTGTTATTGTCAATGCAAGTGAAATACAAATTAGTATAATGGATTGTTTAAGCATTTTTGAACTTCAGGTTACAAAATAATAGTAGCTTTCAAATCAATTTTTATTTCTTACACTTTTATTTAAAACCGGGCTTATATTTTTCGCCACGTTTAAAGAAATCTGGCTGAGGGCATTATTGTATTTTACTACATTGGCTTTCAATTCAGCAATTTTTTGTGGAGGAAGATTAGTCAATGTTAAGGAATCGGAAGCACTCATAGAAAGGTTTTTATATTTATTAAAATCCTGGCTGAGCTGCGGGTTGTTTTGTTCACTTACATACTTCCCCAATGTGTCGAGCGCCTTTTGCTGTTCTGCTTTTGCGGCTGCAACATCTTGTGTGGATTGGTGCGAAAGGCTATCCCCGATAGAATTATTTTTATTGGAAGCGGCCAATACATTCAATGCCTTCGTATTATTTTCAATGACGGCTGATTGCTGCGCGATCACATCATTTTTATAATAGGTGCTGATGATTGTAAATGTACCAACAGCCAGCGTCATGATGAAACAAACCAGCATATAGCGGTTGATGGTTTTGATCACTTGCGGGTTTGTATGTGGTAATGTAACAATGCTTTGAATTAATTTATATGCGAGGAACATTAATAAAAAACCAAAGCCTGATAAACCAACACCTAAAATTTTTACAACATCAAGACTATCCATCGTTTTAGTTTTAGCCAATAAAGTTAATGTAAAAATATATTTCGCCCATTTATTTTGGATGAACCACCTTTTATCCTTCCCTGCTTTCAACATATTTTCATACAACTAAAAGAATACAACTGCACCTGAATTTGCCGGTTACTATACTTGGTGTAAATTGTGCGCATTCTATATGTCAAGGTATATTCCTGAAATACGAACTGTCCAGGTGATGCGCTACATCACACCATTGCGCGAAGGCGGTTCATTGCCTGCAATTGCGGAAGCAGATGATGGGTTTATGTACGTGATTAAATTCAGCGGCGCCGGGCAGGGAAAAAAAGCATTGATCGCGGAATTGATCGGCGCGGAAATAGCGCGGGCATTGGGTTTAAAAATTCCGGAAGTCGTTTTCGCCACA
>JBAQJB010000092.1:0-5934 GCA_049289155.1 Chitinophagaceae bacterium
AGTTGTATCGCATGATTTTATCTTAATGATCATATAAAATCGTATTGTATCAATTGATAAAATTTTACCACGAACATTCAATGTATCCTGTGATTCAACCCGCTCTCCTTAGTGTTAGCGCAGCGCAGTAAGGAGGCAAATAGAAGCCAGACTTAGCCTGGAGTAAAAGCAACGACTGCTTAAATAAAAAACGAATTGTATTCAGATGAAGGAAATGGCATAAATTAAAATTGCAACCATTCAATATGGAAAGGTTTATTATATTTAGAGCATTTATATTTTAACCTGGACTTTATAACTTTGAAGTCCAGATTAAGCCTGGCTTTTATTAAATCCGTAGAGTGCTTTAAGAACTCTACGTGGGCATCACTTTACTTTTTTTGAATAAGAAAATTGTTGGCGCGGGCGCAAACAAAAGCACAAAGATATTTCTATGCCCATTTATTTATTGTATTTTTCCTCGCTAATCTTCTTTTATTGAACAAGATTTTAAATCGCACTGAGTAAAACCCCAAATTTTTCGATCTGACATGTTTAATGCTAAATAAGGGACTTCTCCTTTTTCAAGGGTAAATATATCATAGTAATTAAATTTCCTTAAATTCAAAATTATATTATTACCGTCCTCTCCTTTAATAATATAGATTCCAAGTAATTTAAAAGAATAAAAATTGCCAATAACAACATCCTTAAATTCACTGTTTGCAATAGTTACTGGTGAGTCACGAGGTGATAAAACTATTTTGATGGGGTGAGTTGTATCGCATGATTTTATCTTAATGATCATATAAAATCGTATTGTATCAATTGATAAAATTTTACCACGAACATTCAATGTATCCTGTGATTCAACACGACTTGCTAATAGGAGCAACATGAATAAGGGAAAAATAATTTTGCAGCACTTCATAATTATTTATTTAAATAACCTTCTTATTAGATATTGAGCATTTAACTGCAGCCCGGTCATTATAACTATGAAGTCCAGGCTAAGCCTGGCTTTAATTATAAATCCGTAGAGTCCTTTCAGAACTCTACGGATAGCGTATCTCTGTGCAATATCTTTTTCATACATAAAGAGCTGCCGCTCACCTTAGTATTAGCGTAGCGTACTAAGGAGGTAAAAAAAATTCGTCTCTTTATTACCAGGGAACATTATTTATTTAACCACTTCTCCATCTTTATTTAATTCAATAACTTCTCCCCATTTTAAATCTTTTATGCCCTGCAGAACTTTTGCCTTATCACCAATTACCAGCCACGTGAAATTTTGTGGTGTGATGTATTGACCGGCAGCAGCCTGTATTTCCGGGAGTGTTAGTTGTTGAATAGCATTGGAAATATTATTTAAATAAGCATCTCCTTTTTTATAAAAAATTACGTTTTCCAGTTTATCCCGCAAATCTCCGTTTGTTTCGTAGTCTCCGGCCAACTCCATTAACGTGGCAGATCGTTGTTGGGAAAATTCATTTTCTGAAACAGGTTTTGTGGAATTAATCATGTTCATTTCTTTCAATATTTCCTGCAAACTTTCTTTTGTTTTATCTGTTTGAACAGATGTTGAAACAACAAACTGGTTTTCATTTTTCAATTCCCTGAATCCACTTCCTGCGCCATAAGACCAATGTTTATCTTCGCGTAAATTCATATTTAACCGGGATAGAAATGAACCGCCTAATAATGTATTCATCAGTTTCATGGCTTCATTTTTTTGCATATCATTACTTACATCATTCAACTTTGAAACCCTTATCACGGACTGTTGGGCAGCGGGCATATCCACGAAATAAATGGTTGGCGTTTTTGGTATCGTAATGGGAGGAATTGGTTTTTTAGGAATTTCTCCCTGGCGCCATTTGGCTAAATTATTTTCCAGCACATTTTTTAATTCACTTTCAGTTACATCACCCACCACAATGATGCTGGCATTTTTGGCGCCGAAATATTTATTATAATCATTTACAACATCCTCTCTTGTAATGGAAGATACCGTTTCTTTATACCCGGTACCGGAAGCCGGCAATCCCTGGACAACTTTATTTGTAAATAATAATTGTGGCAATAACCTGGAAGCGAGTGCATTTGGATTTGCTTTTTCCTGCTCAATACTCAATAGCTGATCTTTTTTTAACCGGTCAAATTCTGCCATTGGGAAATTGGCATTTATAAGTACATCACTTAATAAATTTACGGAGGCTGCAAAATTTTCTTTCAACGCATTTAAAACCATCCCGGTCCCGTCTATACTACTGAAAGCAGTTAGATCGGCGCCTAATTCATTTAATCTATCGTTGATTTGTTCGGCTGATTTTGTGGTTGTTCCCATCAGTAATAAATCTGTCATGAGCCTGTTAGTACCTGCTTTAGATAGTGCATCCGTTTCATATCCGAAATCAAACAACACACTCAAGTTTACCAATGGTGTTTCATGCCTTTCAATCAAATACACATTTGTACCATTACTTAATTTTATATTTTTAATGGCAGGAAATTTCATTGCGTTTGCCTTAGTTACATCAGGCATTTTAGTCCTGTCAAGTTTTACGGCACTTGTGCTATAATCTTCATAAGGCAATATTTTTAAAATAAACTCCCCGTCTTTTAACCATTCGCCTGCAGCATTTTTAATATCAGTTATAGTTGCATTGCGGGTATAATTTTGATATGTTTTATAAAAATTAGGGCTGCCTCCAAACACTTCATTCTCTGCTAAAATATTGCTCTTGCTAATGATGCGTTCCATGGATTTTATAAATGAGGAAAAGTAATTTGTTTTTGCTAAATGCAATTCATTTTCTGTAACGCCATTTGTAAAAACTTTATTCAGTTCTTCCTGTATGATTGCATTTACCTTATCCATATCTTTCTCATCTTTCAATAATGCGCCGATGGTAAATTGCTGCCCGATTTCCTGCCCGTTTGTATAGCTCCATACATCCGTACATAGTTGTTCCTGTGTAATTAATCTTTTGTATAAACGGGAAGACGCGCCATTGGTTAACACGGTACTTAACAGATCTAAATATGCAGCTTGTTTATCTCCCCATGCCGGTATATTCCATATATCCTGCAACATCGGTTGTGCTACCCTATCCTGCGCAATCACGGTATGTGTGCCTGTCATTTTTGCGATCCATTTGCCTTGTTTTGTAATGGGCGCACTGGCAGGAATTTCTCCAAAATATTTTTTTACTTTTTCAAATACCTCATCCGCATTCACGTCGCCGGAAATAGAAATGACTGCATTATTTGGCCCGTAATATTCACGAAACCAATCTTTAATATCATTCACGGAGGCAGCGCTTAAATCGGCCATGGAACCAATGACTGTCCAGGAATATGGATGGTTGAACGGGTACGTATTTTTTACAGTAAGCTCATCTGCTATTGCATAAGGCTGGTTTTCTCTCTGTCTTTTTTCATTTTGCACCACGCCTCTTTGCACTTCAATTTTTGCACTATCCAATCCATTCAATAAAAAACCCATCCTGTCGGATTCCACCCATAGTACGCGGTCCAAACCACCTGGGGTGAAATTTTCATAAAAGTTGGTTCTGTCACTATTGGTTGTTCCGTTATTGCTGCCGCCACCCACTGTTTGCATTACTTTATCGAAATCGGGATAATGTTCTGAGCCGGTAAACATAATGTGTTCATACAAATGTGCGAAACCCGTTTTGCCGGGCTTTTCATTTTTACTGCCGACATGGTACCAGATATTAAAAGCTGCCATGGGCACTTTATGATCTTCACTTACAATCAGTGTGAGGCCATTATCGAGTGTATATTTTTTATACGGGATATCAATGGAAGGATATTTTTCCTGGGCAAATAAAATGCTGCCGGATACTACCAGGATAATAAGCAGGAAATATTTTTTCATAAAAAGTTATTTTGTGGGATGAATAATTTTGCTTCATTCAATAGAAGCAGGTATTACAATATTACGCGAATACAAATAAACCCGGTTATTTTTTTTCATCTATTTGAAAGGATGTAGATGTTTGGATAATAAACAATCATATTAATAAACTGCAGGGAAGTAAAATAAAATTTCATAATGAGCGTGTAATAAAAGATAATTTCTTTCTTCTCTGTGGCTCTCTGTGCCTTCTACGTGCAACTCTGTGTAATGTCTTTTTCTTACCTCGCTCTCCTTAATGTTAGCGCAGCGCACTAAGGAGGTGAATAGAAACCAGATTTAGTCTGGAATGAAGGAAGCGATTACAGCAATAAAAAACAAATGGTAATCAGATGAAAGAAATGGTATAAAATAAAATTGCAACCATTCAATGTGGAAAGGTTTATTATATTTTAACCTCGTCTTTATAACTATGAAGTCCAGACTAAGTCTGGCTTTTATTATAAATCCGTAGAGTCCTTTCAGAACGCTACGGATAGCGGGATAAAAAAAAGGATGTAAAGAAGTAATGTCATTTTCTTACACTGAGAACTGAAAGTAACACTGTGTAATTTATTTTTTTTATAATACATTCGCTCTCAAAATATAGAGCACCTCATTTCAGTATGACCGAATCAACTGTTAATACGACCAATAGAATGATTATTAAAATCCTGCTCTGGATAGCATTCATTGCTTATATGTTACTACTTTGCAAATACATTCTTTTTACAAGAATGCATACTGAAGCCGCGAATTATTTTTCACCCGCTCATATACATGCATCCATTCAAAAAGGGATGCATAAAGCCAACCTTACACCTTTTAAAACCATACAACTCATGTGGCATGGGCGCGTAAGCACCGATACACAATACAAAAATTTGGGCGGTAATTTAATAGGTTTTGTACCAATGGGTATTTTGCTGCCACTTTTATTTAAAAAGCTCCGCACTGTTTTTATTGTTGTTCTTGTTGTGTTATTAGTAAGCCTTGGTTATGAACTGGTACAACTCTGCACCGGCCTTGGTGTATTTGATGTAGATGACCTTATCCTGAATACTGCGGGTGGACTGATTGGATGTATCGTACATTTTTGTGCGATGCTAATTTACCGGCAGCCACGTACTGCATCAACTTAGTGAAGCACATTTTAAATAAAAAAAATCCATTGATTTCTTTCTTGCCTCTAACAGCCTGGTGTTTTTTTTCCTACACAGAGAACCACAGAGGAGCACAGAGTTGCACAGAGGTAATTTAGAAATGTTCAAAGTTTATTTCCACTCATAAAAGAGATCTTTTTCTTTTCTTCTCTGTGGGTCTCTGTGCCTTCTCCGTGCAACTCTGTGTAATTTCATTTTTACTGAAGTACTCTTTCTTATTAGTTTTAGTGGAGCTTTATAGGTGGCATTATAAGAAACTATAGAATCCTTTGGGAACTGTATTGATAGCGGGGCATTGAAACTGCTAAAGATTAATTTGCATTTTTTAATTTGTTTTCCTGCAAGTATTCTTTAAATTCTGCATAAGTCATTTTTTCAGTTTCTTTTGCAATCTTTTCTTTGATTTCACGAAAAATTTTAACCGTATCGAATTTTTTTTCTTTCTTATTTATTGTCTTCATTATATACAATTTCTTTTGGTGAACGTATGTCAAGCTGAGTAAAACCACAACGTAAATTTATTGAATTATATCCACGAATCCTAAAAACATTTACAATATGTTTGAAATTCCAACTAACTAAAATATCCACCTTGTTTATGGTAGAAGTTGCAATATGCTTACAATCATCCGCGCTTGTAGGGCCAACAACTTTTTCATCTATGTATTTTTTTGCAAGTTCAAAAGCATCTTCTGTCACTTCGACAAACTGCATGTGTTCTCTAGGCAAGTCCGCAAAATAATCCCTAACCTTTTGCGGGGCATTTTTAAGTTCAGTTTCTGACAAGTCTGAATAAACGCAAATTATTTGTCCCAGCTTTACTTTTTCGAAGAGCAAAGTGGAAATTTCTTCAAATTCTTCGTCATAAAT
>JBAQJB010000093.1:0-2446 GCA_049289155.1 Chitinophagaceae bacterium
GGTGAGTATGGCTAAAAGAAATAGTTGTGAAATAGCCGCAAATATAGCCCGTGACGCACGCCAGATGCTGGGTGGCATGGGCATTACAGGCGAATACAGTATCATGCGCCATATGATGAATATAGAAAGTGTGCTTACTTATGAAGGCACGCATGACATTCATTTACTGATCACCGGCATGGATGTTACAGGCATTAATGCCTTTGGATAAAACTGTATTGATTTTTTTTAGAAGCATGACTGATAAAAATATTTTTCTGATTGGAATGACAGGCTCGGGAAAAACTTTTTGGGGTAAAAAAATTGCAACCGCTTTAAATAAAGATTTTTTTGATCTTGACGAAGAAATTGAAAGCTATGAGCAAAAATCAATTCTTCAAATTTTCCTGGACCAGGGGGAAAAATATTTCAGGCAAAAAGAAGCGGATATTTTACGAACCTTTGAAAAAAAGCAATGTTTGGTCTTAGCAACGGGCGGCGGTACACCTTGCTTTTTTGACAATTTAACCTGGTTAAATAAAAATGGAATGACTGTTTGGATTGATGAACCGGCTCCTGTTTTGGCTGAAAGGTTATTTTATGAAAAAGAGCACAGGCCACTTATTCGTCATTTAAATTTCGATGAATTATTAGATTTTTTGCAGGACAAAATCAAAGAAAGAATTCCATGCTTTTCAAAAGCTGATGTCCACCTCATAAGCCCACAACATTTGTTAGAAGATATTTTAAAAAAAATCAGACATGTATAAACCTTTTTTAATTGCGGCTGCAATTATTGCCGCATTAGCTGTTGCCTTGGGCGCTTTTGGCGCACATGCTTTAAAAGAAAAAGTAACAGAATCTGCGCTGGCTGTTTTTGAAACAGGCATTAAATACCAGTTCTATCATGTATTTGCTTTATTGGCTGCGGGTATTTTATTTCAAAATTTTCCCAATGATTATATGCTTTGGAGCGGGCGGTTATTTATTGCCGGTATTATATTATTTTCTGGCTCCTTATATGCATTGACCTTTATACTTTCTTCGGGTGCGGATAATTTGAAATGGGTCGGCGCAATTACTCCTTTTGGTGGCTTATGTTTTATTGCGGGCTGGGTAATGATGCTGGCAGGATTGATGAAAAAATAAAGTCAGGGTTTTAAAATATTTATTGGCATGTTTCATTTTCTTTTTTCTACTTTTATTCATTAAACCAATCTAAAATTTTATCAACATGAGAAAATTAATCACAGAATTTATTGGTACTTATTTCCTGGTATTAACCGTTGGCCTTTCCGTATTGGGTGGTGGTACTACAGCCGGTATTACAGCGCCGCTTGCTATTGGCGTTGTGCTTATGGTAATGGTTTTTGCAGGAGGCCATATTTCCGGCGCACATTATAACCCTGCGGTTACACTCGCAGTTTTGGTCAGGGGAAAAATAACAATGGGCGATGCCATTGGTTATTGGGTGATACAATTTATTGGTGGCGCTGCTGCTGCATTTACAGTGATGTTTTTATTGGGCGATAAAATTCCTCCGGAAGCCGCCTTAATGGCTAATTCAACCAGTGGTTTAGTGGCTGAATTCCTGGGCACATTTGCACTTGCATTTGTTGTATTAAATACAGCGACGGCTAAGGGCACACAGGGAAATAGTTTTTATGGCCTTGCTATTGGCTTTACCGTAACTTGTATGGCCTATGCACTCGGCGGTTTTTCCGGCGGCGCATTCAATCCGGCTGTGGCATTCGGTGTTTTATTAATGCATATGGCGAACTGGAGTGACCTTTGGGTGTATGCTGTGGGCTGTTTCGGTGGTGGATTGATTGCAGCTTTTATTTTCCTGGCATGTAATAAGGATGATAAATAAATTTAAACAATATTTTTTAATGCGGGCAAATGTTGTCCGCATTTTTTATTACCAGGCCAATGCACTTGCTCCTAATATCGCGGCATCCGATTGTTTCAGTTCACTGAAAATTAATTGTACCTTATTTTGAAAAACAGGGATGAGATTTTTTTCCATACTTGCTTTTACGGGCTTCATTAAAAGGTCGCCGGCTTCGCATAAACCACCAAATAAAAAGATCGCTTCCGGGGAAGAAAACATCACCGCATTGGCTAAAGCAAGCCCAAGGATTTCACCCGTTATTCTGAATACTTCCCGGCAAAGTGCATCGCCTTTTTCGGCACATTCATAAATGAGTTTGCTATTGATTGCTTCATTGGTATATTTTTCCAAAAGGCTACCGGGATATTTTTCGGTACCTAAAAATTCAATGGCCGTAAGGCGCACTCCTGTAGCGGAAGCGTATGCTTCCAAAGGCCCGAAAGCGCCGGTGGACCAGTGTTTCCGGCCGCCTGGCAAAACGGTCATATGTCCCATTTCACCGGCAAAACCATCATGTCCATAGATCACGGCACCATTCGCTACAATGCCGCTTCCTACACCGGTACCTAAAGT
>JBAQJB010000094.1:0-2221 GCA_049289155.1 Chitinophagaceae bacterium
GATTCTGACCATTCGCTCCAGGAAAACAATGCAGATACATTTTTAATAGGTTCGCCGGTTTCACGATTCAATACAAAATAATCATCGACATTATTGATACAGGCCAGGTTAGAGACAGTGAATTTTACGAGGAAAAGTTTATGTATTGCACTAAAATCACTGGTGTCTGATCCCAGTAAATAATAATCACCGGGCTGCATGCCATCCACTTTTACTTCAGCAGAATGATTTTTATAATCGCCTTCCTGTGGCAATGCCTGTGTGAAATTATTAATGAATGAAAGTTTAGAAACCTGCGTCCATGCAGAATCGTTTTCATATTTTTTCCATAACTTTTCTACATCTTTATTGGTCAGTATCCTTGCATACAAAGTGCTGATATTTTTGTATTGCAAAAACATGCGAAAGGCTTGTCCAGGTACATTTACCGCTTCTATTTTTGCATTTATCTCTACGGCAATAATTGAATTGAGCAAGGCCTGCATATCACTATTTCCTTTGCCGGCAGCAGGTTGAATTTTCAAACGTTGTTCAATCAATTCTTTGGCTTTTACCAATCCATATTTATTCAAAGAATCATTGCCGTGTTCTTTTTCACCGGCTTTATCTGCAAGCATTTTGGCGAGAATATACCATGCCTCTTCGGAAGCAATTTCATCCGGGTATTTTTCAGTAATATTTTCTATAGCATGTTTATATAAATCTTCTTTTGCAGGAATAATTGTTGCCTGGTTCATCCATTGCAATCGCTCTAAATCCACATCAATAAATGCGTTGAGGTCTTTATCGTTTTTATGAAATGCAATTAATTGCTGAAATAATTTCAACGCTTTCAACTTTGAAGATGAGGAATCTTCAGAATTAAATGCATGTGTTATAAATTCCTCTGCAGGCGCAAAAATCACCGGATCATTTAATGTAAATGTGTACGCAGGATTTGTAACCGGTTCGATGGGATTTTTAAAATAATCCAGTGCTTCATGTGCGAGCAAATCATACAATGTTGGCCGAAGGCTTCGCATATTTCCGGCAATAATGATGGCATTAAATTTTTCTAAAAATGTTTTTTGTAAAAGTGAAACAGGTTCCAAAGAAGCTTTAAAATTTTCATTTACAACTTTTATAAAATCATCCTGGCTCCAGGTGTTTATATCTTCTTTTTTAAATGAAATGGTTTTTGAGCGCTGACTGATCCGCCACCTGTCCCTGTTATAAATATCCACATAATTTTGCGCCAGGATAGAATGCAGGATTGCTTTAGCGGATGCATTATCTGTCTTTTCAATTTCACTGGTTAACTCAATAATTTCGCGGTTGGCATCCGCTTCTTCCACTTTATTTTGCATGCTTATCCTGTAAATAAGCGCTTTGATCATTTCCGGTGCGAGCTGTTGTGCCTGCGCTTTTTTATATACCTCATTGATTTTTTCCAAAGCTGTTTTGGGTAAATTTGCAGTAAGGATAAGGGAATCAATCTCCTGCCATTCTTTTTGAAATTGGCTGTCTTTGTTTTGAGCAAAACCCATAGTAGAAATTAATAAGGTCAATAAAAAAATACTTTTATACAACTTCATGCGATCAGTTTAGAATGACAAAATAAGGAATTTAGGAGTAAGATGCAGGGAAAATATTTTTTACACAAACAAATACAATGGCATAAAAAAACCCTGCGAACAGGGCTTCCTATTTTTTATATAAATCTTTTATTTCTTCAACGCTTCCAGCATAGTTTTACCAATATCTGCCGGGCTTTCAGCAACGGCCACACCACATTCTTTAAGGATACGCATTTTTGCTGCTGCAGTATCATCTTCACCGCCAACGATCGCGCCGGCATGCCCCATCCTTCTTCCGGGAGGCGCTGTTTGCCCGGCAATAAATCCAACCACTGGTTTTTTATTATTTTTTTTGATCCAGTTGGCAGCATTCGCTTCCATGTTTCCACCTATTTCACCAATCATTACGATGCCATCTGTATCCGGGTCATTCATTAATAATTCAACTGCTTCTCTCGTGGTCGTCCCAATGATCGGGTCGCCACCAATACCAATAGCTGTGCTGATTCCAAGGCCGGCTTTCACCACCTGGTCTGCAGCTTCGTACGTAAGCGTTCCTGACTTTGAAACGATACCAATCCGGCCTGGCTTAAAAATAAAACCCGGAATGATTCCAATTTTTGCTTCGCCCGCAGTAATGATTCCCGGGCAGTTTGGCCCGATCA
>JBAQJB010000095.1:0-1877 GCA_049289155.1 Chitinophagaceae bacterium
ACGCATTGGATGGCTGCCAGCGGCGCACAACAATTTGCGAATGAATTTTCAACACTCGGTCATGGTGCATTTACGTATGTGTTGTTGCAGGCATTAAAGGGAGAAGCAGCTTATAAAAAAATGATCACGGTTGATGGTTTAAAAACATATATGCAAAGCGGTGTGCCGGCATTGATGAAGAAATATAATGGTTCTCAGCAAACACCGGCAAGCTATGGTTTTGGAAATGATTTTCCACTGGAGATTATAAGATAGCCTTTATAATAAATACTGATTTTATGAGATTGGTATTTTATATTTTGTGCGTAATCAGTGATCACTTTCAATCCGGAAATTTCCTGGTTTAATTTATAAGTAATAGCGGCTAAATAATATTTGGAAGCGCTGCGACAGTTACAACTCTTTTGGGAAATTTATTAAACTACATTCCTGAAGTAGCCAATTTTTGAATATATTTTTAGTATTTTGAACCACATAGAATCATAGGCACATAGATTAATACATAAATGTTGCAGAAGCCTAATGGAATTCTTATCTTTTTTCATTGTGTAAATATTTTAATGTTTATGCAGTCAACTCTGTTAAGTCCAAAAAACCTTGGTCAATAATCTATTTTTTACATTACCTGGCGAATGATAAACGCTATGTGAAAGCCTATGTATCTATGTGCCTATGTGGTTCATTTATTCCTGGCATTCCTGGTTCACCCAGAACCTCAAAATATTAAATAACCGAAATAACATATCACTATTGAAATAGCCATGTTTCCATTAGAAATAATTTCTCTAACAAAATTATAAAGAAATACGTGCTTCCAATATTTCCTTTGCCAACACCAAATCACCAGGTCGCGTAATCTTTATATTTTCATATTCACCTTCTATTAAAAAGATGTTATGACCAGCGGCTTCAACTACGGAAGCTTCATCTGTAAATGATTCGTGGAATGCCTGTTGAAATGCGGGTAATAAAATTTCACTTGTAAATACCTGCGGCGTTTGAATGATTTTAATTTCTTCCCGACTCGTGATCATGTATTTCCCATCCTGTAAAATGCGCATACTATCTGTTGCCGTAACTGCAGGAATGGCGCTGCCATTTTTTATTGCATGCTCATAACAACGTTGTATTAAACCCGCTGATACCAGGCACCTTACGGCATCATGCACAAAGATCATGGATGGTTCTTGGATCAATGAAAGGCCGGCTTTTACAGAATCAAAACGGGTAAGACCACCTTGTATAATTTGAATTTTTTTACCATCAAAACCAGCCGCAATTTTTTCCACTTCATTCACAAATTCACCGGGACAAACCAATATGATTTCTATATCCGTGTATGCCTGGAAAAATGCCTGCATGGAATACCAGAGAATAGGTTTATTGAATATGGGTAAAAATTGTTTGGGCTTTTCCATGCCCATTCTTTTCCCTGAACCTCCTGCAACAATTACCGCAAATTTTTTCATCCGCAGGGAATTTTTTATTTATCATAAATCAAAATACTTGCTTCCCCATCGCTGTTTTTATAAGCGCGGTACATGCCGGCACTATTAAAAACCATGGCAGCATTGCCTTTTGCATCAACGCCGATCATTCCGCCTTCGCCTTCGATTTTTACGAGTTTATCATGCACTACTTTATCCATGGCTTCCTGCAAACTCATGCCTTTGTATTCCATGAGGCAACTCACATCGTAAGCGGCCACTACGCGTATAAACATTTCACCATGGCCTGTACAACTAATGGCACAGGTATTATTATTTGCATACGTGCCCGCGCCAATTATCGGGCTGTCACCAATTCTGCCATATTTTTTATTGGTCATGCCACCGGTACTGGTAGCGGCAGCAATATTTCCTTTTTCATCACAGGCG
>JBAQJB010000096.1:0-11673 GCA_049289155.1 Chitinophagaceae bacterium
CGGCTATATCATCGGCAGAATTATTCCATATACCGGTAATGAATGGGATGGCCTGGTGGATATTGAAGGAAAACATTTCGGCTACCTCATATCCAAAAAAGGTTGTGAAATAAAAATCTGTAATATCGAGAATGGTGAAGTTTTACTCAATTGCGCGCTTCCTGTTTCGGACACAGGTAACGTACTGATTGATGAAGATACGGCCGGTATTTCACTCGGACTTTGCTGGTATAGTTACCTGCAGAATTCATAGCGTTTCAAATTAATTTGCGTTCCTCGCATTTCCCTGCTTATTTTGTTGGCAAACTGCAGCTTTGGAAATTCTCATTACTATCTTTTATTGCATATTCTTCACTTGGCTGGTCATTCACACAAAATTTTTTGTGGAATCAGGTTTGGCAAAATGGTTATTAGCCGGAATGTTTTTGATCAAGTTATTGGCTGCGTTTTCTTATGGACTTTATTTTTCTCAGCCATCTGCTTTGGCCACGAGTGATTCCTGGAATTATTTTCAATTAAGTAAAGGTGAAACGGACTGGCTCCTGCAGGATCCCATCGCTTTTTTCAACGACATTTTTACTTCCGGGTATCACCATAGCAGCAACCTTTTTTTACAGGGCAATTCATACTGGAATGATTTGAAAAGTAACGTGATGATCAAGCTGATGGCGGCTTGCAATGTATTTACTTTTAAAAATTATTATGCCAATGCAGTGCTCCTCAATTACATTTTCTTCTTTGGTCCTGTTGCAGTTTTCAGGGTATTTTCTCCCACTCCTTCAAATAAATTTCCCGTAGCTATTGCTGTTTTTTGCATCCCATCATTTCTATTCTGGTGCAGCGGTGCCCATAAAGATGGATTATTATTTACCTGCATCGGCCTGATCGTTTATTTTTTTTATGGCCAGTTAACAAACAGGAAAATAAATTTTCTGCACATCGTTTATATATTTTTCCTGCTTATTATCATTTTTGCTTTGCGCAATTTTCTCGCATTTTTATTATTACCCGCATTATTCGTTTGGGCTCTATGTGATTTTTATCCTAAGAAAAAATGGTTGATCATTTTGCTTATTTACGGAACGGGAATAATATTATTTTTTCTTACCGGCTTTTTAAAAGAATCAAATAATTTCCCGGAATACATTGTAAAAAAACAGGAAGAATTTAAAGTCCTGGGGGGCGGTTCTCAAATTGATTTACCTCCATTGCAACCGACCTTCGTTAGCTATATGAAATTTTTACCTTTTGCGTTTGACATATCTTTTCTCCGCCCTCATTCTTCTGAATGGAAAAATGTTTCTGCCATCCTGGCGACATTAGAATTATGTGCAATATGGCTTATTGTTATCCTGTCAATTTTTCGGTTGATAAAAAACCCCATCCCCGGCTCTTCATTTTTTGTTTTTTGTTGTTGCTTTTCTATTTCGGTTTTATTGCTATGCGGATATACAATTACATTATCAGGTGCAATCACAAGATATAGAAGTATCATTTTACCCTTCCTGGTAACCCCATTTATTATACGCTTATTTTCAAAAGAAATTCGTGTCTAATTTTTATATTAAATATTTTTATAATTAGTTTAATATTTACATTTTATCCCCAATTTTTAAACCATTCATTAAATTTTTTAGTATTTTAATGTAACTCCCCTATACATTTGCATATTATTTATAAAATAAATTGCAAATTTTATGTCCCTCCGTTTTGCTGCACTCAAAAACATGAGTCAAAAAACCAATCACCTTGCTGAAGTTAAATCCACCAAGATCACTTCCATTTTTGGTGAAAATGTTTTCACCCTCGAAAAATCAAGGGCTTTTCTAAGTGATGAAGCCTATAGAAGCCTTTTACAAAGTATTAGGGCGGGTAAAAAAATTGAAAGATCCATCGCGACACAATTGGCGAATGGCCTTCGTGCCTGGGCGGAAAGTAAAGGTGTAACACATTATACGCATTGGTTTCAACCTTTAAATGGCATGACTGCAGAAAAGCACGATTCGTTTTTTACGATCAAAAGTGATGGGAGCCCTATTGAAGAATTTGACGGAGCGGCTTTAATCCAGCAGGAACCGGATGCATCCTCATTTCCCAGCGGCGGATTAAGGGCAACTTTTGAAGCGAGAGGTTATACAGCCTGGGATCCTTCTTCCCCGGCATTTATCATGGAAATTGGCCAGGGCAAAACACTTTGTATTCCAACTATTTTCGTTTCCTATACCGGCGCTTCCCTGGATTATAAAGCACCTTTATTGAAAGCACTGGAATCATTAAATAAATCAGCCCTTGAAGTTTGTAATTATTTTGATAAAAATATTAATAAAGTAACAGCAACGCTGGGCTGGGAACAGGAATATTTTGTTATTGATGAATCGCTTGCTGACGCAAGGCCGGATATCACACTTTGCGATCGCACTGTCTTCGGCGCACCGCCAGCAAAAGGCCAGCAACTGGATGATCATTATTTTGGATCCATTCCTGAAAGAGTGTATGCCTTTATGCGCGATTTTGAAAATGAATCCTATAAACTCGGAATACCATTACGTACGAGGCACAATGAAGTAGCACCCGGTCAATATGAATGTGCGCCTATATTTGAAGAAGTAAATATTGCAGTGGATCACAATATCCTGCTGATGGATGTGATGGAGCGCGTGGCACATCGCCATAAATTAAAAGTGTTATTGCACGAAAAACCTTTCGCGGGAATTAATGGCAGCGGCAAACATAACAACTGGAGCCTGGCTACAGATACCGGGGTTAATTTATTAATGCCGGGGAAAACGCCTAAAACGAACCTCATGTTCCTGGCATTTTTTGTAAATGCCATCAAAGCTGTACATGATCACGCAGATTTATTACGCGCTTGTATTAGTTCTGCCGGCAATGACCACCGCCTTGGTGCCAATGAAGCTCCGCCCGCTATCATTTCTGTTTTTATTGGTAAATATTTAAGCCGCGTGTTGAATGATATTGAAACACGGGTAGGAGAAGATTTTGATGAGCAGGATGAAGCGATCTTAAAACTTGACCTCCACAAAAGTATCCCGGAATTGATGCTTGACAATACCGACAGAAACAGGACTTCGCCATTTGCTTTTACAGGAAATAAATTTGAATTCCGTGCCGTTGGCTCATCCGCGAATTGTGCCAATGCTATGATCACACTGAATGCTATTATGGCGGAAACACTGAAAAATTTTAAAATTGAAGTGGATGCTTTAATTGATAAAGGTGAAAAAAAGGAAATTGCCATTTTGCATATTATTCAAAAAAATATTTTAGAATCAAAAAATGTGTTGTTTGAAGGGGATGGTTATAGTATGGAATGGCATCATGAAGCGGAAAGGCGTGGTTTGCCTAATATTCCTACAACGCCACTTGCGTTGGATGCGATGATCAGTGAAAAAGCGATGAAATTATTTGATGATAATAAGGTGTATAAACCAATAGAATTACTCGCCCGGCATGAAATAGAGTTGGAAAATTATATTAAAAAAATTCAGATCGAAGGCCGGGTGATGGGTGATTTGGCCATTAATCAGATTTTACCGCAGGCGGTCAATTACCAGCGCACCTTAGTAGAAAATATCAACGGCTTAAAACAACTTGGCCTGCCTGAAACTGCGTGGAAGAGCCAATTGACCATCGTAGAGACTCTTTCCACACATATTGAAACAGTCTATTCCACAGTTCATGAAATGATCTTAAGAAGGAAAGAAGTAAATCAAATACAAAATTCCCGGACAAAAGCGATTGCCTATTGCAGCCAGGTAAAAGAACCTTATTTTGCAACCATCCGTTATCATATTGATAAATTGGAAATGCTTGTAGATGATGCAAATTGGCATTTACCTAAATATCGCGAAATGCTATTTATCCGCTAGTTAAAAAGACTTATAATTTCCCCGTAAAAATTGTGGGGATTTTTTTTCGTATCTTTTTAGATACATAAGTTGTAAGGTAAAATTTTTCCGCATCTATTAATTACTTTTGCCACCTGCGTAAAAGATATTATGAAAGATTTCAAAAGACACCTGGTTACTGCTGCTTTGCCTTATGCAAACGGGCCCATTCATATTGGCCATATGGCCGGTGTTTATTTGCCTGCTGATATTTATGTACGGTATTTAAGAGCACAAAAAAAAGATGTCATTTTCGTTTGTGGGAGTGATGAACATGGCGTGCCGATAACCATTCGCGCGATGAAGGAAAATGTAAGCCCGCAACAAATAGTGGACAAATTTCATAATCTCATTAAAGAGAGCATGGCGGGTATGGGCATTTCATTTAATATTTATTCCCGCACATCCAACCCGGTACACCATGAAACCGCTTCAGCTTTTTTTAAACAATTATATAATGCCGGCGTTTTTACTGAAAAAACGAGTGAACAATATTTTGATGAAAAAACGAATACATTTTTAGCCGACCGTTACATCACAGGTACATGCCCGGTTTGCGGAAATGAAAATGCCTATGGTGACCAGTGTGAAAAATGTGGCTCCAGCCTTAGCCCTGAACAATTGATCAATCCAAAAAGTGCTTTAAGTGATTCAGTTCCCGTAAAAAGAAATACCAAACACTGGTATTTTCCATTACAGGACTACGAGTCCTGGCTCAAAGAATGGATTCTCGAAGATCATAAAGAATGGAAGCCAAATGTGTATGGCCAGTGCAAAAGCTGGCTGGACAGTGGTTTACAACCACGCGCCATGACGCGTGACAGTAACTGGGGTGTAAAAGTGCCCTTGCCTGATGCAAAAGGAAAAGTATTATATGTTTGGTTTGATGCGCCCATCGGGTACATCAGCGCAACGAAAGAACTCACAGATAACTGGAAAGAATACTGGCAAAAAGACGATACTAAACTGGTCCATTTTATTGGAAAAGATAATATCGTTTTCCATTGCATCATTTTCCCGGCTATGCTGAAAGCACATGGCGGTTTTATTTTCCCCGAAAATGTTCCGGCCAATGAGTTTTTAAATATTGAAGGAGAAAAAGTGTCTACAAGCCGTAACTGGGCTGTTTGGATAAATGAATACCTCGAAGATTTTCCTGGTTGTGAAGATGTACTGCGTTATGTACTTTGCGCGAATGCACCGGAAACTAAAGACAATGATTTTACCTGGAAAGATTTCCAGGACAGGAATAACAGTGAACTGGTAAACATTTTTGGAAATTTCGTAAATCGGACACTGGTGCTCATGCATAAATTATGCAATGGCAAAGTACCTGTTTTTCATAACGATATTATTGATGAAAAAGACAAGCAATTAATTGTTGATATACATGCCGCTAAAACAAAAGTGGAAAATAATATAGAACAGTATAAATTTCGCGAAGCGCTCTTTGAAGTGATAGACCTGGCCAGGAAAGGGAATAAATATATGCAGGAAAAAGAACCCTGGATCCTGGCGAAAAAAATTACCGGCGACCCTTCCATTCAAAAAACAATTGATAACTGCATTCACTTGTGCTTACAACTCACAGCGAACCTTGCTATCCTGGTAAATCCTTTTTTACCATTTACCGCAAAAAAATTATTGCACCAGTTAAAGATCGTAGAAAGAATACTTGACTGGGAAAACGCGGGAAGCCTCAAACTGTTAAGTGTAGGATATTCCCTGCGCCCGCCGGAATTATTATTTCGTAAAATAGAAGATGAAGAAATTGAAAAACAAATTGTCAAATTAAAAAAAGGACTCATAAAAATGGAGAACCAGGATCAGCAACCCCCGGAAAAAAAGGAGGAACTTTCAATCAAGCCAACAATTCAATTTGAAGATTTTGCAAAGATCGATATGCGCACTGGAACGATACTTGAAGCTGTGAAAGTAGAAAAAGCAGATAAACTTTTAAAGTTGTCTATTGATCTCGGCACTGAAGTACGGACAATTGTTTCAGGCATTGCCTTACATTTTAAACCGGAAGAAATTATTGGGAAGCAAGTGATTGTTGTCGCAAACCTGGCCCCCCGAAAAATGCGTGGCATCGAAAGTAATGGCATGATCTTAATGGCAGAAGATGAAAATGGTAAACTTTTTTTCATAAGCCCGGAAACTATAATACCGGCTGGTTCCGGTGTTAGCTAAGTTTAAAAAAAGAATCCGGCAAGCTTCTATTAAAATACTTAACATATTTCTGTATGCCCTTCCTGCATCACTATTAAAACTTATTGATACTTTTGAATTTTAGTTGCATAACTAACTAATTTTTGAAATGCAACCCAACTTATAAAGCAAGCACTATGAACAGGAATATAAAAAAAGTAGCAGTTCTCGGGAGCGGGGTAATGGGATCCCGGATTGCCTGCCTTTTTGCAGGCATTGGTTTGGAAGTTTTATTACTGGATATTTTGCCGAAAGGTTTACCGGAAAATGCAAGCAGTGCTCAAAGGAACAAATTGGTCAATGATGAATTGACAGCCGCTGTAAAAAGCAACCCGTCTCCTATTTATACAAAAGAAACATTACAAAGAATTGTAACAGGCAATTTTGATGACGACCTGTCGAAAATTAAAAATTGTGATTGGATCATTGAAGTGATCATAGAGAGGCTTGATATCAAAAAACAACTTTTCGAAAAAGTGGATGCGCTTCGCAAACCCGGTACACTGATTACTTCCAACACTTCCGGCATTCCAATTCATATGCTGGCTGAAGGCAGGTCGCAGGATTTTAAAGAAAATTTTTGCGGTGCACACTTTTTCAATCCGCCAAGATACCTGCGGTTACTGGAAATAATTCCTACACCGGATACCAAAAAAGAAGTGGTCGGTTTTTTATTGCATTACGGGGATTTATTCCTGGGAAAAACAACGGTTCTCTGTAAAGACACGCCTGCTTTCATCGCCAATCGAATCGGCGTTTTCAGTATGATGGCTGTATTTAGTGCCATAGAAAAAACAGGTATGTCAATTGATGAATTGGATTTACTCACCGGCCCTGTCTCAGGAAAACCAAAATCTGCCACTTTCCGTACGGCAGATGTTGTTGGTATTGACACATTGGTAAAAGTTGCCAAAGGTGTGTATGAAAATGTTCCGGGTGATGAACAAAGAGAACTTTTCCAAATTCCTGTATGGCTGAATAAAATGGTTGAAAATAATTGGCTGGGCGATAAATCCGGCCAGGGTTTTTATAAAAAAATGCCCGCATCAAAAGGAAGTAAAAAAGAAATACAGGTACTCAATCTTTCTACTTTTGAATATGAACCGCGAAAAAAACCTGTATTTAAATCATTGGAAGCGGCCCGCGCTGTTGAAGGTCTCCGGGACCGGATGAAAATGATGATGCAGGGAACGGATAAAGCAGGTGAATTTTATCGCCAGTTTAATTATTCCTTATTCTCATATGTTTCATTTCGGATTCCGGAAATCAGCGATGAATTATACAGTATTGATGACGCGATCAAAGCAGGCTTTGGCTGGGAAACCGGTGTATTTGAAACATGGGATGCAGTAGGTGTTTCAACAACCATAGAGAAAATGAAAGAGGGTGGTTTTAAAGTGGCTCCCTGGGTAGAAGAAATGCTGGCAGCAGGCGTTTCCCATTTTTACAAAACAGAAAAAGGAAAACAATTTTATTATGACCTGCAATCAAAATCCTATAAGGAAAAACCAGGCTCATCATCATTTATTATCCTTTCCAATTATTCAGAAAATATAGTTTGGAAAAATGCAAATGCAGCCCTTTATGATATCGGAGATGATGTATTGGCTTTACAATGGCATACAAAAATGAATACCATTGGAAGTGAAGTGATCGAAGCCGTAAATAAGGGCATCACAATCGCGGAAGAAAAATTTAAAGGCCTGGTAATTGCCAATGATGGCCCCAATTTCAGCGCTGGTGCAAATGTGGGAATGATCTTCATGTATGCTATTGAACAGGATTTTGATGAACTCAATATGGCCATCCGGACTTTCCAGGATACGATGATGCGTTTACGATATTCTTCTATCCCTGTTATCGTGGCACCGCATGGACTCACACTCGGTGGAGGTTGTGAAATGAGCCTGCACGCGGATAAAATTTTTGCGGCAGCAGAAACTTATATTGGCCTTGTGGAATTGGGTGTAGGATTGATTCCGGGCGGTGGTGGCACAAAAGAGTTTACTTTACGCGCATCGGACGACATGCATGAAGATGAGCCCGAAACAATTACTTTAAAAAACAGGTTCCTTACAATTGCTACCGCAAAAGTCGCTACTTCGGCGTTTGAAGCATATCAACTTGGAATTTTACGAAATGGCATGGATGAAGTGGTAATGAATTTGGACCGCAGGATACTGCAAAGCAAAAATGCTGCTTTGCAATTATTTGAGAATGGTTATTCCATGCCTGTTCGCCGTACTGACATTCGTGTCCTGGGGCGTTCTGCACTAGGCGCACTTTATGCCGGCATTAATGGAATGATGCGCGGAAATTATGCAACCGAGCATGACGCGCTCGTGGCACGTAAACTTGCTTACGTAATGTGTGGCGGCGATCTCAGTGAAAAAACACTGGTCAATGAACAATATTTGCTTGACCTGGAGCGCGAAGCATTTTTAAGTTTATGCGGTGAAAAGAAAACCCTCGAACGTTTACAAAGTGTTATCAAAACCGGTAAACCGCTCAGAAATTAAGCAGGGAACCAGTTTTCCTTTTGCCAAAGCAATGCTAAATTGGCCTGCCACTTATCCATTTCGTTTTTAAACGTGCGTGCATACCGGTATTTTTGCAACATTCTCAATTTTACACAACTTATTTATTATGAAAAAACTTTTCGGATTTGTATGTTTCTTCCTCTTACTCAGTGGAAGTATTTTTGCCCAGGATCAAAAAACCGGGTCAAATTATGACCAGCACACCTTATTTAACCCATTATTCTATCCGACTAATGGAAATGAATTCCGCTCTGCCAGTGGCCAGCCCGGCCCGAAATACTGGCAAAACCGTGCTGATTATACTATTAAGGTTACACTTGATACAGTTGCGCATTCAGTAACCGGAAGTGTTATTATTAAATATACTAATAACAGTCCCGATGATTTACCTTTTTTGTGGATGCAGGTAGATCAGAATATTTATAAAAACGATTCGCGTTCAGAATTGACCAGCCCGGTAACGGGTGGAAGATTTAGTAACCGCACATTTACAAATGGCAATGACTTAAAATCAGTGGAAGTAATTGCAAATGGAAAAACAATGCCTGCTGATTATGTAGTGACCGATACCCGTATGCAGGTAAGATTGTCTAGTCCTTTAAAACCAGGTACCAGTATACAAATTAAGGTCGCCTATTCATTCACAGTTCCTGAATATGGAACAGACCGCATGGGAAGATTGAATACGAAAAATGGCTGGATATATGAAGTGGCTCAATGGTATCCGCGTATGGAAGTATATGATGATATTCTTGGATGGAATACATTGCCATATTTGGGCGCGGGTGAATTTTACCTGGATTATGGTGATATAGATTATACAATCACAGCTCCGGGAAATTTGCTAGTAGTTGGTTCAGGTGAATTGCTGAATCCTACTGAAGTGTATACACCTACACAGATCAGCCGGTTGGCACAGGCTAAGAACAGTGATAAAACAGTGACTATCTTAGCTGAATCAGAAATTGGAACTGCCGCAGCACATGTAAATAAATCTTCGCTCACCTGGCATTTCAAATGTATCAACACACGTGATGTTGCCTGGGCTGCTTCAAGGGCATTTATATGGGACGCAGCAAAAATGAATTTACCCAGTGGTAAAAAATCATATGCACAATCTGTATACCCTGTAGAAAGTGCAGGTGACAGTGCCTGGAAACGATCTACTGAATTTGTAAAAAATTGTATTGAATTATATTCCAGTAAATGGTATGAATTCACTTATCCTGTTGCAACAAATGTGGCTGGTATCGTAGGTGGCATGGAATATCCAGGTATCGTTTTTTGCGGTTACCGCGCTCAGAAAGGCGGACTCTGGGGTGTTACAGATCATGAGTTTGGGCACAACTGGTTCCCAATGATTGTGGGCTCCAATGAAAGGAAATATCCCTGGATGGATGAAGGATTTAATACATTTATAAATGGCATCAATAGCCAAAAATTTAATAAAGGAGAGTTTGCCGAAACGGAAGATGCCCAGCAGTCTGCAAAATATTATTTCGGCAAAAATTCAGAAAGCATCATGACTATTCCGGATGTATTAAGCGCGCAATTTTTAGGTGTGGCTGCGTATAATAAGCCCGCGCTCGGTTTGAATATTTTAAGAAATTATGTGTTGGGTGAAAAAAGATTTGATTTTGCATTTCAAACCTATATTCAACGCTGGGCATTTAAGCATCCAACTCCCTGGGATTTTTTCCGCACTATGGAAAATGCTTCCGGTGAAGACCTTTCCTGGTTTTGGAGGGAATGGTTTATTGAAAACTACAAGCTCGACCAGGGTGTAAAAGAAGTGAAATATGTAAGCAATGATCCACAGAAAGGTGCCTTGATCACGATTGAAAACCTGGAGCAAATGGCCTTGCCGGTATCCATGGAAATTACCCAGGATAATGGTAAAAAAGAAACCGTGAATTTGCCCGTTGAAATCTGGCAGCGCGGAGGTACCTGGACATTTAAATACGAATCAACAGGAAAAATCAAAAGCATTGTTATAGATCCAAAGCATGACATGCCGGATGTAAATCCTTCCAATAATACCTGGGATCTTTCCAAGCTTTCAAAGCCAATACCTGCAGGCATTACAGCGCAAACGGTAATAGACAATTATATTAAAGCGATTGGCGGAATGGATAAAATGAAAGCTGTTTCTGATATGAAATATAGCGCAACAGGATCCTTGCAGGGACAGGATATACTGGTAGTAAAAAAATACAAATCACCCAATAAATTTTATTCTGAAGTGAGCTTGCCCGGGATGAACCTGGTGGCTGCAAAAGTGGTGATCAATGGAGACAGCATTTCCATGGTACAAATGGGCCAGCCTGCACCGCCTTCAGATTCTAAAGCCATTAAAGCATTACTTGAAGAAAACAGTGTTTTCCCTGAATTAAATTTCATGGATAAAGGTTATTCACTCAAACTCACATCTATCAAAAATATTGATGGGAATGACGCGTATGAATTAGTGGTAAATTCACCTTCGGGAAATACGACCACCAATTATTATGATGTGAAAACGGGTTATAAAATAAGGGAAATGCGGACAGTACCAGTAATGGGTGCCAATCAGGATGTTGTGTCTGATTACAGTGATTACAGGGATGTAAACGGACTTCAGTTCCCGTATAAAATGCATATGGACCAGGGACAGTATGCGTATGATCTCGAGGTAAACTCAATCATGATCAATACAAATCTGCCTGATTCAGAATTTAAATAATGGGAACTTGTTTTAAAAAAACTTCACCTGTCTTTATTGCGGGTGAAGTTTTTTTATGGGGAAAATTGTTTTACAAGTCGAAGGAGTTTTTCCTTAGAATTGACAACAAAAAGATTAAGTAAAAACAATTAAGCCATGCTATTTGTTCTAGGATATTCTTCAGTTAAAATATCCTGTTGGCAATTGTTCATCTAAAAAAATTATTGCATTCAATTGGAAAACGCTACCACATTTATACTTTGATATAAATCTTTTTGCGGTCCATAAAATACACGATCAGCCAGTAAAAAGC
>JBAQJB010000097.1:0-10049 GCA_049289155.1 Chitinophagaceae bacterium
AGGCAATACGATCCAGCGTTTCAGCAGGCGTGCGCCCATTGATGTGATTGTATTATCCAGGGTTTTCAATAAACAATTTTCTGCATTATATCCTTCCGGGAGAATTTCCAAATTCCGGATCGTAAACCGGTCCATCCACACATGGTCGTCCTCTTCCAGCCTTTGAATGGAGGAGATGTGCTGGAGGTGCGGGTGTTCAGTTTCTTTTAAATAATGCAGGATCGCACCGGCGGCCATGATACCGCTTTGCATATTTTCAATACCGAAACCTTTGAGTGAATGTGTTTGAAAATGTTTGAGTAAAATTTCTGTTGTATAATTCGATTCAAAGATCCAGCTATCCAGGGTATAGGTATAAAATTTTACCCCAAAAAATTCTTTGAATTTTTTAAGCATATTGCGTTGCAGAATCACCTCAGAAGGTTTCAGGCTTTGCAATAATTTATCAATATATTCTTCATTGCCTTCTGCCACTAGAAATTCACCTGTGGTAATATCCAGCAATGCGAGCCCATTTTTATTTTCTTCCAGGTGCACACAGGCCAGGAAATTATTGCTGTTGTGTTCGAGTAATTTATCATTGGTGGCAATACCTGGTGTGACCATTTCTGTAACGCCTCTTTTAATAATACCCTTTGCCAGTTTGGGATCTTCCAACTGATCGCAGATCGCAACCCGGTAACCGGCTTTTACCAATTTATGCAAATACGTATCCAGTGCATGATGCGGAAAGCCCGCTAACTCATTCGTCGTATCAGAATTATTATTTCTTTTAGTGAGTGTGATTCCCAATACTTTTGAAGTAATGATGGCATCACTGCCAAATGTTTCATAGAAATCACCAACGCGAAACAATAAAATAGCGTCCGGGTATTTTTGTTTAATGGCTTTATGTTGCTTCATTAAAGGAGTGTCTGCAGAAGATTTCGCCATAGCCACAAATATATATAGCAGTAGTCAGGAATAAAACACCGGCGGGCATTTGTGGAGAATTTTCCAAAAAGTATCCTGCTTTTTAACAAAGGAATTTTTTTCTTTCAGTTTGCTTGCCTGTATTTTAATTAACTTTGCGGCATAAAATTACAGCTATGAAGAAAATGCATATTGTGGCTTTGGTATTAATAGCCGTTGCAATAGCTACACTCATTAGTTTTATGGGTGATGTTACTTCTTATGATACGATTGCTTCCGCAAAAAATAAACCCGGGAAACATGTGAACCTTGTGGCAGCACTTGATAAGTCAAAACCTTTGGTATACGACCCGGTGAAAGATCCCAACTACCTTAAATTTACCGCTATTGATACTTTAGGAAATTCTATTGATGTCGTGTATCACAACAGCATTCCCACTGATATGCAAAAAAGTGAGCGGCTGGTTTTAAAAGGCTATGTGGAAAACGGTACGTTTGAATGCAAAGAAATTTTATTGAAATGCCCAAGTAAATATAAAGATGACATGAATGAAACAGAAAAAAATATCAATGCAGGCAACAATGCTTATGGGCCAGAAGAAAAAACTGCAGCTTCCGTTGAAACCAAAAAGCCTTACTAAAAATGACTTATCCAGGTGAACATCTGCTGCCCGGCCAGATCGGGCATTTTCTTGCTATTTTATCGCTGGTAACTTCCGCCGTCGCCACCATTTCTTATTTCAAATCCAATAAGGCAATACAACCGGCAGAAAAAAAGAGTTGGCTGAAATTAGCAAGGCTTTCATTTTTAGTTCAGTCAGTTTGTGTATTGGGCGTTTTCATTTCACTGTATTATATTATTTCCAATCATTACCACGAATATTTTTATGCCTGGAACCATTCATCGAGGTCATTACAAAAAGAATATTTACTGGCGAGTTTCTGGGAAGGCCAGGAAGGTTCTTTTATGCTTTGGAGTTTTTGGAATATGGTATTGGGTTGGGCATTTATCTGGCGCACGCGCAAATGGGAAGCACCGGTTTTGACCATCGTTTCTTTCGCCCAGTTTTGTATAGCGACCATGCTGATTGGCATTTATTTTTTTGGTGTAAAAATAGGCAGCAACCCGTTTATATTATTTCGCGAGCAAATGCCGGGATTGCCCATTTTCAACACACCCGGGTATCTTACGCTGCCAAAAATTTTTGCGGGAAATGATTTAAATGCCTTGTTGCAAAACTATTGGATGGTGATACATCCGCCTGTTTTATTTTTAGGCTTTGCGTCAACAATTATTCCTTTCGCTTTTGCGTATGCCGGCCTTATAAACAAAGATCATAGCTGGGTAAAATCTTCTTTACCCTGGACATTATTTTCGGCTGCAGTGCTTGGTACCGGTGTTATGATGGGTGCCGCCTGGGCTTATGAAAGCCTTTCATTTGGTGGTTATTGGGCCTGGGATCCTGTGGAAAATGCGTCGCTGGTTCCCTGGCTTATCCTCGTAGCAGGCTTGCACACAAACCTGGTTTATAATCATAGTGGATATTCATTAAGAACCACTTATTTATTTTACATGCTCAGTTTTTCATTTGTTTTATATTCCACATTTCTTACCCGGAGTGGAGTACTTGGTGATACATCTGTACACGCTTTCACCGGGGCGGATATGACCACGCAATTATTATTATTTGTTCTTGTATTTTTAATTCCGCTGCTGTTTTTATTTTTTAAAAACAAAAAAAATATTCCCACCATACGCAGGGAAGAAAATATGTATAGCCGTGAGTTCTGGATGTTCATCGGGTCACTCGTTTTATTTTTATCCGCAATCATTATTTCCTCCAAAACATCCATGCCTGTTGTCAATAAAATTTTTGGTACCAACTTCGCGCCGCCGGTAGATGTAGAATTTGGATACAACCAGGTACAAATTTTTATTGCAATGCTCATAGGCATTTTAACTGCCGTTACGCAATATTTAAAATATAAGGAAACAAAGCCTGCCTGGTTTGGTAAAAAAATACTTGTCCCAACAATACTCTCTTTATTATTCACTATTGCAATAATAGTTTGGGGAAATGTACATTATGATAAACATGGCCCCGGATTTTTAGCTGCTATTTACCTGGCAATTTTTGGGGTAGTATATGGCGTAGTAGGAAATGCCCTGTATATATTTACAAATTTAAAAGGTAAGATAGCTTCTTCCGGTGCTTCAATTGCGCATATTGGATTTATGCTTTTCTTGTTTGGCGTTTTGATCTCTTCCAGTAAAAAGGAAACGCTGAGCATGAATACAACAGGGATCAATATTTTTAAAAAAACGGCGAATGAAGATCCCGCAGAAAATATTACGCTCTTTAAAAATGTGCGTACGGATATGGGGAAATATGATGTCACTTACCTGCGTGATACGGTCAATGATTTCGACCGGAAAAAATATTTCGAATTAAAGTTTGAGAAAAAAGATGATGGGGAAATATTTTATCTCTACCCTGACGCATTAAAAAATAATAAAGGTGCAGAAGGATTTTCGGCCAACCCGGATAAAAAACATTATCTCACAAAAGATATTTTTGTTTATGTCACCTCCTGGCTGGAAGGAGACCAGGCAGATACAACTGCGTTCGCGCCGGTAACGATGAAGGTGGGCGATACGGCGTTTTATACGAATGGCATGCTTACCCTGAATCATGTGGATGTAAATCCACCTACACCTCGTGTACCAGTTTCCGCAGGTGAAACATCTATGCAACTAAGCTTGACAGTAATTACTAAAGAAGGGGTAACCTACCAGGCGCGGCCTGAAATTATTATTCGCGGAAATACATCCATGGAAAATATCCCCGACACAGTTTTAGCACAAAGCCTGATCGTAAAATTCAATAAGATCATTGATGAAAAAACAGGCGAACTGGAAATAGGAGTAAAAGAAAGTAAACGCATGAATGACCTCATGACGCTTAAAGTATATGAATTTCCTTTCATTACGATAGTCTGGTTGGGGATTATTGTAATGGTCATCGGTTTATTGATGAGTGCCTGGCAGCGGGTAAAAAAATTACGCCGTATTAAAAATTAAAAATAACAATTTTATAGGGTTACTTTTATCCGGTTAAACGTATTTCTATTCATATCCTCTTTATTTTTAAATATGCGTTTTCCGGTAAAAATACATGCCCGTTTTTTCATTTGTGCGATACTTTTTTTATTTGTAAAAATAAATAATGTCGCTGCCCAAAACGGCCATGGCATGTATGATACAATTATGGTACAAGGTTGTATTGAAGATAATGGAGATACCATTCCATGTGGCTTTTTAGATCCTGTTTCCGTGCACACAAAAATGTCGCAAAAATGGAAAAATTATTATGCGAAATGGGACAGGTTGCGCAATGCTATCTATGTTACATACCCCTATGCAAAACAAGCCGGTGCGGTAATGAATGACATCAACCGGCAGCTGGTCAATGTGACCGATAAAAAGGAAAGAAAAAAAATCATCATTTCGCGGGAACATGATTTGAAAACAAAATTTGCGGACAAACTCACGCAACTTTCAGTGTACCAGGGAAAAGTTTTAATGAAACTCATCTACCGGGAAACAGGTAATAATTGCTATGAGATTATTGATGATTATAAAGGGCATTTTAATGCGACATTCTGGCAAACCATTGCATTAATATTCGGATCAAACCTGCGCCAGAATTACAATCCCACAGGTGATGATGCTGCTATGGAAGTGATCGTACAGGACGTGGAAAGAATGTATGGCCTTCGCAAATAAACCAGGCAATACTTTTATTTTTTCCCCAAATCCACAACTACAATTTATTTTTATACATATAGATAAGATTTATTTTTGTCTCTTCTATACTTTTGTATTTCTAATAAAAAAAATTTTATGAAAGCAGATATACTTGCCTTTGGCGTTCATCCCGATGATGTGGAATTAAGTTGTGCGGGTACATTGATCGCCTCTATTGCGCAGGGGAAAAAAGTGGTTGTCATAGACCTTACTGAAGGTGAATTGGGTACGCGCGGGACAGCTGCTACACGAAAAAAAGAAGCTGCGGCGGCGGCCAAAATAATGGGCGTTCATAAGCGGGGAAACCTGGGAATGCCAGATGGTTTTTTTAAACATGATGATAAAAATATTTTAAAAATTATACAGGCGATCAGGAAATACCAGCCGGAAATTATTTTATGCAATGCGCCGGATGACCGGCATCCCGATCATGGCAGGAGCGCAAAAATGGTTTCCGATGCCTCCTTTCTTTCCGGGTTGCGAAAAATTGAAACAACGGAAAATAAGAAAAAACAGGAAGCCTGGCGCGCGCCTTATACATTTCATTATATACAGGACCGCTATATAAAACCGGATTTCCTGTTTGATATTTCTGCACATCATGATCAAAAATTAAAAGCTATTCTTTGTTATGAAACGCAGTTTAATACAAAGGATACAAAAGAACCGGAAACATATATTTCATCACCCGCGTTTTTTGAAAGCGTGAAAGCAAGAGCATCAATGCTTGGGAAAAAAATCGGGGTTCAGTATGCGGAAGGTTTTATTTCACCTAAAATGCTGGGCATTGATAATTTTGATGCTTTTATCAGCATGGAAACATGATATTGATCATATAATTGAGTATTATCTTTACATTGGCTGTTTATCCCACAAAAAAGATGCATCTTTGCATCCTTTTTTATCGCATAATTTTTTTTATGAACACTCCAAAGTTTTCGGTTGCCAAGCAATCCTTCCATTCAGAATTAAAAAAACGTATTAACGATTATTTTCAGCAAACCGGAAAATCGACAACAGGAAATACGAATCTTTGGAGCAAGGCGATCATATTAGTAAGTGCATATATTTTTGTGTATGTTCACCTTGTTTTCTTTACTCCTGATAATTTGTGGGCATTACTCGAATGTGGCTTACTTGGTATTCTTACTGCTGCCATTGGTTTTAATATCATGCATGATGGCGCTCACGGCAGTTTCAGTAATTATCCCATATTGAATAAAGTGGCTGCTGTAACGTTGGGTGTTTTGGGAGGCAGTCATTTTATGTGGAATGTAAAACATAACATTATTCACCATGCCTATACGAATATTGATGGTATAGATGATGATATAGATGCAAAGCCATTCTTAAGAATGGCTTCTACTCAGAAAAAATATAAACTGCATAAATACCAGCATTTATACTTCTGGTTTTTGTACAGCTTTCTATATATTTATTGGATCTTTTTATCCGATTACCGCAAATATTTTGCACAAAAGATCGGCGATATGCCATTGAAGAAAATGAAAACACGGGATCATTTTTATTTTTGGTTTTATAAAGTCATTGCTTATTCCCTATTCTTTGTATTGCCTATGATTATGGTCGGTGTTGTTCCCGTGATCATTGGGTTCCTGGTGAATGCGGTTGTTGCCGGTTTTATTTTAAGTATCGTATTCCAGCTTGCACATACAGTGGAACACACACAGTTTCCGGTAGCAGATGCTACAACCGGCAATTTTGCAGATGAGTGGGCTATTCACCAATTGAAAACTACGGCTAATTTTGCAACTAAAAACCCGGTCATTTCCTGGTTTGTAGGTGGGTTGAATTTCCAGATAGAACATCATTTATTTCCCAAAATATCTCATGTACATTACCCGCGTATCAGCAAAATAATAAAGCAGGCTTGCAAAGAATATGGCGTCACATATGTAGAATATCCATTAATGATCCAGGCAGTTGCATCACACGTTGCATTTCTGCGGGATATGGGAAGGAATTAATTTCCTGCCCTGGATTCGTGAATCATTTTTGCTTTCCTTACCTGCAATCCTCAACTATTTATAGCATCCTTTTTTAAATTGATAGGATTAAAGTAATTTTGCTCACTCTAAAATTCTTTTCCTATGCAGTTTACCCTTTCTGAAGAACAGTTAATGATTCAACAGGCCGCCCGTGATTTTGCTTTAAATGAATGCTTGCCCGGTGTAATTGAAAGAGATGAAAAACAAAAATTTCCTTACGATCAAATAATGAAACTCGCTGACCTGGGTTTCATGGGTGTAATGATAAAACCCGAATATGGAGGTGCAGGTATGGATAATATAAGTTATACCATTGCCATGGAAGAGATCAGCAAAATAGATGCAAGTGTTTCTGTTTGCATGAGTGTAAACAACAGCCTGGTTTGCTGGGGTATCCAGGAATTTGCAACTGAAGAACAAAAACAAAAATATTTAGTGCCACTGGCACAGGGAAAAAAAGATGGCGCATTGTATATCGGCGCATTTCTGCTGAGTGAACCGGAAGCGGGTAGTGATGCCAGCAGTCAACGCACTATGGCCGAGGATAAAGGTGATCATTATATTTTAAATGGCACCAAAAACTGGATTACAAATGGCAACAGTGCGAGTGTTTATTTAGTAATTGCCCAAACTGATGTATCCAAGGGTTCACATGGAATAAATGTTTTTATTGTAGAAAAAAACTGGCCGGGCGTGGTTGTTGGCGCCAAAGAGAATAAATTAGGGATTCGCGGGAGTGACACTCATTCCATTATTTTTAATGACGTGATTGTACCAAAAGAAAACCGGATTGGCGCAGATGGTTTCGGATTTACATTTGCTATGAAAACGCTTGCAGGTGGCCGTATTGGTATCGCTTCCCAGGCATTGGGTATTGCAGCCGGAGCCTATGAACTTTCCCTTAAATATTCCAAAGAAAGGAAAGCATTCGGAAAAGAAATTATGCACCACCAGATCATACAGTTTAAGCTGGCCGATATGGCTACTCGTATCGAGGCTTCCAGGCTTTTATGTTACCGGGCTGCATGGGAAAAAGACAACCAAATAGATTACACGGTAAGCAGTAGCATGGCAAAAGTTTTTGCCAGTGAAACTGCTATGTGGGCAGCAACAGAAGCCGTTCAAATTCATGGAGGGTATGGATATGTAAAAGAGTACCATGTGGAGCGGCTGATGCGGGACGCTAAAATTACCCAGATATATGAAGGCACCAGCGAGGTGCAACGCATTGTCATAGGCCGTGCAATTCTGAAATAGATTGTTATCTTATATATACTTTTTTATAAAGCAGGCACTTTATGTAAACTATGAAAAAGGGATTTTTTTGTATTTGTTTTTTAGTGGCCATACACCCGGTATTTTCCAGGGACAGCGGCAATGACACTTCCATCACCGGATTTTTACTTTATCGCATCAGCCAGTTACAAGCTACAAAAATCAGTACTGTATTACCTGGCCTGTTTTATTCATATATTTCAACAAAGGAAAAATACAGGAATGAAAAGCCGGATGAAAATATGTTTTATAATGGCCTGATTTCCTATACGCTTCGTGATATAGAACCCGCCCTTTCCGGGGCTGCAAAAAAAACCACAGATTCTATTTTGCAGTTGGCTTTGCCGGTTTTTGATAATTTTAAAAATACATCCGGCCGTAATACTTTCAATTTTTGGCGCACAGATACTTCGTTTAAATTTCCGTATACCTGGTGGATCAAAATACTGCGGGGAAACGTCACGCTCCCGGATGACCTGGATGATACTTCACTGGGATTACTTGCACTCAACGCGCCAAAATCAACAGCAGAAAGCGTTCATGCACTCATGTCCAATTTTATAAATGACAGCCTGCATGTTTTGCGAAACGGACTGGATTATTTTAAAAATTATCCTGCGTATTCAGTTTGGTTTGGGAAAAATTTTCCTGTAGTCATAGACGCCTGCGTCTTAACGAATATTCTTTCATTCGTCCAGGAATATAATTTAAACTGGAATGCAGCAGATAGTGCCAGCCTGCAATTAATACTCAGGATCATCCGTGAAAAAGATTATATAAAGGATCCTTTGCAAGTGTCACCCTATTATGGCAAACCATCCATTTTTTTATACAATCTTGCCCGCCTCATGTCAATAAAAAAAATTCCGGAACTGGAAGCTATTAAAATTGATTTGATAACAGAGGCCGCCAAAGAATTGGTGCAATCATCAAATATGATGGAGCGAATTATACTTTCAACGGCTATTTTAAAATGGGGTTATATTCCCCCGAAAATTGATTTGCCGGGTCGCGATGAAATGAAGCACACTATTGAAGAAAATGATTTTTCTTTTTTTATTGGCAATATTCCCTCTTATCTTTCACCTGCAATAAGAAACAGGTTACTGGATAAAAATGCAGGTTTATTTTATCATTATTGCCCTGCGTATAATACGGTGCTATTATTGGAGTATATTACATTAAACAATAATGCCGGTAAATAATTTTCAATAAAAAGTATTAAGAATGCCCGTAAATGAAAAAGATTATTTTGATATAATAACACTGCTAAAACCTTACCAGGCCACACTTGTAGCAGTCAGCAAAACCAGGAAGTCGGATGACATACAAGCATTATACGATTTAGGCCAGCGGGATTTTGGAGAAAATTATGTGCAGGAATTATTAGAAAAAAAAGACCAGTTACCCCAGGATATCCGCTGGCATTTTATCGGCCATTTGCAAAGCAATAAAGTAAAAATGATCATCCCTTTTATCCACTTGATTCATAGTATTGACAGTGTTAGCCTGGCAAATGAAGTAAATAAGCAATCCAAAAAAATAAATCAACAAACAAGCATTTTGCTACAGGCACATATCGCAAAAGAAGAAACTAAGTTTGGCTTTGATACAGAAGAGTTGAAAGCCATAGCCTGCCATGAAGCACCTCTTTTAACGCATGCAAAAATTAAAGGCCTCATGGGTATGGCCTCTTTCAGTGATGATATGAAAATTGTTCAAAATGAATTTGAAACGTTATCGACGGTCTATCAAAAATTAAAAGTGAAATCAAAAGACATAAACACGCTTTCTATGGGCATGAGCGGGGATTATAAAATCGCACTTGAATGCGGCAGCAATATGATACGGATAGGTAGTTTATTATTTGGCAAAAGGGATTAATATTATCTCCTGTAGCTCCTCAAACATGCGGCAGCGAAATGTATTTTCCAAAATTATCCACATTTATCAATCCCTTTCTTTGAAGTAAAGAGATAAATCTTAGCTTTGCATGACCTCTTAGATTTTTCGGTGTATACTAACCGGTCATTTACGATTCAACT
>JBAQJB010000098.1:0-12265 GCA_049289155.1 Chitinophagaceae bacterium
TCAAAGATAAAAATGCGGTGCTGATGAAAAATGCCGTTTATATTTGCAACCCTTAAAAAAGCGCAATTTCATAAACATTGTGTTGTCATTTTTAAAAAAATTATTGGCATGTTTGGTCAAAGAACGAAAATAAAAGAGCTGTTGAAAAAAGGTGTACCGGGTGAATCAATTACCCTGATGGGCTGGGTTCGCGCTTTTCGCCATAACCAATTCATAGTTATGCAGGATGGGAGCACACTATCCAATTTCCAGGTTGTCGTTCCGGCAGGTGTTTTATCCGATCGTGACCTGAAACGCATTACTACCGGGGCTTCCCTTAAAGTTACCGGCGACATTGTGGAAAGTACAGGTAAAGGGCAGTCATTGGAATTAAGAGCAGGTGCCATTGAAATACTTGGTGATAGTGACCCGGAAAAATATCCATTGCAACCTAAAAAGCACAGCCTGGAATTCTTACGGGAAATAGCGCACCTCCGTTTTCGTACGAATACTTTTGGTGCCATTTTCCGCATTCGCCATGCCCTGGCTTTTGCGATCCATCAGTTCTTTAATGAGCGCGGATTTGTGTACCTGCATTCACCAGTGATTACGGCAAGTGATGCGGAAGGTGCGGGTGAAATGTTTCGTGTTACTACGTTGCCATTGGACAGTCCACCAAGATTGGATTCCGGGGAAATTAATTTTAAAGAAGATTTTTTTGGGCGGAGCACACATCTTACGGTGAGCGGTCAACTGGAGGCAGAGCTTGCTGCCACTGCATTTGGCGATGTATATACATTCGGCCCTACCTTCCGTGCAGAAAATTCCAATACCACAAGGCATCTTGCGGAGTTTTGGATGGTGGAACCGGAAATGGCTTTTTATGATATTGAAGATAATATGAACCTGGCAGAAGAATTTATTAAATCCATCATTCAATATGTATTAGTTAACAATAAAGAAGACCTGGATTTTTTAGCGGAAAGGCTTGCTGCGGAAGAAAAATTATTGCCGGTTGAAAAAAGAAGCGAAATGGGTTTACTGGAAAAATTATCGCTTGTTTGTAATGAACCTTTTGAAAGAATTACCTATACGGAAGCTATCGATATTTTACTGGCAAGCAATCATTATAAAAAGAAGAAATTCAAGTATGAAGTGCAATGGGGCATTGACCTGCAAAGTGAACATGAACGCTACCTGGTAGAAAAACATTTTAAAAAACCTGTGATTGTAACGGCTTACCCGGAAGGTATCAAAGCTTTTTATATGCGTATGAATGCAGATGGAAAAACAGTGGCCGCCATGGATATTTTAGCGCCGGGAATCGGGGAAATTGTGGGTGGTTCACAACGCGAGGAAAGGCTGGATAAGTTATTGGATCGTATGGAAAAAATGCAGGTGCCCACGGCTGAAATGCAGTGGTACCTCGACATCCGCCGCTTTGGGACCGTGCCCCACGCCGGGTTTGGACTGGGTTTTGAAAGAATGGTGCAATTTGTTACCGGTATGGGAAATATCCGCGATGTCATTCCATTTGCCAGGACACCTAAAAACTGCGAGTTTTAAAGATGGTGTTTTATTGCTGTATTTTATTTATAAAAAACAGGAATTGATTTTTGCAAATTGAATGCTGCCCTTATATTTGCAACCCGGTTCATGAAAATCAAAACAGATTTCCTGGTGCGGTAGCTCAGTCGGTAGAGCAAAGGACTGAAAATCCTTGTGTCGGCGGTTCGATCCCGCCCCACACCACTTTTGGAAAATTAAATCGCTCATAATAAATAAGTTATGTGCGATTTTTTTTTTTTGTATTCAATACCGTAAAAAGTTACCGTTTTTCTTGCTTATCACTTTTTCTACTGCATTATTTTGTTGAATTTTATTTGTATGTTTAGATCTTAAAATATTAAATGACAATTCAGTGGATAGCAGGAGTTGTCTACGATTGTATCAATTACCTAACTATAAAAAATTATGTGTTTAGTAAATAACTCAAGATATAGTTTGTGAAAGGCATTTATTTATCCTCCAAAAAAATCTTATCATGAATCGTAGAAATTATTCAGGTGGCTCCCCCGGTATAAAAGCAGCTATTATTCTTATGGCCTTATTTTTTATCCCTTCAATTCAAATTATGGCACAGGATACTAAGTTTCTTTCTGCAAAAGAAAGTGATCCCAAAAATTTTGGATGGATGCAGGGTTTTCCACCACGGGCAGATAAAGTACTGCACACCTGGGATGGCTCCTTCTTTAAATTTCCGGCTATACGCTGGAGTGTGGTACACATGCGGCAAATGCTGCCTACAATCAATGTTTCCCGAGGGCTAATGGCTCCGGATAAGCTCAACTATGCATTGGATAAAAATATTGATGCACTAACATTTATCCCGTTGGGTGAAAAGCAGCCAATGACCTGGGATTCTTCTCTTTGGAAAAACTATACCGATGGGATCATAATTCTTCACAAAGGGAAAGTGGTGTATGAACGCTACTTTGGTGCCTTAACAGAAAATGATGTACACGCAGTGATGTCGCTTACTAAATCTTTTACGGGTACGCTTGCGTCAATTCTGGTAGCAGAAGGTAAACTCGACGAAAATAAATTGGTGCCTTATTATGTGCCCGAACTTAAAAATTCAGCGTACGGAGATGCAACAGTTCGCCAGGTTATGGATATGACAACTGCATTAAAATACAGTGAAGATTACGCTAATCCGAAAGCGGATATCTGGGATTTTTCAGCAGCAGGAAATCCACTTCCAAAACCTAAAGGTTACAAAGGCCCTGAGGGCTATTATCAATATTTGGAGACAGTAAAAAAAGAAGGCCGGCACGGAGAAGTTTTTGGTTACAAAACTGTAAATGCTGATGCGCTGGGCTGGATCATATCAAAAGCTACGGGAAAGTCAGTTAACGATTTACTTTCAGAAATGATATGGAGCCAGGTTGGTATGGAACAGGACGCTTATTACCAGGTAGATGCTTTGGGCACGCCTTTCGCCGGCGGCGGATTCAATGCAGGATTAAGAGATTTGGCACGTTTTGGCGAATTAATGCGTAACATGGGGAATTGGCGTGGGAAACAAATTTTCCCAATGGCGGCCGTGTCAGATATAGAAAAAGGAGGAAGCAAAGAAGCGTTTGCGAAATCGGGCCACCCGGAATTACAAGGCTGGTCGTATCGCGATATGTGGTGGATGACAGAAAATGCAGATGGTGCTTTTGCAGCAAGAGGCGTACATGGTCAAACGATTTATATTGATCCAAAGGCAGAAATGGTAATCGTAAGATTAGCATCACACCCTATTGCCGGTAATGCCGCTAATGATGCTACTTCCCTGCCTGCTTACCAGGCTGTGGCCGATTATTTGATGAAGAAGAAATAACTTTTTTAGTTTAAAAATGACAACATGAAATTTTCACAATTGTTCGATCTTATAGGGAAAACAGCCATCGTAACTGGTGGTGCAAACGGAATAGGAAAAGCCACAGCCATCCTTCTGGCCAGAGCTGGTGCCAATATCTCTATAGGTGATTTCAACCTGGCAGATGCAGAAAAGGCGGCGAAGGAAATCCGGGAATTAGGGGTAAAAGCCATAGCTGTTTCCTGTAATGTTTTGAAAGACGAAGACCTTGTCAATTTAGTGGATACAACAGTAAAGGAATTAGGCGGCGTTCATATCCTGATCAATAATGCCGGCGGTGGTGGCGGTGGCAGGGAAAATCCTTTTAAAATTTCTGTGGATGATATCAAACGCGATTTTGAACTGAACGTTTTTAGTGGCTGGAGATTATGCCAGCTTTGCGTGCCACACATGAAGAAGGATGGGTATGGTTCTATTGTATTTACCACATCAATGTCGAGCATCAACAAAAGTCCCAACATGAGTGGTTACGCGGGCTCAAAGGCATCTGTGAATCACATGGCGGCTAACCTCGCACATGATTTTGGCCCGGAAGTGCGCATTAATTGTGTTGGGCCAGGCGCAACAAGAACAGCCGCCCTCGAAAGTGTTCTCACACCGGAAATAGAAAAAACCATGTTGGCTCATACGCCCATCAAACGTTTGGGCACAGCCGATGATATAGCAGGTGCGATGCTTTATTTTGCATCACCAGTTTCAGAATGGGTAAGCGGACAAACCATTTTTGTAAATGGAGGTGGTGAGCAGGTGCTGGAATAATGCTGAACAAATTGATAAAACAGATGATTGCTATTGATCAGGAAGTATAATTCGTCTCAAAGATGCCGGAACAATATTCAAAAGCTTAAGTCGGGAATTTATTTCCCCAATATTTATCAATACATCATACAAGTATTCATATTTGGAACAGGCTTCAAAGCCGCAACATTTGTTGAATGTGCCTGATTAAATGTATGCTGAACAGATTTCGAGGAATTGCATGTACCCAGCGCCCAGTAAAGAATCACGAAAATGAGTATGGTACTGAAACAGCCGCCCCCCAATTTTTTAGCGCCATATCCGGCGATTAAAGCCCTGAAGAATTTATTCATATAATTTATTTTAAGTGTTTAATGAAAATTTATTTATCTAAAATAAAGCCAGTAATTTTTTAAAAAAATTTACCACCCCTTCAATTCCCTGAAATGGCCATTTAATTTTATTTTTTCTTTCAAAGCTTCCATACCATTTACCACAGGCAATACTTTTTTGAGATGCCTGTTTAAATATTCCAGCCGCTGATTTTCTTCCGGCAGTTCCAGCAAATCATATTCTTCCGTTAGCGACAGGCCTGCGGAATGAGCCAGGTCATAACTTGTAATTTCTTTATCCGGTTTGGAAAAAGATTTTGAAATATGGAGCGCGTCATGTAAAGCACGCACCATTTTTAAAACTCTATTTTTTAAAATTAATTTTGGCTGATCTGTTCTTTCCGGGTATGATACAATGGCGCCCTGGTAAAGCTTTCCGGGCACTTCAGGCAATATTTCAATGATATTAAAAACCTGTTGGCCCAGCGTGGTGATATCCATTTTTCCATCATCATATTTTTGGGCAATATTTTCCAGGGACATTACGCAACCAGTACTTGCAATTTTATTTTCAATAATGCAAGGAATACCGAAATATTTTTTAGACAAACTTATATCATTGATCAGTTGTTTATAACGTTCTTCAAAAATGTGCAGGTTGATTTTTTCACCCGGGTACACCACGATATTCAGGGGGAAAATTGGAATAAAATTGATCATGCCTGTAAAATAATCTTTTATGGAATTTAAAAAAATAATTACAAATGTTTTTTGAAATGATTTAATAAATGGCTACTTTTTTTATAGATTATTTTGGCATCGCGCCAAAAGTCATTTGCATTCTGAGAGGTTTTTTACAAATAAAATTATGTAGAATGTGCTGGCGCGGACGCCAACACCAGCAGCATAATTCTAAATTTGACATTGTATTTCCCTGCTATTTTTGGCATCGTCAAAAGTTTAAAAATAAACAGTTTGTTTTCCTGCCTCTTTTGGCGTCCCCGCCAAAAGCTTAATTCAAAGTTGAGTTTTTTTTATTAATAAAATAATGGAGAATGTGTTGGTGAAGACGCCAACAAAAGAAGCATTCTTATTTTTTATAATTTACCAAACCCGTGTATGTATAAGGCTAATTTTTAAAAAAACTTTCTTACCTTAGTTGTGAAATGCTTCCATATGCAGATCAAACTTTATAAGCTTATTAAAATTTTATGTTCGTGTATGAATTATCAAAATAATAGAGTTCAAATAAACTAATAATGTTCAACAATGGAAGAATTACGCTGTTATTAAAGTAATAAGGTTTGCTCTTGTGAATGTTTCCGGGCAATTGGAATTTATACAATACTGCTGTAATAAAATGTATTAAATCAATACTTATATCAATGTTTAAATACGGCTATGTAGATTTTGCACCGCTACGTGTTTATAAGTACAATCAAAACTTTTCATTTAGGTTTGCATACTATGTTTGACAACCTGCTTCCACGTATTATTTCCGGTGATTTCCAGGCACTGGCCCGCGCCATTAGTTTAGTTGAAAATGATGCGCCGGGATATTTTGACTGGTTGAAAACATTACCTCCTTCTGATGTGAAGATCATTGGTATTACCGGCCCGCCCGGATCTGGTAAAAGCACGCTGGTGGATGGCATGATCAGTGGTTTTATTCAACAGCAAAAAAAAGTGGGTGTACTGTGTATTGATCCCTCTTCTCCATTTCACAGTGGCGCTATTTTGGGCGACCGTATCCGCATGAATGAGTGGTATACGCACCCGGATATTTTCATACGTTCACTTTCTTCGAAAGGTAGCTTAGGGGGTTTAAATCCACGAACGCTCGCAATCGCTGATGTAATGAAGGCTGCGGGCTTTGATATCATCATTATTGAAACCGTTGGTGTTGGCCAGAATGAAGTGGAAATTGCCGCACTTGCTGATACAACCGTTGTTGTACTGGTGCCTGAATCCGGCGATTCCATGCAGACTTTAAAGTCCGGCCTCCTCGAAGTGGCCGATATTTTTGTAGTCAATAAATGCGACCGCCCCGGCGCTGATATTTTTATTAAAAACCTGCTATCTACAATGGGACACGGATTTAAAGGAAAGGAAAACATGGTTCCTGTAATTAAAACGAATGCGCTTATTCGCGAAGGCATCCCGGAAATATTGCGGGAAATACAAAAACAATTGCAAGCTGGGATACAGCATTCAACACACACTCGTTTATTGGCGCAAAGAGCCTGGTATGAAATTCAACAATACCGCATGCAGGGAATTACGCAGGAAATGTTAGTACATGAAATTGAAAAAATTTCCACCGGAAATTTTAATCTCTATATCTTTTTAGAGAAATATATTCAGCGATCCGGTGAATAATTTTTTATGGAAGAATAAATGATACGGGTGCTACAGATGTTTGATTCAGGTTGGGAAAAACATGTTTGCCCGTTTGCGGGTCATCATAATCATCGGAAAAAAATGCATCTCCATAACCTTTTATATAAACAGTTTCGCCCGAAGTAAAACCTAGTGCATAAAAATAATCATAGCCAATTTTTAAAGCACCGGTCGTGCCTGACAGTTGATATACTGTACTGTAAGCCGTAAAATTCTCATTGGAAATATCCGGGGAAGTTCCATAAAAAAAGCGAATGCCACGAGGTTGAATAGTTGTACCAGCCGGGTCAATTGTTGGGCGTAATATTACGGTGTCGTTATTGATTTTTTCAGACAGTGCAGTAAAAGTAGTGGTTGAATATTGACCCAATGTAACTAATGGCACCAAAGATGGATTATCAGATACATTGCCCTTATTATTAAAACCAACTAAAATATAAGTGCCATAACCGGGTTTGGAATACACTAAATTATAGGTGCCATTTTGTAAGCCATTCAGGAAGTATCGCCCTAATGAATCACTAATCGTACTGACGCCTGTATTTTCAGCAGTAACCTGCATACCGGCGAAAGATTGCGGATTGTTCAAATCATCTACAAGCCGCACTAAGCCACGTATCTGGCCGTATGAAACATTGGAGCTGGATTTGTTACAGCTGAATGAACAAACGCTTAGCGGCACAAGAATCGCAGCGAACATTTTATTTATTTTTAGCATAGAATAGTTTATTTAGATAGTAAAAGTTTTTCAATTTGTGGTGCAAAGTAAGTATGTTCCAACTGATGAATTTTTGCCGCTAAAGAATCGGGTGTTTCATTTTTTTCCAGGTTGCATTTTTCCTGGAAAATTATTTTTCCATGATCATATATTTCATCTACGTAATGAATAGTAATGCCACTTTGTTTTTCATGCTGCGCAATTACGGACTCATGTACATGCTTGCCATACATACCTTTTCCGCCATAAGCGGGTAGCAGGGCAGGATGTATATTAATGATAGCTTGCGGAAATGCCTGTATTAATGTAACGGGTATTTTCCATAAAAACCCGGCGAGTACTATAAAATTTATGGAATGCTTTTTTAGTTCCGGAAGGTAAGCATCGCCATTAAAAAAATTTTCTTTCTCAATAATCAGAATAGAAATTTTCTTTTTCTTTGCAATATTCAGAACGCCTGCATCTTTATTATTAGATACCAGTAATGCAATGGAAATATTTTCAGAACTTTCAAAAAAAGTCATGATTTTTTCAGCATTGCTGCCGGTTCCCGAAGCAAAAATGGCGATATGAAATAATGGTGTTTTCTGCAAAAGAAAAAAATTTGAAATTAAATTAGCCAGCAAAAATGAATGAAAATTTTCAAAGCACTATAACATTTTTTAATTGTGAAAAAAAAATTAAAACGTTTGGGTTTTGTCAATTTGCTGTCATACTTTTGCCATCAACCAGCGGAGATTTTTCCTAATATTTATAATTGAACAGCATTTATGACCTATTTAAAAAGTATTGCCGGAAAATTTATAACCCTTTCTACAATCTGTATTTTCCTGATTTCTGCAGGTCAACTTAAAGCCCAGGATGGCAAAGCACTTTTCATGCAAAATTGTGCTGCCTGCCATGATCCTAAAATGCAAAGAGACCTTACCGGCCCGAATTTGAAAGGCGTTGAAGACCGCTGGCCGGATAAAGATAAGTTACATGCCTGGATACATAATAGCGGATCTGTTATAGCGAGTGGCTACCCTTATGCAGTAAATCTTTTCAAAGCTCATAATAATATAAGCATGCCTGCATTCAGCAATCTGAGTACAACGGATGTAGATGCTTTGCTGAGTTATATACAAACGGAAGGGAGTAAACCCGCTGCTGCAGCGCCGGTTGCCGGTGCGCCGGGTGTTGCTGCTGCCTCTTCGGAAAGTGATAATAGTCTCATCTTCGGAATTTTTACACTGATACTTGCCGTCGTTGCTTTTATCTTATTACAGGTCAACTCCAATCTTAAAAAATTATCAGACGATAAATCAGGCATCCCGGCATCTGAGCCTATACCTGTTTGGCGGAATAAAGTATATATCACTTTCGGGATTTTAATTTTATTTTTATTGGGCGGGTATTATTTGGTGATGGGCGCGATTGGTTTAGGCCGCACACAGGATTATGAACCCGTTCAGCCGATATTTTATTCTCATAAAGTGCATGCCGGAGTTAACCAGATCAATTGTTTGTATTGTCATGGCGGTGCACAGGCAGGCAAACAAGCCACGATTCCTTCTGTAAATGTTTGTATGAATTGCCATATGGCAATCAATGAATATAAAGGGGAAGCGCTGCATGACGGTAATGGCAATGAAGTAAATGGAACTGCGGAAATAGAAAAATTATATAAATATGCAGGATTTGTTGCAGGCCAGCCATGGGACCCTTCCAAAGCAAAACCAATTGAATGGGTAAGAATACATAACCTGCCGGATCATGTTTATTTCAATCACTCACAACATACAATGGTTGGAAATGTACAATGTCAAACCTGTCATGGAGAGATCACTAAAATGGATGAAGTAAAACAATTCGCTCCATTAAGTATGGGTTGGTGTATTGGCTGCCACCGCACCACAAAAGTAAATTTCCCGGATGCAAACGGAAGTGGTGGAAACCAGTTTTATAATATGTATGAGAAATACCATGAAGACCTGAAAAATCATGTGCTGGACAGTGTGACTGTTGAAACAATCGGGGGAACTGAATGTCAGAAATGTCATTATTAAAATAAAAGTTGTTGAAATAATATAGGAAGGGAATTTTGATGAGCACTTATTTCATGCTGAATTTCCTGCTTTCAACGTTGATTTAAATTTATAGAATGGAACAAAAAAAATATTGGCAAAGCTTTGGAGAACTCAATGATTCCGAGGCATTCCGCGTATCCGGAAAAGATGAATTCCGGGAAATGTTACCTTTCGAAGCAGAAGATAGCAAAAATTTTCTCGAAGCACCTACAGCGCGCAGGGACTTTTTAAAATACCTTGGATTTACAACAGCCGCCGCAGCAATCGCCGCCAGTTGTGAGATGCCCGTAAAGAAATCAATACCATTTGTAAATAAACCCGAAGATATTTTCCCGGGTAATGCATATTATTACGCCACTACGTATGTTGAGGACGGAGAAGCTGTGAGCATTGTTGCTAAAGTGCGTGACGGAAGGCCAATTAAAATAGAAGGCAATGAATTGTCTCCCATCACAAATGGTGGAACTTCAGCGCGCGTTCAGGCTTCTGTACTTGACTTATATGATACAGGCCGCCTTCGGTTTCCTTTAATTGATGGAAAAGAAGTAACCCTTGAAGCAGTGGACCGTGCAGTTTTAGCTGCCATTGGTGCAGCCTCCCCTGTTGTACTTTTAACCAGTACGATCAATTCACCGACTTCCCTGGAAACCATCAACCAATTTGTACAAAAATTTCCGGGCAGCCGCCATGTAATGGTAGATGCTGTTTCTTATGATGGCATGTTATCAGCGAATGCGGCCAGTTATGGAAAAAGGATGATTCCATCCTATCATTTTGATAAAGCAAAAACGATTGTTAGTATCGGTGCCGACTTTTTGGGTACCTGGCTTTCACCCATAGAATTTGCCCATCAATATGCAATGGGTAAAAAAATAAATGAAGGCGCTCCTGCAATGAGCCATCATATACAATTTGAAACTATTGCCAGTCTTACAGGCTCCAATGCGGATGACCGCTATTTACACCGGCCTTCTGAAACTGGTGCTATTGCACTGGCATTATTAAATGCATTAAATGGGCAGGGCGCATCCAATATTTCAGATGCAGCATTAAAAAATGGAATTGAAAAAACAGCAAAAGAGCTGCTTGCCAATAAAGGCGCTGCCCTCGTTGTTTGCGGCAGCAATGATATGAATGTGCAGGTGATTGTAAATGCCATTAATGAAGCAATTGGTGCTGGTGGTAATACAATTGACTGGTCCGTTAGTTTAAATTATAAACAAGGTAATGATGCAGATTATGCAAAATTGCTGGATGATATGAATGCAGGTTCTATAGGTACATTATTAGTTGTAGGCGCGAATCCGGCTTATGCTTCTTTTGGTACTGCAAAATTTGTATCAGGAATAAAAAAAGTAAAAGTTTCCATATCTTTAAATCCAAGGCTTGATGAAACGGCACAACTTTGTAAATATGTAGTTCCGGATAATCACTTCCTCGAAAGTTGGGGAGATGCAGAACCTAAATCCGGTTATTATTCATTGATGCAACCAACGATTTATCCTTTATTTAAAACAAGGCAATGGCAGGACAGCCTGCTAAAATGGAGTGGGGCTACAACAGATTACCTCACATTTTTGAAAACTTACTGGACAGCCAAACTGGGCGGCGAAATGAACTGGGATAAAACCTTGCAGGACGGTGTGATCAACCCGGGTAATGCTATTGCGAACGCGGCTCCATTAATACAGGATACAATACAAGTTTCAAAAACACCCGTTGTGAAGACACTTGGAACAGCAACATTTAATAGTGGGGCGGTAGCCACCTCAACCAGCGCATTAGGTGCAGCGAAGAAAGGTGGAAATACAGAATTGGTTTTATATCAAAAAGTAGCGATCAGGGAAGGGCAGGGTGCAACAAATCCATGGTTGCAGGAAATGCCGGATCCTGTTACAAAATGCACCTGGGATAATTATGTGATCATTTCCCCGGCAATGGCTAAAACATTATTGAATATTGATCTTACAAGTACAAGCCAGTCGGATGATTATGAAGTGCATCCTGAAAAATATGTGCTCAAAGTAACTGTAGGTAATGAATCCATTTCTCTACCATCTTTAATCATACCGGGAACACATCCGAATGTTATAGGTATTGCACTTGGTTATGGCCGTACAGACAAAATTGGGAGGGTGGCTGCGGGTGTTGGAAAAAATGCTTACCCATTTGTAAATTCTAATGGTAATAATATTCAATATTTTGTCAGTGATGTACAAGTGGCAAAAACCGGTGAAACGTATAAAGTGGCTTTGACCCAGACACATAATTTGATAGATACCCCTATGGGTAACAGGGTTGAAGTGATGAAAGAAATGACACTTGCAGAGTTTAAAGCAAATCCTGATGAAGTGCTGAACGATAGAAAAAAAGAATTAGAACCATGGGGTGGGCTTGATAACTATGAGAAAGCAGGTACCATGTATCCTTATTATGATAAACCAGGGATTCATTGGGGAATGAGTGTTGACTTAAATACTTGTGTAGGATGTGGCGCATGTGTAATCGCCTGTCATACTGAAAATAATGTACCTATTGTAGGGAAAAGTGAAGTGATGCGTTTCCATGATATGCACTGGATGCGTATTGACCGGTACTACAG
>JBAQJB010000099.1:0-4386 GCA_049289155.1 Chitinophagaceae bacterium
CCAGGTTGAATTTCCAGGAACGCACCATAATCTTCTATGTTCACTACCTTACCTTTTACATTTGCACCTTCATGGATCCATTCAGGTAAAATATCCCATGGATGTGGTGTAAGTTGTTTGAGGCCGAGACTGATTCTCTTTTTATCATCATCAAAATCCAAAACAACCACCTGGAGTTTCTGATCCATTTTAAGCACTTCGCTTGGATGGAAAATACGTCCCCATGAAATATCGGTTATATATAATAAACCATCGAGGCCGCCAAGATCCATAAATGCGCCGAAGTCTGTAATATTTTTTACAGTTCCTTCAAGCACCTGGCCTTTTTCCAGTTTACTCATGATCTCTGCCCGTTGAGCTTCAATATCACTTTCGATTAATGCTTTATGGGAAACAACAGCATTCTTGATTGTTTCATTAATTTTAACCACTTTAAATTCCATGGTTTTACCAACAAACTGGTCGTAATCTGTTACTGGTTTCACATCTATCTGAGAACCTGGCAGGAATGTTTCCATACCAAATACATCCACAATCAAACCACCTTTTGTTTTACTTGTAACAATACCGGTAACTACTTCACCGGTTTTATGTACTTCCATAATTTTTTCCCATGCACGATAGATCCTGGCTGATTTACGGCTGAGATTCAAATGTCCCTGCCTGTCTTCTTTTTCCAACACCATTACTTCCACTTCATCGCCTATTGAAACACTTGAAAGATCCCTGAATTCATTCAGGGAAATCATACCATCACTTTTAAAACCAATATTTAAAACAGCATCTGTTTTCGTAAGGCCAACAATAGTTCCGTTGATTATTTCTCCATCTTCAATTTGTACAAATGTGTCTTCATACACTTTGTCATATTTTTCTTTTTCCGCATCAGTGTATTGGGAAACATTTCGTTTATCAATACTCCAGTCAAAATCATCGTGTGCCGTTTTTTCTTCTTCTGCCGGAATTTCTTTTGTTGCTGTTGGTTCATCTGTCCTTTCCTGTGGTGTTGCTTCTTTTACTTCAGCATCCATCTTTGCTTCGGTTGCAGGCATTTCTTCTTTTGTGGAAATGTCTTCTTTAGTTGCATCTTCCGCTACCGGATCCGGTTCTGCATTCATCTTTGCATTTGTTTCAGGCGTTTCTTCATTCGTAGAAATCTCTCCTCCAGGTTCATTTGTTGCCGCTGTAGCGGGACTCTCTGTGTGAGTTTCCGGCTCCTGGTTTTCAGCGTTTTGATTAACAATATTGTTTTCGCTCATTTTTTTATCCCGAGGGTTTTATTTCGGGGCGGCAAAAATAAGGAAAATGCAGGATATTGTTGTAAGTAATGAGCAAGAAATTTACAGATAATTCTATATGAAAAGGTGCTAAAGGAACTTAAATGTCTACTATTTGTAATAACACAAATCGCCTTTTTTAATTCCTTCACATTGAATAAAAATGTTTGGAATTGTAAAATTATACCTCGTTTTGAAGAATAATATAAGGGTATGAAGATGTTTTAATGATCTGTTCAAATGAATTTCATAAGTCAGTGATGCATTTATTGAATTTAAATTATTACCCTTTTCGTTCACTAAATAGCGACTCCTTCTCGATAACGATTGCAATTTTGTATATGCTAAATATTCGTTTTCTGGCAATGCACTTCCTAACTGTACTGATTTTTGATTTTTAGGATTAAGTGCATCTTTCACATCTATGTGTTTTCTATATTGCAGGTTGTAGGTGCTTAAATGAGCATTAACAAGATGTACAGAACAGTAAAAACAAACGGTTACCTGCCAATCGCAATAATCAGTTTTTGATTTATTTATAAATTGTAAAAAATGTAAATTCTAATGGCTTGTTTGATATGTTCTTCAAATTGGGCCAAAATTTTCTATTTCAATTTAAAAGTAGAATAATGATTTGGGATAGATAAACCATCTCGCTTTTCTACTATTGTAGAGGTGAGATCATATCCATACCTATGAAAATCTGCATTCACATTCGCTTCTGCGAGCAACAAAAAATTCTCTATTTCATCATCATCATTTTCTATTTCTGCCCAAACGAGGACTTCTGAATCATCTAAGTCAAAAGCTAATTTAAGAGGCTTCTTTTGCTGAATCTCATTAAGATAACTCACAATTATTTTTTTTATAAAATGCTGATTTGCTGTCTCTTTATTAAGTTCAGCCAACTGATTATCAGAGCCATTAGTAATGATGTCATAAAACTTTTTAATGTCTTCTGTAGCAGTATTTGTTTCTAATTGCAACTCATGTGTTTTTATCATTGCGATAAATTCATCAAACCATGTATTTTTTATAGTTGAAAGATTTGTAGTCATAATTGCCATAGTGTAAATGTTTATTTCGTTTTCTATTGAAAATTTATTTACCTCTAAATCGAAATAAAAGCTAATATTTTAAATTATAAAAATGAGTAAAAATTGAAATAAAATCAGGACTGGATATAATTTTTCAATTCTGAAATAGTATCTTTCTGGGATAAAAGTACTTCAGAAATTACGTCGTAAATAGATATAAACCCAACCAGTTTTTCTCCATCCATTACGGGTAAATAACGCAGCTTCTGGCCGGTCAGTATCTTCATACATTCTTCAACAGAATCGGATTCAGTAACGGTTGTACAATTTACTACCATAATATCCGAGACTGTAGTATCCGTAGATGAATGGCCTTTTAAAATAACTTTCCTGGAATAATCACGTTCTGTCATGATCCCGAGAAACTGGTCATTTTCCATTACTACCACGGAACCAATATTTTTATCTGCCATGATATGCAGGGCATCAATAACTTTCGTAGAGGGTGGTACGGTTGTAATTTCCCGGCCTTTCCGGTCTAAAATATCGCTGACTTTACGCATGCTGTAAATTAGCTTTTTTATTTAAAACAGAAAAATTTTAATAAATATTTCAAGCCTCAATGATCAAAATTATATATTACACATTTTGATGCATACTATTTAATAGTTTTACAACGAATACAAAATATGAGTAACCCGGATTTACATATTGACCCTTCTTCCCTTACACCCGCCGAGAAAGAATATGAAAATAGTATCCGGCCAAAAGTGATCGATGAATTTTCCGGGCAGCCGCAGTTGATTGAAAACCTGGTGGTTTTTATAAAAGCGGCAAAGTTGCGCGGTGACGCACTGGATCATATTTTATTTCATGGGCCACCTGGATTGGGGAAAACAACTCTATCCCGCATTGTTGCAAATGAACTTGGCGTACAAATTCGCGAAACTTCAGGCCCTGTCATTGAAAAGCCCGGAGACCTGGCCGGCTTGCTTACTAACCTGGGTGCGAATGATGTTTTATTCATTGATGAAATTCACAGGCTGAGTTCAGTTGTTGAAGAATATTTATATGCGGCTATGGAAGATTTTCGCATAGACATCATGATTGACAGTGGCCCAAATGCACGCAGCATCCAACTCAATCTGCAACCCTTCACACTGATTGGCGCAACTACAAGAAGTGGTTTACTCACAGCACCATTACTTTCCAGGTTTGGAATAAAAGCCAGGCTTGAATATTACCATGCCGATATTTTGAAAACGATTGTAGAAAGAAGCGCGGCTATTTTATCTACACCCATCACTTCTGAAGCTGCTTATGAAATTGCGCGCCGAAGCCGTGGCACACCGCGTATTGCCAATGGACTTTTACGCAGGGTAAGAGATTTTGCGCAGGTATTGGGAGATGGAAATATTGATATGAAAATCACGCAGTATTCGCTCAAGGCGCTGAGTGTGGATGAACATGGCCTCGATGATATGGACAATAAAATTTTGATGACAATTATTGAGAAATTCAAAGGCGGCCCGGTTGGCATTACTACGATTGCCACTTCTGTTGGGGAAGAGCCGGGCACATTGGAAGAAGTATATGAACCATTTTTAATACAGGAAGGCTTTTTGCAAAGAACGCCGCGCGGCCGCGAAGCAACCCTGAAAGCGTACCAGCATCTCGGGCGAACTGCGCCCAATAAAGGCAGGCAGAGTAGCTTTTTTGATTAAATTATTTTAGCAAAATAAAAAATAAGCAATACTAATTTTTGGTTTCCTGGTTATATGTGATGTAATTCATTTTTTTGATCAGTTTTTTCTCTTTTCTTTTTTTAAATATAATTTCAAATATTTTTCCAGCCATTTTGGTCGCCTGACCAAAAATTATATAATTTTTATTTACAATTATTTTTTTCATTTTGACTTTTTTACGACTTCGATATTGTTGGTCAGACGACCAACAATGGCAAAATTCAAATATTTTTCCAGCCATTTTTGGTCGTCTGGCCAAACATTTTATTATACGCAACAATCATCCTTGATAACTATCGGCATCAATTTTCAAGGATAGAAAACTCA
>JBAQJB010000100.1:0-4778 GCA_049289155.1 Chitinophagaceae bacterium
GAAAGCGTGAATGTAGCTTTTGAAAAAGATTTCCCGGTGGAGGAAATAAAAGAAATTTTATCTGCCGCGCCCGGAATTATTGTGCAGGATGATCCGGGAAATTTGCAATATCCAATGCCATTGACCGCCTATGATAAAGATGAAGTTTTTGTCGGAAGGATACGGAAGGATCATTCACAACCCAACACGGTAAATATGTGGATCGTTAGCGATAATCTCCGCAAAGGCGCGGCTACCAACGCTATACAAATTGCAGAATATTTGTTTAAAAATAATCTCTTATCTCTTTAAATAAAAAAATGCGCCCTGATAACAAGGCGCATTTTTTTAAATACCTTTTAATTTATTGATCTTCCCCATTGATCTCTTTCAGCAGAGAAGCAGCTTCTTCTTCATCAAAAGCTTTCAACTTATTATATGCCTGCATGGCCTTATCTTTTTCCTTCAATCCCATATAGCAGTTAGCCAGGTAATGATATCCCAGGCTGGATTCTGCGTTTAAAACTATCGCTTTATTTGCCTGGGCAACACCTTCAGTATACATTTCCAGTTTCAAATAAGTGTATGCCAGTTCTTCAAATGTTTTGGCAACTTCAGGATCATAGGCAACCGCTTTTTTTAATATTTCTTCTGCTTTATCATAATCACCCGCATCATTATACAACCAGCCTAACGTATAATAATATGCTTTAGAATTTTCCTCATCATATTGCATGGCGAGTTCAAAATTAGCCAGTGCATCTTCATCTTCAGAATTATCATAGTACACATTTCCGAGGCCCCGGTAGGCTACTCCATAATTCTCACGATGATCCAATGCAGAATTATACGCTTCGATCGCTTCATCTTCATTCTTTAATTTATAATTGGCATAACCAATCTCCACAAATTTGTAGGCCAGATCATCTTCATCATCAGGCGTATATTTATCCAGGAATCCTAACGCGTCATCATATTTCTCCAATTCATTACTGCACCAGCCTGCCTGGTAATAGGCTTCCATATAACTGGCATCCAGACTGATTGTTTTTTTAAAAGCTGCGAGCGCTTCTTCATATTTCTCACTATTTTTTAAAGAGATCCCATTATCAAAACTTTCTTTGGCTGGCTGCGCCAAAACAGCTGTGGTAATGAAAAGAAGTGCAAAAAGAATGATATTCTTTTTCATAATTAGTAGTTTTAAATGCAAGATAGGGGCAAAATTGCCCCTATCCTATACCATTTAATGGGTATTTCAAAAAAAATATTAGTCCTTCAATTTATTTTTCTTTGCCTTCTTTTTCATTGTATCATTTGCCACGATGGCCAATTCAACCCGGCGGTTTTTAATGCGGTTTTCATCGCTGTCATTAGGATATTTGGGTTGATTTTCACCATACCATTTAATGGTGAAGCGATCCTGCGGTACACCTTCCGCTTCCAGGTAATTACTCACCGCATAAGCTCTCTTTTCTGAAAGTTGCATATTGAATTCATCTGTACCTGTATCATCCGTATGGCCTTCCACCAGAATGTTTGTCTCAGGATATTTTGTAAAAATACCTGCCAGTTTATCGAGGCTCGCTTTTGCAGAATCACTCAGATCGCTTGAATTTATTTGGAATAAAAGCGCTGAATTAAATGTAAGTTCAATCCCTTCTCCCACGCGGTTCACTTCTGCATCCGGCACTGCACCTTTGATTTCTGTGGCTTGTTTATCCATATCGCTTCCAATGATGTAACCCGCACCGCCACCAATTACAGCGCCTAATATTGCACCCAATGCGGTATTATTTTTACCGGCGATAATGCCGCCTGCCGCAGCACCTGTTGCTGCGCCAATGCCCGTTGCCTTTTGCGTATTATTCAAACTTTTACAACTTTGTAAAACCACTAATAAGAGCGCTGGTATAAAGATCAGTTTTTTCATATTTTTCATTTTCTATTTTTTATTTTATTTACAAATTGATAATTTTAAAAGATCAATGCTAATCTCCTGTACACCTTTAGTGGATGCATCTTTTATGAGCCTGCAAAGTTGTTCTTTCTCACCTGCATCCATTTTTGCAGCGAGCGTTTGTGCATCCGTGGTATTATATTTTTTTTGATAAGATTGAATGCTATTGATCGTTTTTGCTTTCCATACTTCAGCATCGTTTTTGCCATGCGAAACAGCCATATCGTAATAGGTATTTGCTTCGGCGAACTTTCCCTGCCTTGCCTGTATATCGCCCTCCAACATATAAAAATCAGGATTCGCTGCATCTAATGAGATCGCCTGGGCAACATTGTTCATAGCATCTGCATACATATCCTGGCCCAAATTAATTTCAGCCATTTTTGCATAAATGGTAGCTCGTTCTTTTACATTCCTGTTGTTTTCAGTCAAGGTAATTACTGTTTGAAAATCAGCCTGGGCATCTGCTTCGCGGTTTAATCCCAGTTCCGCATTTGCTTTTTGAAAAATAATGTCAACGCTATTTTTATTGATCGAAAGACCGTCCATTGCGGTATTATAAGCATCTGCATATTGTTTCAAACCGTTCTGTGCAGCGGCTTTTCCTGCATACCCTCTTTCTTTTGCATCAAAAGCTTTACAATTTTCCAACACCTGTGTATATTGAGCGAGCGCCTGTGTATAATTTTTGGAACGCTGTGATGCATCAGCCTGTGTGAGCAGGTTATAACAGGAATTTGAGGTAGTAACAAGACCGCTTTTACAACCTGTTTGAAGCAGGATCAATGCAATAAAGGGAATACTTATTTTTTTAAAATTCATATAGTAGGGTTTATAATGATTGAATTGTTGCTTAAAAGTCAAAACACATGCCAGTTAAGCGAATCATAAAAATTAAAAAGCCGGTTACCCTTTTTATATATTCAATTCTTTTAAATATTTCTTCCCCTTTATATTTGCGCAGCAATGGAAACAAAACCTTCATTATATACCATTTTATCACCAGGCCTGTTACATTTATATGATATCACCAATAGTATTGTGGTGATCATTGATGTATTCCGCGCTACGTCTACTATTGCGGCGGCATTATTCAACGGAGCAGAAAAAGTAATCCCGGTTTCCAGTGTGGAGGATTGCATTGCCACGGGTAAAAAATTAAATGCAGTAACTGCGGGCGAAAGAGATGGAAAAATTATTGAAGGCCTGCAACATGGCAATTCTCCATCAGAATACCCAAGATCTTTTATTGAAGGGAAAACGCTGGTGATCACCACTACGAATGGTACGAGGCTTATACATCTTGCAACTTCACAGAAAGCGACAAGTATTATTACCGGCTCATTTCCAAATATTACTGCAGTTTGTGATTATTTAAAAAAGGAAAATAAAAACGTTGTACTGGGCTGTTCAGCCTGGAAAGACCGCTTCAACCTGGAAGACACTTTATTTGCCGGCGCTGTTATAAACCGCATCCGCGAAAATTTTTCAATTGAATGTGACAGCAGCCTGATGGCGGCTGAAATGTACACGCTTCATCAAAAAGACCTCTTCTCATTTATTCGCAAAACTGCGCACTGGAAAAGGCTTTCAGCGTTTAACCTGCAGGAAGATATGGAATGGTGCATTACAGAAAATGTGGCCAATGTACTTCCGCTTTATACAAATGGCATTATTCAAAAAGGTTAAATTATCAGGAATTCCACGGCTTTCTTTGTACTCACTTTTTATGCCCCGCTGAATTGTATTACTTTTGCAAAATTGGCCAAACCGAAATGGTGAGGCATTACTTTTTGAACCTATTTCATTTAATGGCATTACCTCTTTTAATCAAATACATTTATAATAATGGTACCGACGAATCTATCAGGCGGGGAAAAAAAATCCACAACCTGGGTAATGTCGAACTCGTGGAATACGATGCCTTATTGAATGATGTGGCCTTTCGTGTGAAGGACGATACGTATGCAACTTTCAATAAAGTGCATATCAGCCATTTTAACCAGGAAAAAAATATTTCCCTTCGTTGCAGTTGCCCGTATAACCTCGGGGAAGTGTGCCGGCATAAAGCTGCTGCACTCTTTCGCTTACAGGAATTAATTGATAAAAATTTATTAGGAGAAAAGGAACTGAGTTATGACCAGCGGCATACGGTTGTGAAAATGAAAAAATTGGATGTGCGTACTATTAAGATGCTCGCTTCATCCCAGGATGTAGACATGGCAGACCACTATCTTGAAGATCACCAGGCAAAAATCCTGGAAGCAAAAAATGAAAAAGTGATCGCCGAATTAGTAATCGAAGGCATGCTCTTTAAATTGCGCATTCAGAAAAATGAAGAACGCAATTTCGATACAAGCTGCACCTGCCGGACTTCTACAAGCCACCCGCTTTGCCTGCACAAAACCATTTTATTCCTGCAATTATCCAGGGAACTTGGTGCAGATTATTTTGACAGCATCCGCAACCTGGACAATGAAAAAAATAAATTGCTCGCTTTATATGGCTATTCCATGGAAGATGACCTCAAAGGGAAATTTGAATTTTCTTATGTTGGGGGAAAACCATTTTTGCGCATATTAGATACTTCTATAAAACGTGTGGCGGCGGTTTCCACTTTAGTAGAAGCACCCCAAATAATGGAGGTGGAAACGGAAGTCCTGGCCGAACAAAACACGGCACAAAAATTAGCCATCGTGATTCGTTATGACTCCTATCAATATCCATTTCTACAGTTACATGCTGTGCGTGGAGAAATGAATGATGATAATACTTTTGTCAATAAACCGGAGCAATTAGACTTGTCAAAATTCATTCCGACAGAACGTTATTCTGCAGAAGA
>JBAQJB010000101.1:0-5009 GCA_049289155.1 Chitinophagaceae bacterium
GTGTAGTGAATAATTCAAAATGGATCTTTTTCGCATCCACACCGGCAGACTGTAAAAATTCTTTCACACAAAACAACATTGTTTCCGGGCCACAAATAAAAAAATCATCGATATTTTCATAGCGGACAAGTTTTTCCAGGCTTTTTAATTTCTCAAAAGAAATGCGCCCGTCATTTACCGGTGTCTCCGTTTTTTCACGACTTAATAAAAAAATCAAATTGAAGCGACTGAGGTATTTATTTTTTAATGCTTCCAGTTCTTCAAAAAAAATGATGGATTGTTTGGTGCGGTTGCCATATACCAATGTAAAAGTACTGAGTGGCTCCTCTTTTAAAATTGTTTTCAAAATTGATATCACCGGCGTGATGCCGCTACCCGCGGCGAAAGCCAGGTAATTCTTTTTTTCAGCAGGATAAATTTGCGTGGAAAATGTACCGGATGGCGGCATCACTTCGAGCATATCGCCGGCCTTTAGTTGTTCATTTGCATAGGTGGAAAAGCGTCCATCAACTGTTTTTTTCACCGCTACTTTCCACTCATTTTCATAAGGCGCACTGCATAGAGAATAGGTGCGGCGCAATTCTTCTCCATTTATAAAACTACGAAAATTTAAATGCTGCCCATGTGTAAATGAAAATGCAGCCTTCAATGTTTCCGGTATTTCCAGCGTGATGGACACACAATCATTTGTTTCTTCCCTGATTTCTTTTATAGCAAGTTTTTCAAAATGTAATGACATATCTATTTTTTAAATTTTCTTTTTTTGCAGGCCATTAATTAATATAGACAACATATTTTCTTCGAGTTCCTGCGCTGAAATTTTATTCCTGCTGCGATGCCAGGCTTCAATGCCCCCAATTGCATGCAGCATGATCAATACCGCTGTGGCAGCATCAATTTTGGTAATTTGCCCGGTATCGATACCACCCTGGATGATCTGTGCAAAACGTTTGCGGTACGCACGCCGCTGTTCCCGGAACTGGGATAAAAAAGGTTCCTGCATGTACCGCCATTCGCGATCGCTGACATATACCGTCTCAAAATTTTCAATCATCTGGCGAATATGAAAACGTATAAGGGATTCTGTTTTTTGTAATGCAGTCGATTCACTTCCTTCTATATATTGCATTTCTGTAAAAAAAACACCGGCCACTTCAAAACATATTTCTTTGAGGATCGCAGATTTGGAATGAATATGATTGTACAGGCTGGATGCTTCTACACCCACATTTTCAGCAAGGCTACGCATGCTTGCCGCCTTAAAGCCCTTTTGCCGGAAAAGTGAAGCGGCTGAACGCATTATGAGTTCTTTTCGGCTCAATTCATTTGTAGTCCTGATCCTTGCCATGGTGCAAATTTAAAAAACAATGATGGTTTAAAAGCCAAAGCTTTATTCTTTCTGCCCGCTATTGTATGCTGTATGCTATAAAAATAATAGGTTTGCATTTTTTAAAAAATAATATATGTCTTTAGTAGTTGTTGGTACGATGGCATTTGATGCCATAGAAACACCTTTTGGAAAATCGGATAAGATCATAGGCGGTTCCGCCATGTATGTAGCTTATTCGGCAAATCATTTTCTTCAGCCTGTGCAACAGGTTTCCATTGTGGGAAATGATTTTCCACAAGAAGAATTGTTGCATTTAAAAAGTTGCGGTGTTGATACAGAAGGTGTAGAAATAGTGGCGGATGGAAAATCCTTTTTCTGGAGTGGACGCTATCATATGGACATGAATACGCGCGATACACTAGTGACTGAATTAAATGTGCTATCGCAGTTCAACCCTGTATTGCCGGACTCTTACAAGGAATCAGAATTTTTAATGTTGGGAAATGTGATGCCTTCTTTGCAGAAAAAAGTGATCGAACAATTTACAGTGCGGCCAAAATTAATTGTCCTCGACACCATGAATTTCTGGATGGATACAGCCATGGATGAACTACGCGAAGTGATGGAATTAGTAGATGTAATTCTTATCAATGACAGTGAAGCCAGGCAATTATCCAATGAATATTCATTGGTAAAAGCGGCAAAGAAGATATTAACCATGGGCCCCAAATACCTCATCATTAAAAAGGGTGAGCATGGCGCTTTATTATTTCATAAAAATAATGTGTTCTTCGCACCGGCATTGCCATTGGAAGAAGTGTTTGACCCAACGGGTGCAGGCGATTCATTTGCCGGTGGCTTCATAGGCCATTTAGCCCGGACAAAAGACATTTCCTATGAAAATATGAAAACAGCCATTATTGTGGGCAGTGCCATGGCCAGTTTTTGCGTGGAAAAATTTGGGACGGAACGTTTAAAAGAAATCACCAAAGAAGATATTGCCATTCGTATTCATGATTTTGTTGAACTGGTCAATTTTGACATTGCGCTGGTTTAAAAATCCATTTATCAATAAATATTCCCGCGGGGAATTATTTTAATTAATTTAGTGCCTTAAATTTTTTAAAATGAAACCTAATTCACTCATCGCACCCATCATGGCTGCGGCAGGTATTTGCTTATTTGCCTGCAATGAAAACTCAACCGTGACAACTGCTTCGCGGGTTTACCTGGATACTTCAGCAATGAATACGTCTATCAAACCCGGTGATAATTTCTTTTTGTATGTAAATGGAAAATGGATCGATAAGACCACCATTCCTGCTTCGGAATCAGATGCCGGCTCTTTCCTGGATTTGTATAACAATACAAAAGATAACCTGCACCATTTACTCGATTCTATTTCTACATTAAAAACGAAGCCGGGCAGTATTGAACAAAAAGTAGCGGACTATTATGCGTCAGGCATGGATACCACTACGATTGAAAAAAGAGGCTACGATCCTGTAAAACCAATACTTGCAGAGATTGATGCCATCAAAGACCCGGCAGGTGTAATGAAGTTTGTAACCGAACAGGATAAGAATGGCAATGGCTTGCTTTTTAACGGATACGTTGGAGCAGATGATAAAAACAGCGCCATGAATATTGCGGTTTTCTCACAAGGTGGCCTGGGATTACCGGACAGAGATTATTATTTTAAAACGGATCCAGCAAATGAGAAAGTAGTATCTGCATACAAAACATATTTACAAAAATTATTCACACTCACCGGCGATGATTCCGTGGCCGCTGAGAAAAAAGTAATGGCAATATATGCTTTGGAAAAAAATATGGCCTCAAGCCATAAAACAAATGTTCAGCTTCGAGACCCGGAAAGCAATTACCATATGATCAAAATGGAAGCGCTTGCCAAAACCGATGCAACATTTGACTGGAAAAATACCCTGGCTGGTTTAGGTATGAATACAGATTCTGTAAATGTGCAACAACCGGAATTTTATGCAAAATTGAATGAGCTGTTAAAAACAACACCCATTGATACCTGGAAAGATTATTTGCGTGCACACACCTTAAGTAATTATGCCAATGCATTAAGCAGCCCTTTTGTACAGGCAAGTTTTGATTTTTATAATAAAGCATTGAGTGGCCAGTCTGAAATGAAACCAAGATGGGATAAAATGGTACGTTCTACGGATGGCAATCTTGGTGAAGCTTTAGGACAATTATATGTTGAAAGATATTTTACTGCCGACGCGAAAAAACGTATGCTGGATATGGTGAATAACCTGGAAACTGCGTTTGAAGCGCGTATCGGAAAACTGGACTGGATGAGTGACAGTACAAAAGCAATTGCAAAAGATAAACTGCATGCATTTTTGAAAAAGATTGGCTATCCTGATAAATGGAGAGACTACAGTAAAGTGGACATTGATAAAACAAAGTTTTTTGAAAACCGCGTAAGCGCTGCAAAAAATGAGTATGATTTTAATATCAATAAATTAGGCAAGCCGGTTGATAAAATGGAATGGGGCATGACGCCGCCAACCATCAATGCATATTATAACCCGAGTATCAATGAAATAGTATTTCCTGCAGGTATTTTACAGTTTCCATTCTTTGATCCGAATGCGGATGATGCCATCAATTATGGAGGAATTGGCATGGTGATCGGCCATGAAATGACACATGGTTTTGATGACCAGGGCGCACAATATGATAAAAATGGAAATTTGAAAAACTGGTGGAGTGCGCAGGACAATGAAAAATTCAAAGCAAAAACCAAAGAAGTAAATGCCTTGTATAATTCATTTACAATACTTGATTCTCTGCATGTAAATGGCGAACTTACCACCGGTGAGAATATGGCAGATATTGGTGGCATTTGCATTGCGTATGATGCATTTAAAATGACGAAGGAAGGCCAGGATACTACAAAGATTGATGGTTTCACACCTGACCAGCGCTTCTTCATAAGCTTTGCGCAAATATGGCGTTCAAAAGAAAAAGATGAATATGCAAGAATGCTTATTAATGTGGATCCGCATTCACCACCAATGTATCGCGTAAATGGGCCATTGATGAACTTCACGCCTTTTTATACAGCTTTTAATGTTCAGCCCGGGGAAAAAATGTATGTACCGGAAGATAAGCGAATTAAGATCTGGTAAAAAGTTTTCAAATCAAAAAAGCATCATTTACATGGTGCTTTTTTTTATGCAAATAATTGAAAAAAGTTCAGATATTTTTGCAGATATTATTACATTGTAAAAAAATATATGAAAATAGCAGTAGTAGGCGCAACCGGCCTTGTGGGCTCAAAAATATTGCAGGTATTGGAAGAAAGAAATTTTCCGGTGGATGAATTATTGCCCGTTGCTTCTGAAAAATCTGTTGGCAAAAAAATTACTTTTAAAGGAAAAGAATTTGAAGTTGTTTCCCTACAAAAAGCAATCGATGCCAACCCTTTAGTAGCTATATTTTCCGCGGGTGGAGAAACTTCAAAAATCTGGGCGCCAAAATTCGCTGCAGCCGGCATCACCGTAATTGATAATTCCAGCGCCTGGAGAATGGATCCTTCCATAAAATTAATTGTACCCGAAATAAATGCACATCTTTTAACCGCAACAGATAAGATCATTGCCAATCCGAATTGCTCTACGATTCAAATGGTGGTTGC
>JBAQJB010000102.1:0-1834 GCA_049289155.1 Chitinophagaceae bacterium
AGTATTTCACGTATATTTATTCTTAAAATATTTCTTCATTTTAAAAACACCGGTATGAAAAAAAGTTTACTCCCTGGTAAATTTGCAAGTAAAAGAAAATTTGTGAATGCTTTTTTTATTTTGATTGCGATCTTTTTTTGCAATTTAAATTTATATGCGCAGGCCGGAACTTTAGATCCCACTTTTGGAGATGGTGGAATGATAATTGAAAATACTTATAATAGCAATAGCCATTCTATTATCCTGCCCGATGGTAAAATCCTTTTAATTGGAGAATATGCAGGCCTCGGAATTGACCGTTTTAATCCGGACGGAAGTTATGATGAAAGTTTTGGAATAAATGGACGATATAGTATTAGTTTAAATGGAAAATTGTCAGGCCCTGATAATAAAACTTTTGCATTATTAGATGATGGCAGGATAATTTGCGCAACCCGGTATTTTCCCAAGGGTTATACTGGTAATAAATTAGATATGGGTTTAGTAAGATTAAAGGCAAATGGTACATTAGACAGTAGCTTTGGTGTTAATGGATTAGATACACTTGAGCTTGACATAATAACCAGGGCCACCGGCCTGGTAGTTCAGCCTGACGGAAAGATTGTAATTTCTGGCGATGTACAGAAAAATGTATATAATGAGAAAAGAACTTTTATATGCCGGTTCATGCCGGATGGTGGTTTAGATCCAACATTTGGAGAAGAGGGAATAGTTGTATCTACCTATGCATATGCTACACTTTCAAATTCTTTAGTGATAAATGCTGCTGGTAAATTAATAAGAGGCAGCACTTACGATCTCTATGGTGGACGAGCACCTTTCATGCTGGAAAGTTTTAATAGTGACGGAAGTCAAGATGCAGATTTTGGCAAAAATGGCGTTGCAAAATATGTCTTTGGGGATGGACAAGGAGGTACCTGGAATAATGGTATGTTTATGATGGCTCAACAAACAGATGGCAAATTAGTATGTACAGGTGAAAGTGGTCGTAACGAAAACATATTTATGGCACTTTGCCGGTTTAATGCAGATGGCTCAGTAGATGCTTCTTTTGGAGATGGCGGAGGAATAATTGTACCTTATAAAAATTCAGATGTTTACTCGTATGAATTATGTTTTCAACCGGATGGTAAAATAATTACACTTGCCTTTGCAATTATTTATCCTTTTCCTGGAATAACTTTAGTACGTTACACTTCATCCGGGCAATTAGATCCAAGCTTTGGCAAAAATGGTATTAGTGCAGTTTATAATGATACTGCTCATATAGGAGCAAGTTCTGTTCATATTTTAAGCGATGGCAAAATTTTTACAACAGGACAACTAACGACATATATTGGCCAAAAAACATATACATTATTAGCTCGCTTCAATAATGACAATGTCCTCGCTGCTAACTTCAAAGAAGTAAAAGCCTCACAAAATAATGAAGCCATCACCATCTCCTGGCAAACGCTGAATGAAAGTGGCACAAAATCTTTTACTGTTGAAAGAAGCAGTAATGCTAATGATTTTGTGGGAATAAATACTGTCCCTGCAAAAGGTGTTGCAAGTAATTATAGCTATACAGATAAACATCCTTTAAGTGGAACCAGCTATTATCGCATTCGCGAAAACGCGGCCAATGGTACCAATACTTTCAGCCCGGTTGTAAAAGTGGTGTTCAATGATAATGGTATTATTTCTTTGTTTCCAAACCCTGCAAAGAATACGGTCACTGTAAAAGGTTTGAATAAAAATACTATAGCCACTATCCGCATCACAGATATGAATGGAAGGGAAATCAATAAACAAAACTTTCAGCAAAGCAGCAGCGCTACGCTCAATATCAGGG
>JBAQJB010000103.1:0-2124 GCA_049289155.1 Chitinophagaceae bacterium
GAAAGAACTAAGTTAATTAAAATCTTGAAAGCAAATCACAACACCATACCATGCAATTAGATGCTGATATGGATGTGAAAGAACTAAGTTAATTAAAATCTTGAAAGCAAATCACAACGCCTGACACCAATCAATTCTATTACCATCTGATGTGAAAGAACTAAGTTAATTAAAATCTTGAAAGCAAATCACAACCATAACATTGATACATTTTAATTGCGCAATGATGTGAAAGAACTAAGTTAATTAAAATCTTGAAAGCAAATCACAACTTAGTACTGCTCCACAATCGGGTTCTGTTTATGTGAAAGAACTAAGTTAATTAAAATCTTGAAAGCAAATCACAACATGTCCTGTCGCTTATCCATTGCAAAATTCGATGTGAAAGAACTAAGTTAATTAAAATCTTGAAAGCAAAGCTATTCATTAAATATTCGGTTGGTAATTTCTGCAAAATTAATAAGGAGGATTTTTGAATATTTTTCAAAACTTAACAGATCATTTCTGACCTTGAACAAATCTTGCAAATCAACGGCCGCTTCATATTCAGCCGAAGATTTAAAGTGATCTGCCCTTCACTTTAGATCATCTTTATATTCTTCAATAGTAGAATTTGAATAATTTCTTTCCATGTTACTCCACTCGTCTTTTGTCGGCGAATAATCAAAAACAGTATCCATTTTATGATTTTAATACTTTGTCAGTGTCTATAAAATTTTAAACCATAGCCAGTTGAAGCAGATGAAAAGTAAATGGGAAAAGATGTAATAATATTAAAAATTCCATGATAATTATATTTTTAATACCTCTCCTAATTTGCCCAATTACCCATTATAATTAGTTTGAAAACGATCTAATAAAAAAAAGCCTCTGCTGAATATTGCAGAGGCTTTGTGTTGTATTGCTGAATGTTTAATGTTGAATAATTACCTGTTGCCTGTCTATTAATTCCCCTTTATCCGTAACAAGAACAAGATAATACATACCATTTATTAAGGAGGAAACATTCATGGTAAATGCATTGTTCCCTTTATTTATAGTAATGTTTTTAAGCGCTACAACATTTCCCAACCTGTTGGTCAATTGTGCTTTTACATTTTTCTGTTCCTTACCTGTAATTTCAAAATTGAAGAAAGAATTTGCAGGATTTGGATACAGTTTGCTTATTTTATTATCAGTTAGTTTATTCTCATTCACTTTATCACCATTCACAGCAAAACTGTTTTCAATAGCTGTTTTATTTACATCATTTGTTTTTGCAAAAGAAGAAACAATTGTTTTCAGGCCGGCACTGTTGGTTTGGTTATTGGTAATGTTTGGTGCGGTGCCAAAACCAAATACAACCGGATCTGTGGCGCCGTTAATTCTTATGGTTTTCCCAATTGTTGCTGTAGGGCTGATATTTGCTGCAACAATGAAATAGCCTTCATCGCTAATGGCCATTGCTTTAGAAATATTCACTGAATAAGTATGCGGTGCAGCAAAAGTAGCAACTGCGTTTCCTAAATAAGTAGCTCCGGAAATAACAGGTGATGAAGCATTAAAATAAATGTACACATAGGTAAGGTCATTATTATCATGGTTACCTGTAAGTGTAAAATTGATATTATTCACTGAAACCGGCTCGGTTAATACCTTCATTTTTGCGGCATACAAAACATTATATGTACTTCCCTGTCCTACATTGCCGGCTGCAATAGTCGCTGAGGTTAAAGTAATGTCGGCGGCCTGAATAGTCAGCTTTTGAGATTTATTCGCCTGGCTGTTGGTAACATTCGGAGCTGTTGTAAATCCAAACGTGATAGGATCGGTTGCGCCATTCATGAAAATTGTATGATTATCCGTACCATTCGTTGCAATATTTACGGCAATGATAAAATAGCCATCATCACCTGTTGCCATTGCTTTAGAAATATTTACTGAGTAAGCATGAGGCCCGGAATAAGTTGCTGTTGCATTTCCTAAATAAGTGGCTCCTGAAAGATCCGGCGCTGATGCATTATAATAAACGTATGCATAAGTAAGGTCACCGTTATCGTGCGTACCAAGCAGTGTAAAGTTTATTTGGCTAACAGTAACAGGTTCCGTAATCACTTTCATCTTTGTGGCATATACAACATTTTA
>JBAQJB010000104.1:0-1719 GCA_049289155.1 Chitinophagaceae bacterium
CAAGTAAAGGACAAAAAGAACCAACAAATATCAATGCATTGTGCGATGAGTATTTGCGTCTCTCCTACCACGGTTTGCGTGCGAAGGATAAAAATTTCAATGCCACATTGAAAACTGATTTTGATGAAAGTATTGGAAAAATAAATATCATTCCGCAGGATCTAGGAAGAGTGTTATTGAACTTGATCAACAACGCATTTTATGCGGTAAATGAAAAGATGAAAATGAATCCCGATGGCCATCAGGGAGAAAAATACGAACCAACTGTTTCCATCAGCACAAAAAAAATAAATAATAACATAGAAATTAAAGTGAAGGATAATGGAAACGGAATTCCTTCATCCATAAAAGATAAAATATTTCAACCATTCTTCACCACAAAACCTACAGGACAGGGAACTGGCCTGGGGTTGAGTTTGAGCTATGATATTGTGAAGGCGCATGGCGGGGAAATAAAAGTGCAAAGCAAAGAAAGAGAGGGGAGTGAATTTGTAATTCAGTTGCCTGTATGAACAGGGGCTGAAGAGACGTAGCCTCGATTCGATATTGTAACCCTAACGCTTTCGGGAGATTATAATCGGTGGGAAAGAATGAGCCGTGATAACAAAGAACCGTAGGTTCGGAACATATTAAAATGCAATTGGCTTATTGATATGTACCGTGCCGATGGCACTCTATCGCATTTTGGATTATCTGCAACGGGTTGAAACCCGTTGTTACAAAATGAACCGGGCCTATGGCTCTTAAAAGAATACAATTAAATGATAGATGATAAAATCTTTCAACCATTTTTAACTACCAAACCTACAGGAAGTGTAACAGGACCGGGTTTGAGTTTGAGCTATGATATTATGAAAGCGCATGGAGCGGAAACCAAAGTGGAGACAAAGGGAGGAAAGGGGACGGATTTCATAATTCAACAACCGTTATTTAAAAAATAAACTTTACGCATATGAATTGGTTCAAATACATTATTGACATCGGCACGGGAAAACAAAATGATGTAACCGGTAATAAAAATATTCGCTTTACAAATTCCATTGCCCTCGTTATTTGTTTTTTTATTATTCAAAATATCATTCTTTCTATTTATTACAAGCAATCTCTTATTGGTTTCATCCAGTCTGTCCATTTTATAATGATAGCTTTAGTTCCGTTTATTAATTATAAAGGCAAACGGGTTTTAGCCAGCGCCTGGTTCAGCGGTTCAGCAATTTTTTTTGTAACTATTTATTCTATTGTCTTCACTTTGGAAAGTTTAAATTATACATTTTTACCGTTTATTATTTTTCTGCAATTTTTCCTTTTCTCACCCGCTGACAAAAAGTATATCATCTTATTTGTAACAATCACAGCGTTGTGTTTTGTGGGTGTATTCGTAATTGAAAGTTTACCTGGAGTTTCTGCCGTAAATATTCCGCAGGGCTTGTTAGATGCTCAGCGATGGAATTGTATAATAGGGTATCCTTTGCTCTGTGCAGCCATTGGAAGCTATGCGTTTTTTACCATTAAAAAAGCAGAGGAAGAAGCCGCCAAAGAAAAAGAGGACCTTAAGGCTACTCAAAGACAATTGATACAATCAGAAAAAATGGCATCACTTGGTGAACTCACCGCAGGCATTGCACATGAAATTCAAAACCCGTTAAACTTTGTAACTAATTTTTCTGAAGTGAATACTGAAATGCTTGAAGAGCTAAAGGCAGAACGCTTAAAGCCAAA
>JBAQJB010000105.1:0-5555 GCA_049289155.1 Chitinophagaceae bacterium
TGCTCCAGCAAAGCATTTGCGATACCAAAATTGCCTTCTGCATTTTCAAAATCGATAGGATTTACTTTATGCGGCATCGCGGAAGAACCAATCTCTCCTTTTTTTACTGCCTGTTTAAAATAATCCATACTAATATACGCCCACATGTCGCGCGACAAATCTGTAAGGATCGTATTGATGCGTTTCAAATTATCCAGTTGCGCAGCCAGGTTATCATAATGATCTATCTGCGTGGTGAATTGCAATCTTTGCAAACCCAATTTTTTGGATACAAAATCATTGGCAAAACGGATCCAGTCTTTTTCCGGGAATGCGGCAACATGTGCATTAAAATTTCCGGTGGCGCCGCCAAATTTCGCGGTGTATGGAATTTGAGAAAACAAAGTCAACTGGTTGTTTAATCTTTCTGCAAAAACAAAAATTTCTTTGCCCAATTTTGTCGGAGAAGCCGGCTGTCCGTGCGTCCTGGCCAGCATAGGAACATCCTTCCATTGTACAGATAATGCATGTAATTTTTTTTCAAGCCCTGAAAGTTTGGTCAGGAATTCATTTTGTATAAATTCTTTCCAACTCAATGGAATGGCTGTATTATTAATGTCCTGCGAGGTAAGTCCAAAATGCACCCATTCTTTAGTGGATGCATCTTCTGATTGATCAAGTACTTGTTTCAAAAAATATTCAACTGCCTTCACATCGTGGTTGGTAGTCTTCTCAATTTCTTTGATTGCTTGCGCATCTTCGGGGGAAAAATTTTTAAACGTATTTCGCAGCAATTTTTTTGTGCCTGCAGAAAGAGAAAACATTTTTTTATCCGAAAGAAAAATAAAATATTCCACTTCTATAAATATCCGGTATTTCATTAAGGCATATTCAGAAAAATAAATTGCCAGGTTTTCACAGTATTTCCGGTAGCGCCCATCCACAGGCGAAATCGCAGTAAGTTGGTTTAATTCCATGAATTGTTCATTTCTTTGCACGCAAATTAAATCAATTGGACAAAATAAAAGTAGCGGCAGTAAGTTATTTAAATACAAAACCTTTATTGTATGGCATTCATCATTCGCCCGCATTGCTGGAAATGATTGAGCTTACCGAAACTTTCCCATCGGAAATTGCACGGCAATTGATGTCGGATGAAATTGACATCGGCCTCGTACCAGTTGCGGTGCTTCCCGAAATGAAAGCCTATTATATCATCAGTGATTATTGTATTGGCGCGACCGGGAAAGTAGCCAGTGTATGCCTTTTCAGCGATTGCCCGATGGATGAAATTAAAAAAATTTACCTCGATTATCAAAGCCGGACTTCCGTGGCATTGGCTAAAATTCTTTTGAAATCTTATTGGAAAATTTCACCGGAATTGGTGGAAGCCACGCCGGGTTATATCAATGATATTAGCGGCACAACTGCCGGCATTGTAATTGGTGACCGGGCATTGGAGCAAAGAAAAAAAAGTACCTATATCTATGATTTGGCCGAAGGCTGGATCGAAATGACGGGCCTGCCATTTGTTTTTGCCGCCTGGGTTGCCAATAAAAAATTACCGGAAGATTTTATTAAATTATTTAATGAAGCGAATAAAAAAGGCATTGAAAATTTACCCGCCGTTATTGCGCAAAATTCATTTCCCCAGTATGATTTATATAGCTATTACATGCAAAATATTTCTTATAATCTGGATGAAGAAAAAAAGAAAGGTTTGGAATTGTTTTTGGAGATGTTGGAGAAATGAAGTAATATATTCTCTATTTACAGCTTAATCAAATTGTGTATTGATTATTAATTTGAAATGAATGGAAATTTGAGATAAGATTTTATTCTTCTTACTTTTCTCTTGATAGAAAAGTAAGCAAAAGATCAAGAAGAAAAGAAAGTCAACACTTTTCTTCTATGCCTTGATTTAGCTGAGTAACATCTGAGACTTCGGCATTAGTTCCTTGATGATATGCGATGTAGTTCATTTTTTTGGATTGGATTATATTCAACCCATTTTGGGTTGTATGAAATCTATTCATTTTATTCCCCGAATTTCATTCGGGGCTATTCATTTTAAACCCCATCGGGGTTTTGGACAACTTTAATTTAGTAAAACTACAGCGGCTATTTCTGTGCCGACAAAATCCATTCGTGTTTTGAAAAAAATCAACATTTAAAATAAAAACATATTATGAAAACAGGAAGTATTTTATATTAATTATAATGCTTGCAAACATAATTCAGAAAATTAATATTCATTACTTATGATTTTTTTACTTTTCGTCATTTTTGCGACTTCGAAATTTTTGGTCAGGCGACCAATTATGGCAAGCAATTTAATTCTCAATTACGAAATAGTAAGCCCGAAGGGTTTGAATATGAATAACCCTGCATGCAATGCAGGGATAAAAAAAATTAATATCACAAACAACCCTAAAGGGGTTGAAAAAATTGTAGGTAATTAAATTGTTTCCAGTCTCCCAAAAATACCTGGATCCATGATTGCAATCTATCTACTGGCTTTTCACTTTTTTCAAAAACACAATATATGTTGGAAAATGATCGCTGAAACCGCCGCGGTAATTATTTCCATCCCAGGTTCGCATGGGATAACCCGTATATCTTCCGCGGTTTTCAATCATGAAATCTTTATTGAAAATAAATTGTTTTGAATAAAAAAATCCTTCCTGTTCGTGATCCAGCCAGGGATAATTAATTAATACCTGGTCAAACAATCCCCAACTATCCTGGTAAGCCAAAGTGCCAATTCCTTTTTTATATAATTCAACCCAGGGATTAAATAACTCACCCGGTTTTATCTCCGCAATTTTTCCTTTTGCACCCAATACATTTACAAGGCTTGGGCTGACCGGGTCATCATTTAAATCGCCCATCATAATTATTTTCGCACCCGGATCAAGATGTTGAATGGAATCAATCATTTTTTTATTGACCATGGCCGCAGCCGCACGGGCAGGCGCACTGCGCTCTTCACCACCCAGCCTGCTCGGCCAGTGATTGACAAAAACATAAATGGTTTCACCACAGAGTTTTCCTTTTACCCATAAAACATCTCTTGTATAATAAGATGATTTTGTGCCAACTGGAATGCGTACAAAAAGTTTCCGGCTTTCTTCTACTGCAAAATAATCAGGGTTGTATAAAAGCGCGACATCCACACCACGCAAATCGCGTGAATCATAATGAACAAACTGATAATGCCTGCCCGCAATCTGTGGATCATGAATTAAATCATTTAATACCGTATCATTTTCTATTTCAGCCACACCCAGTAATGCCGGGCCGTCTTTAGAATATGCAGTGCCCATTTGTGCAATCACGCGCGCCAAATGATTGACCTTATTCCAATAAATTTCACTATTATAATTTCTTGCACCACCGGGAATAAATTCATTGTCATCCACGATTGGATTATCAATTGTATCATAAAAATTTTCCAAATTATAAAAACCAATAACAGCCACCTGGTATATATTTTTTTGAGCCGCTAAATTATTTTGATGAAAAAATAACAGGGCAAATATGACCGTGAATTTTTTATACATACAATAATATGAAGTTGCATAATATACAAAAAAGGTTTTACATAAAGTAGTACAATAAAAAATAAATTACAGATATATTGTAAGTGATTTTAAAAATGAATTGTATGCGCTGCTTTATTTTATGCCTTACTTTATTCTTCTTCAATGCTCTTTTTTCACAGGTAAAAAATAGAGATACTACAGCTAATTCAAAAAAAGATTCCGCTTATAATGAAAATATGAAAGATTTGTCGCAAGATGCGATGCCATTGGTAACACTGGATGACGGCGAATTAAATGATGCCGGTAACCAGGATATTTCTTCCCTGCTCACCGCGGGGCGCGATCCATTTTTAAATGCAGCTTCATTTAATTTCAGTGTTGCACGTTACAAACTGCGTGGTTATGACGGCGATTTATCCGGTACGTATATGAATGGTATTCCCATGCAAAACCTGGACAATGGTTCTGCGCCATATAATCTCTGGAGCGGCCTGAATGATGTGCTGCGCAACCGCGAAGTGTCTTATGGTGTACGCTATTTATCTTTTGGTTATGGCAATGTCGGCACAGTTACCAATATGGATACACGCGCATTCAAACAGCGTGTTCAAACGAATTTCAGTTATGCCCTTTCCAATCGCTCTTACATGCATCGCTGGATGCTTACACATAGCAGCGGCATGAATAAAAAAGGCTGGGCATTTTCCTATTCCGGCAGCAGGCGATGGTCTGATGAAGGCTATGTACCCGGCACCTATTATAATGGCTGGAGTGCATATTTAGGAATTGATAAAAGATTTAATTCAAAACAAATTCTCTCACTAGTTGCATTCTACTCGCCCGTTGAAAATGGCCGCCAGGGCGCAGCTACAGCGGAAATGCAAACACTCGCGGGTTCACATTATTATAATCCATACTGGGGTTTTCAAAATGGTAAAAAAAGAAATGCAAGCATTGGAAAAACAAAAATGCCATTGATCATTTTATCAGATGAATTTAAAATAAATGAAAATACAACGCTTATAACAGCGGCCGGATACACATTTGGTACGCGATCCATTTCAGGTATTGACTGGTTCAATGCGCCTGATCCTCGGCCCGATTATTATAAGTATTTACCTTCCTACCAGCAGGATAGTTTTCAGCGTGAACTGGTTACACAAAATTTTTATACAGATGAATCAGTCCGTCAGATAAACTGGCAGCGATTGTATGCTGTAAACCGTTCCAATTTTCAAACGGTATATGATGTAAATGGAATTCCTGGGAATACAATCACCGGAAATCGTTCGCTCTACATTTTGCAGGACAGGGTGATGCATACCAGTAAATATAATTTCAGTGCGACACTGAATACCAGGTTGAATAGCCACACATATTTCACAGCAGGTTTTAATTATCAATGGCAAAAAAATCATTATTACCAGCAACTCGAAGATCTATTGGGCGGTGATTTTTATATAGATTTGAACCAGTTTGCGCAACAGGATTTTCCCAACGATCCGAATGCAATACAAAATGATTTGAACCGGCCAAACCGCGTGATTAAGGAAGGGGATAAATATGGATATGATTATGCCATCACACTCAAGAAAGTCTCTGCCTTTTCAGATTTTGTATATAAGACCAGGCACTTTGATTTTTTTGCAGGCGGGGAATTTTCACAAACTAGTTTTTTTAGAACGGGTTATGTAAAAAATGGATTATTCCCGGACAACTCATTTGGAAATTCAACAGTAAACTTGTTTAATAATTTTTCTGTCAAAGCTGGCATCACATATAAATTAAATGGCCGTAATTACTTTTATATAAATGGCGCTTACCTCACACGTGCGCCTTATTATGACAATGCATATATATCACCGCGCAGCCGGGATATTTTGCAGGATAGCCTTCGAAGTGAACTCGTCCAAACAGCGGAAGCCGGTTATGTGTTGAATGCGCCTTCGCTGAAAATAAGGCTGGGCACATACTATACAAGTATTCAACATGGCTTTAATGTCCTTACCTTTTATGATGATGATTACAGCA
>JBAQJB010000106.1:0-2606 GCA_049289155.1 Chitinophagaceae bacterium
ACTCCAACATATTCATAGAAGTCGAGTAAAACCCTGTGATACCGGGCTGTACAAGATGTATCACTTCATCGTACCAGATGGGAACGACTGGCGCATCATTGATCACCAACTGGTCCATCGCACGGTATGCCGCATAGCGGATGGAATCATTTGTTTCACCCAATGCTTTTTCATACAACGCATCAAATAACGCATTGCTGTAACGCGTATAATTCGGTGGCGAAGGATTTTTACTGTAATACTGTGCCATATAATTCTCCGCATCGGGATAATCTGCAATCCAGCTAGCACGAAAAAATAATGCCTGTTGCTGCGCGGTTTGTTGCAGCAATAAACTTTTTTGAATAACCTCCACCTGCACTTTCAAACCGGTTTGTTCTATGGCATGCGCGGCAAAACTGGCAATATCTGCATATGTAGAAATAGTCAATAGTTTTATCACAGGCGCATGTTGCAAATCAACACCTGCATTTTTCAATAACAGCCTTGCTGTATCAGGATTATAATAATATCCTTTGACACTGTCGGCATTTTTAGATGGAAGTCCGAAAGGCACCATGCCGCTCTCTGCCGGGTAGCCAATGGAATTTCGCAAATACATAATCAGTTGCCGCCGGTTGATGGAATAATTAATTGCCTGCCGCACGGCTTTTATTTTTAATGGCGAATTTTTTACCAGCGCATTTGCCGTGTCCATTAAAATACCAAAATATTCCGTGTTTAAATAAGGATGTTTTTGCAAAACAATTTTGTCTTTCCACTGTTCACGCAATTCACCTTTTCGCGTGAGTATTTCATCTTTAAATGATGGATCAATATCATTAATAAAACTCAATCTTCCCTGGCGGAATTCTAAAAATTCTGTTGCCTTATTATCATAGAAAGAAATTTTCACCGCGTCGAGGTATGGCAATCTTTTTCCCAATGAATCCTTTTCCCAGTAATGGTCATTTTTTTCCAACACCAACACCTGCCCTTCCTGCCAGTACTGCAGCCTGAAAGGCCCGCTGCCACAGGGATGGCTGCGAAAATCAGCGCCATATTTTTCCACGGCTTCCTTCGCAACAATACTGCAATATTGCATACTTAAAATACCGAGGATGGGCTGAAAAGGGCGGATCAGTTTTAATTGAAACGTGGAATCATTTAACGCAGTAAAACCATTGGGCGCTATGCGGTCATTGAAAACCCAGGCGCCACTGCTGGCCGTTTCCGGATCAATGAGCCGCTGAAAACTATACACAATATCGCGGGCATTTAATTTTCTTCCTTTACCACTGGGAAATACCGGATCATCATTAAAAAAAACATCCGTCCTTACATGAAAAATATAGGTTGTATGATCTTCACTGATTTCCCAGCTCTTTGCCAGTGATGGCTGTGTTACTAAATTACTGTCCACTTCTACCAGCGTGTTGTACAATTGATGGATTGCCCACATGATAGAAAGATTCTTTGCGTAAGCGGGGTCAAGGCTGCCAATGCCGCTGGTTTCATTATAATAAAATATTTTTTTCCCTTTGGGAACGGCGGGTGTGCAGGAAAAAAATATATGCAGCATAAAAAGAAAACAGCTTATTTGTAAAAGCCCTTTTCCGTTTATATATTTTTTATAGAACATTCAGGCCCGAATATCCTAATTTTATTGCATCGATAAGTCATTCAAAAAAATTATAATCAAAATGATGGAATTACATAGATGAGGAGCTTTATATAGTTGAAGTGGGGTTTTTGCTTCGGCCTCAGAAAAAAAGCGTTAAGAAAATTTGAATGAATGCCGTTAAGAAATGAAATTAATGTTACCCAGGTTTGGCATTGCACGTTGTCGGTAAGTCGCAATACATCTGGGAATTATTCTTTAGCTTGAGCTAATTTCATTTTAGGCAGGCATTTAAATTTTTAGCTTTTTTTATGCAGCCTTGACTTTTTTGGTTACTTTTTTGTGTCAAGACAAAAAAGTAAATGAAGGGTAAGCCAACTCAGGCAATGACTTGGGCTAGAATACTTAATCCTTAAAATGAATTTGAATGCATGATTCTTTTGAAATTCGAAAACTAATTTTTAAGCATAAACTGAACACATGAAAAAGCTGAAATTTCTGGTAACATTGATCCTGGCGCTTCCCTTTTTTTTACACGCCCAGGAAAACAAAACATTTACACACGCCGATACTTTGCGTGGTTCTGTAACGCCGGAACGCGAATGGTGGGATGTAATGAAATATGATATTTCAGTGAAACCGGATTATAACAGCAAAACAATTGCAGCTTCTGTTGTAATCAGTTTTAAAATTTTAAAAAATGGCAACAGGCCCATGCAAATTGATTTGCAGGACCCAATGATCATTGATAGTGTATTCATGAATCATAAAAGTTTAGCATTTGCAAAAATCCCTGATGATAAAAATGCCTGGTTCATTCAAACCGGGAATCATTCAAAAGGCGATGCGAACATTACTATTTATTATCATGGAAAACCGCGCGAGGCAAAACGCCCGCCATGGGATGGTGGCTGGATCTGGACAAAAGATTCTTTGGGACGTCCGTGGATGACTGTTGCCTGCCAGGGCTTGGGCGCAAGTGTTTGGTATCCCTGCAAAGATTACC
>JBAQJB010000107.1:0-3896 GCA_049289155.1 Chitinophagaceae bacterium
CATGAAAAAAATTTATTTTCTTTCTGTTATGGGATTGGCGCTTGCACCCATCTTACAGAACAATTTCTTTTACCCGCCGTCTAAAAATTTAAATGGCTCGAACCATTATGCCCGCGGGGGGGGGGCAACAACGGATGATCCGATGAGCGGCGATTACTTATCACCGGATGCATCATTGAATTATTACACGTATCATTTAAATGAGGGAAATAATTCGGGTAATGAAAATTCAACTTCTACTACACAACTTCCTGCCATTATTCAAGTTCACCAGGGCTTGTACAGCAATGATGTTACAATTGCTGAATCCAGAAAATGGGAATTATCCGCCAAAGATTTTATAATTGTTGGTGAACACAAAGCCAGGAAAGATTTTTATTTAAATTTAAAGAAAAGCCCTTCAGACAGCACTGCTGCCAACTGTGCTTTGGATTTAAGATTCCCAGTTTTTTCTCAATCTCAAATTGTAAAAACTGGCAGGATATACTACGGCAAACATACAACTGGACCTATTCCTAATTTTTATGATGTGGCATATAAAGATGATAAGGCAGAAAATGGACGGGATTGTAGCCCAAATGGCGTAGATGTATGTTTAGATGATTCCTCACAGCTTTTTTATAATGTCTTTTATGCTACACATGATTATCCCCCAGTGGCAACACCTATTATTGTATTATTTCATGCGGGTGGATTTTCTGATTGCAGCGGCCCAAAATACCTTGATACGATGGCAATAATGGCCGCACAAAGAGGTTTCATTGTAGTTGTAGCAGAATATCGTTGCGGCAGGATAAAAGATCTTGATGTAACAGGTGATTATACAAGTGTTCAACAAGTAAACGCAATTTACCGGTCTATACAGGATGGACGTGGAGTATTACGTACACTTATAAAAACAGTAAGGAATGATGTAAATCATGATTTACCTTACTTGATGGATACAAGTAATATTTTTCTTGCTGGCCAAAGTGCGGGAGGAGTTATCGCAATGAGTTTGGCGTATGATAAATATCCAGCCCAGGTATATGCTACTTTTCCAAGTCCTACAGGAAGCCCTACTATTGATCAGGCATTAGGCCCAATAGATGCAGATTATTATGATGGTGAAACCAGCATTCAATATTATCCCAAAATAAAAGGTTTATGGAGTATGTGGGGCGCAAAGGCTATACCTATGGATTATGATGGTAATGAAGCCGATTTTTTATTATATGCTAATCCTATTCCCATGATCGCTTTTAAAGGAGATAAAGACGAGGTATTTCCTAAGCAAAAAAAAGATCAATATGTTTATTATTCAGGATCAAATAGCCCATTATATAATTCCACTTCATTTTGTCTGACTCCATCCAACAGTTATACACTTGATTCAAAAAAGAACTCTAGAGATTTAAGGATGGAATGTACATTATCCATTTATAATGTTTTAAAAGATATGGGTATTCCTGCACTAATGTATGTTGATTGCGAGATGGGTCATGGATTATTACCGGATGATAATGTTCCAAATACGCCTTACTACAGCACTTTTGGCTTACCGCTTTCTTCGAATGAAAAAGCAGTAAATGAATATATGGTTTCCCGTGCTGCCATTTTCTTCCAGGCAATATTAAATAGTACCGTATCAGCAATGGTTGCATCCGGCATAACTAAATTCGTGGAATGTGAAGATTACCGGCACAGCTCCGGAGTGTGCAGTACAGCAGCAGATCATTTTCCATTGAATGGAAGCTGCCATTAATAAAAATATTTTAACCTTAAAAATTAATAAGATGAAAACTCAATATAATTTTATTTTGCTATTCTTTAGCGCATTTTTCTTTTCAAATTTTACTTTATTTGCCCAGGCGGGATCTCTGGATCCTACTTTTGGAAATAATGGAATAGTTTACAACGATAACTTTAACCCTGGTGTTTATTCATTACAACCTGATGGAAAAATTCTTGTAGCAGGGTATGCAAATTTTATAGAGAGATATAATGATGATGGATCTAAAGATTTCAGTTTTGGAAATAATGGAACTGTAATCATCCCTGTTCTCCGACCAGCAACTTTTACAGGTATTGCACGTATAAATGATGGAAAAATAATTGCTACCGGAAGTATTCCATCTGATGATGCGACACATTTTAATATAATAATAGTACGCTGCTATCCCAATGGCAACATAGACAGTAGTTTTGGAGAAAATGGAATTGTATTAACCGATTTTGGAGTTAATTTCTATAACCGGTCCATGACAATACAGACCGATGGTAAAGTTGTTATAACTGGTGAAAGAAGAGTAAATGTAAATGATCTTAAAAAAACTTTTCTTATACGGTATAATGCAGATGGAACTTTGGATAATAGTTTCGGGAATGAAGGAAAAGTAATCACAGAATATGACCGGGAAGTAAATAGTAGAAAAATTGTAGAACAATCTGATGGTAAAATTATTACTTCCGGCACTTATGGTTTCCTAAATGATTTACCTTATTTTATGGCAACAAGATACAAGGCCGATGGAAATTTAGATAATAGTTTTGGAGAAAATGGTATTGCACTTTCCGGGTATTTTGGAGTTGATCCAAAAGGCTTTTGGAATACAGAAATGCAGGATATGGTTTTACAGCCAGATAATAAAATTCTTGTGGCAGGTATGACAGGACAGGAACCACAAATAAGTACAGGTTTGTGCAGGTTTAATGCTGATGGCAGCCTTGACACGGCATTTGGGATAGAAGGAAAAGTAATTACAGAAGTTGGAAAATTTGAAGTGCCAACTTATGGAATTGCTTTGCAGCCAGATGGAAAGATAATCGCCGGAGGCCAATATTCCCCTAGAGCTGAGCCATACATACATTTTTCAATGTTCAGATACCAGCCGAATGGTATGCTTGACAGTAGTTTTGGAGAAAATGGAAGAGTCACAACCCCGGAAGCAGGAGAATATGCAATAGTAGATAATGTAATCATTCAACCGGATCAGAAAATATTATTATTAGGAGGTGCAGATGATGGATATTCTATTGCAAGATATTTCAATGACAACGTTCTCGCCGCCAACTTCAAAGAGGTAAAAGCTACACAAAATAATGAAGCCATCACCATTACCTGGCAAACACTCAATGAAAGCGGTACTAAATCTTTTACTGTTGAAAGAAGTGGTAATGCAAATGATTATGCAGGTATCAATACCGTTCCTGCTAAAGGCGTTGCAAGCAATTATAGTTATACCGATAAAAATCCTTTAAGTGGAACCAGCTATTACCGCATTCGCGAAAACGCGGCCAATGGTACCAATACTTTCAGCCCGGTTGTAAAAGTAGTGTTCAATGATAATGGTATTATTTCATTGTATCCAAATCCCGCAAAAAATACGGTCACTGTAAAAGGTTTGAATAAATCTATTACAGCCACCATCCGCATCACAGATATGAATGGAAGAGAGATCAGTAAACAAAACTTTACGCAAAGCAGCACAGCTACGCTCAATATTCGTGCATTGGCGCAAGGCAGTTATTTTGTGCTGGTAGAGCAAAATGGGATGGTTACGAAATTGAGAATAGTGAAAGAGTGAGAAATTAAAAATGTCCCGATAACTATCGGGATGAAAAGTTTTGAAACCGGAAAGAGAGAATATTTCCGGTTTCTTTTTTTTATAAAGTATATAATATGAATAATCATCCCAATAAGTTATCAGAATTTATTTTCTTGAAACACTAAACATGTATGGGTTATTTTTTTATGAACAACGTAAGCCCCATAGGGGCGGCAGTTTGGTAGAAAAAATTATATCAAAAGATACAGAGGCCTGTAGGGCCGGTAGTTTGGGAAACTGAAAAGTGGAAAGTGTCCCGATAACTATCGGGATTAAAAGTGGAAATTACACAGAGCTACACAGAGAAGG
>JBAQJB010000108.1:0-9989 GCA_049289155.1 Chitinophagaceae bacterium
CTGTTTGCCTGCCGCCAGATATTCAGCTTAAGGTTCATGTTATAGTGTTCCATTTTATCTTATATTAATGATATAATTTTTGTACAATTTTATTTATAAGAACGCTGCGTTAACTGCACTGTTTCAAACTCCAGCATTTCTTTATGCATTTTCCAGACGTCGCCATCTTCATATTCCCAGGCAGCGACAAACAGATAATCCGCATCGTCGCGCAAGGCTTCGCCTTCGGGAGTTTGTGATTCTTCGCGGAAATGACAGCCACAACTTTCCCCTCGCATCAGGGCATCTTTGCACATCAGTTCACCAAGCTCTATGAAATCCGCAACACGGCCGGCCTTATCCAGTTCGGGATTAAATTCTTCAATGGTACCCGGGATTTTTAAATCGCTCCAAAATTCTTTTTTCAATTCTTTGATTTCATTAATTGCTTCTTCAAGGCCATTCGCATTTCTTGCCATTCCACATTTATCCCACATGATCTTGCCTAATTTTTTATGAAAGTTTTCAACAGATGTATTTCCTTTTATTCCCATCAACTTTTCAATATTTTCGGCCACATGTTTTTCGGCTTCTTCAAAAGCAGCATGGGTCGTAGGAATTGGCGCAGTACGAATTTCGTCCGCCAAATAATTTCCAATGGTATATGGAATGACAAAATAGCCATCTCCCAAACCCTGCATCAATGCACTTGCTCCTAACCTGTTTGCACCATGGTCACTGAAATTGGCCTCGCCCAATGCATACAGTCCCTGCACATTCGTCATTAATTCATAATCCACCCACAACCCTCCCATTGTATAATGCACCGCAGGATAAATGCGCATCGGCACCTGGTAAGGATTTTCGCCTGTTATCTTTTCATACATGTCAAATAAATTCCCATATTTTTCTTTGATTACGTCGCTTCCCAAACGTATAATCTCAGCTTCATTATCCAAAGCCAGTTTGTGTTTCCCGGCTTCCTTTTTTCCATACCTGTTGATCGCATCCGCGAAATCCAGGAAGACAGCCTGTTTGGAAGTGCCTACCCCAAAACCCGCATCACAACGCTCTTTGGCAGCACGGCTTGCCACATCACGCGGGACTAAATTACCAAAAGCTGGATACCTTCTTTCCAAATAATAATCCCGCTCATCTTCAGGAATTTCATTGCCTTTTCGGGTATCGCCTTTCATTTTTGGTACCCAAATCCTGCCATCATTTCGCAGGCTCTCACTCATGAGTGTGAGCTTCGACTGGTGTTCTCCTGTTACAGGAATACAGGTTGGATGTATTTGTGTATAACAGGGATTGGCAAAATAAGCGCCTTGTTTATGCGCTTTCCAGGCCGCCGTCACATTGCTGTGCATTGCATTTGTAGATAAATAGAATACATTTCCATAACCACCTGAACACAAAACAACCGCATGCCCAAAATATCTTTCTAATTTTCCTGTGATCAGGTTCCGGGCAATGATGCCCCGGGCTTTACCATCAATTTTTACGATATCCAGCATTTCATGGCGGGCATACATTTGCACATTACCTAAAGCAACCTGGCGTTCCAGTGCCTGGTAAGCACCAATTAATAATTGTTGGCCGGTCTGGCCTGCAGCATAAAATGTACGCTGCACCTGCACCCCGCCAAATGAGCGGTTGCTAAGCATGCCGCCATATTCCCGCGCAAACGGAACACCTTGCGCAACACATTGATCAATAATATTTGCACTCACTTCTGCTAGCCGGTATGTATTTCCTTCCCTGGATCGGTAATCGCCACCTTTGATCGTATCATAAAATAAACGGTACACACTGTCCCCGTCATTCTGGTAATTTTTTGCTGCATTGATACCGCCCTGTGCCGCAATGGAATGAGCGCGGCGCGGAGAATCCTGGAAACAAAATGATTTTACTTTATATCCAAGTTCACCGAGTGATGCTGCTGCTGATGCGCCGGCTAGGCCAGTTCCAATGACGATAATTTCAAGTGATCGTTTATTGGTTGGGTTTACCAGTTTACAATGCCCTTTATAAGAAGTCCATTTTTCAGCTAAAGGCCCGGCAGGTATTTTTGCGTCTAACATATTTATTTTTAAAAAGATGAATGTAAAAGCTGTTTTTCTTCATACAATTAATGAACCCACCCAAAATAAAAGCTGATGGGCATCATGGCAAAAGCCAATGGCACGATAATAGAAAATGCATAGCCCAGAGAATATAGTAATGTCATGTATTTGGGGTTATGAACTCCGAGTGTACGGAAGGCACTATGAAATCCATGAGCCAGGTGATACGCCAAAGAAATACATCCCAAAATATAAATGATCACGACCCATAAATGATCCTGGAAAGTAACCTGCATTAAAGCAAAAAGATTATGAATTTTTTGACCGTCCGGTAATACAAATTCAAGCGGCTGTCCATTCGCGCCAACAACACCTGTAAAGCGGGATGGTACCCAGAAATTGATCCAGTGAAGGATCAGGAACAGTAAAATAAGTGTGCCTAATAATCCCATGCTGCGGCTATACCAGCGGCTGCCCCGGTTTCCATAAGCCACGTTATAACCGATATTTCTTTTTTTCCTGTTATAGATCGTAAGTGCTATTCCCTGGATGGCATGGATAAATATAAATGCAAAAAGCCCGAACTCCAGTATTCTTATTACGATCATGCTCCCCATAAAATTGGCCGCGGTATTAAACATTTGTCCGTGGTCAGAATTCTTGCCCATGGCATTCCAGATACATGCATTAATTCCTACATGCACTACCAGGAATAAAACAAGAAAAATACCGGTTAATGCCATAATCAGTTTACGGCCGATAGATGAAGTGAAAGCTTGTTTCCAGGTCATAAGAAAGGTTGAATGATGAATGTGATACTATGCAAAAATACAAAACAGCATTTAGTTTTTTCGATTTGAAAAAAAATTTCTTGATCCAGGCATTTAATTCATGCTAAAAAACAGCCTGCATTTTAGCATGAATATTTTTCCGCTTATATAAAAATAACTTTCTGATTACCTGCATACACGTAATTTTGAAACATGTTCAAATTACTGAATATTATCTGGAATAGTTTTAAAATGTCCCTGCAGGAACTTAAAAATAATAAGCTCCGCAGCGCGCTTTCCCTTACGGGTGTGGCGTTTGGCATTTTCTGTATCATCAGTGTTTTAGCGCTGGTGAATAGCCTGCAGTCCAAAGTAGGGGATGATATTAAGCAATTTGGCACCAATACAGTTTATATAGATAAATGGGATTATGCAGGTGGGAATGATTATCCCTGGTGGAAATATATAAACCGTCCCTCACCAAAATTTGATGAAGTCAGTTTTATAAAAGAAAAAAGTACGCTCGCAAAAAGCGTTTGCTATTTCAATTCTTCCAGTGCCAATATTTCTTATGGTGATGACCAGGTAAATAATGCAGCAATATATGGGGTGAGTGATGAATTTACAGATATACAAACTGTAAATATAGTTTATGGCCGTTATTTAAGTGAGACAGAATTTCAAAGAGGAAATCCTGTTGGCGTCATTGGATATGAATTGGCTACACAATTATTTGGAAATCCTCAAAGGGCTATAGATAAATCCGTGATGTTCGACGGTAAAAAAATAAATATCACCGGGGTTATAGAAAAGCAGGGTAAAACGCTTTTAGATGGCTTTGATTATGATCATTGCATCATACTTACCTATCGTGCATTTGCATCCATGTATAATGTCAATGGCGATAATACTGGGGCTAGTATTATGGTGAATGCAAAAGATAATGTTCCTACCACAGCACTTATAGATGAGTTGAAAGGTGTGATGCGACAAATGCGAAAACTGAAACCACTACAGGATGATAATTTTGCACTCAATGATGTGGGCGCAATTGGAAGTAGTTCAATGAGCGCAATTTTTGGCCCATTAAATATGGGTGGCTGGATCATAGCCGGCCTTAGCCTGATCGTAGGTGCTTTTGGTGTCGCGAATATCATGTTTGTAACTGTACGTGAGCGAACCAGCCAGATCGGCCTGAAGAAAGCTTTGGGCGCTAAAAAGCGAACCATTCTCACAGAGTTTTTATTGGAAAGCGCCTTCCTCTGTATCATCGGTGGCATCATGGGTTTATCACTAGTATGGCTGCTAACACTTGCGTTAAATAGCGTCCTGCCTTTTCCTATGGTCATTGCACCAAGTATCATCATTACTGCATTTTCTATTTGCGTGGTGCTGGGAATTATATCCGGAATTATTCCTGCATTTATCGCCGCGCGTATGAACCCGGTGGATGCGATCAGAAGTAAATAATTTCCATCAATTTTCTTTTTTATTTTTGTGCAATGATTTCTATCCTTGCCATCGAATCTTCCTGTGATGATACTTGTGCAGCATTATGCACAGATGGAAATATAGTTTCAAACGTGATCGCTAACCAGGAAGTACATGCAAAATATGGCGGTGTGGTACCGGAACTTGCCAGCCGTGCACATATGCGCAATATTGTACCGGTTGCAGATGAAGCGTTGAAACGTGCTGGCCTTACTTTACATGACCTTGATGCTATTGCATTTACACAGGCTCCCGGTTTACTCGGTAGTTTATTAGTTGGTGCACAATTTGCAAAATCACTTGCGCTCGTTTTGGATAAACCCCTCATATCTGTACATCATATGCAGGCGCATGTTCTTGCGAACTTGATTGGTGAGAAAAAACCTTCATTTCCATTTTTATGTTTGACCGTCAGCGGTGGCCACACGCAAATCGTAAAAGCGAATAGTCCTTTGGATCTGGAAATCTTAGGTGAAACCCTGGATGACGCTGCCGGCGAGGCTTTTGATAAATCGGCCAAATTACTTGGCTTACCTTATCCCGGCGGTCCATTGATAGACAAATTTGCCCAAACCGGGAATCCTTTGAAATACAGTTTTGCAAAACCATTACCTGAAGGCATCAATTTTTCTTTCAGTGGTTTGAAAACTTCCGTGCTTTATTTTTTACGCGATGCGCAAAAAAATGACGCTGATTTTATTAAAAAAAATATGCATGATATCTGTGCGTCTGTTCAACATACGATCATTGAAATTTTGATGAAAAAATTAATTCGTGCTTCCATTCAAACCGGTATCAAAGAAATATGCATAGCAGGAGGTGTCAGCGCTAACAGTGGATTACGAAATGCAGTGAAGAAAACAGGCGATGAAAAAGGCTGGAATGTATACATACCGGATTTTCAATATTGTACAGATAATGCAGGTATGATCGCCATTACAGCGTATTATAAATTCCTGGACGGACAGTTTGCCACATTAAAAGACAGCCCTTCTGCGAGGGCTGCCTGGTAAAACGATTTGGTAAAATATCAGGAAATTGTTGCGGCTTCGGCATAGGTTCCGATCTCAGCCTTCATAAATTCATTTTTGATCTCAGCCACCAAAGCATCCTGCTTTGTCTTATCTGTAAAAAATTCTATGATATAACTGTACTGGCTGTTTTGATAAAAAGCTTCATAAATATTCATGGCTTTAAACAATTTGCTTTCGCGCAATTTTTTAATATCAATAATATCATCATGCACAAATGCAATAACCTGCACTTCAGTTTTGCCCGCTTTTTTATCATGGCCAATTTCTACAGATGCATAGCCGCCTGTAGGAATAACTTTTACCTGGCTTGCCGCGAAACTACCGGGTATCTTTGATTCAGAAAATACATCCTGGAAAGAATCCAGTGGCCATTGCTTTTTGGAAATATAGCGGTACTTATTTTTTTCGCCATTCTTTTTATTCAATACTATTTTCTGAACACCCTTATCCATAAATACTTTGGCAAATTCATCCCATTGCTGTCGGAAATCTTTTAATTCCAATAATGTTTCAAAACACACAAATTCATAAATGTTATTATTTTCCATAAAAATAAAATTGTCAGCAAAGGTATCCTTTTTTATCCGAATTAGCAAACATAGCTCAATGCTTAGTGCTGCAATAGTTCCAAAGAATTTTACCCATTTTCCATTTATTACAATTTGCTTGAGAATAAGATTTAATGGGTCAGACGGTTTTCAAAAATATGCCTGAACCTGTTCTGTTTTTTTCCAATAGGATTACTTAAAATTAGAGATATGACCATGATATTTACCCTGTTTTTTGTACCTTTGCGCCCTGAAAAAATGAAAAGGTATGTTACGTTCTAATAATATTACACTCGCTTACGGGAAAAGGGTTTTATTCGATGAGGTGAATTTAAATTTCACCAAAGGAAATTGCTATGGCGTTATAGGCGCGAATGGTGCCGGTAAATCTACCTTCCTGAAAATCTTAAGCGGTGAAATAGAACCGAATAAAGGAACGGTGGAAATCACACCGGGAGAAAGAATGGCGGTACTGAATCAAAATCAATTTGCCTTTGATGAGAAACTGGTTTTAAATACGGTCTTAATGGGCCATCACAAAATGTGGAAAGTAATGCAGGAACGTGAACTCGTATATGCCAAAGAAGATTTTTCCGAAGCAGATGGCATGCGCGCAGGCGAACTCGAAAGTGAGTTTGGCGAAATGGGTGGCTATGAAGCGGAAAGCAATGCAGGAAGCCTTTTGAATGATTTAGGCGTAGATGAAAAATACCATCAAAGCCTGATGAAAGATATTCCATCCAACTTAAAATTACGGGTTTTACTGGCACAATCACTTTTTGGGAATCCAGATATTTTATTGCTGGATGAACCGACCAACGGGCTTGATATTGAAACGATTGGCTGGCTGGAGAATTTCCTGGGAGGTTATGAAAATATAGTACTGGTAGTGAGCCACGACAGGCACTTTCTCGATGCGGTTTGTACGCATGTAGCTGATGTGGACAGGCAAAAAATAAAGATTTTTACAGGTAACTATACATTCTGGTATGAATCATCCCAATTGATGTCGCGCCAGATCTCTGATAAAAATAAAAAGACGGAAGATAAGCGCCAGGCATTACTGGATTTCATTGCACGTTTTAGTGCAAATGCTTCTAAAAGTAAACAGGCAACATCCAGGAAAAAGGCTTTGGAAAAATTAAATATTGAAGAAATTGAACCCAGCAACCGGAAATATCCCGGTATCATTTTTCAACCACAACGTGAAGTGGGCAACCAAATTTTAAATGTTGAGAACCTGCAAAGCACTGCGAATGGAAGAATGCTTTTTGATAAAGCAACCTTTACAGTAAATAAAGATGATAAGATCGCGATCATCAGCCGTGACCCGCTAGCAGTAACGCGTTTCTTTGAAATCATTACAGGTCATGTTCAACCAAATGCCGGTAAACTTGAATGGGGCACAACAATTACGCATGCGTATTTGCCTGTAGAAAACAATGCCTTTTTTACCAAAGGCCTTACATTGCTTGAATGGTTGCGGCAATATGTTCCAGAGAATGTAACCGATGCTGACGAACCATTTCTCCGCGGGTTTTTAGGCAAAATGCTTTTCAGCGGGGACGATATCATGAAGAAAACAAATGTGCTCAGTGGTGGTGAAAAAGTCCGTTGCATGATCAGTCGCATGATGCTTCAAAATCCGAACTTAATTATTTTGGATCAGCCAACCAACCACCTAGATCTTGAAAGTATTCAAAGTTTTAATGAAGGCTGTAATAATTTTCCGGGTATCGTTTTACTCACTTCGCATGACCATACATTTATGCAAACGGTTGCCAACAGGGTCATTGAGCTCACGCCTAAAGGTATTATTGACAGGCTCATGAATTTTGATGAATACCTGGAAGATACGCGTGTACACGATTTGCGCGAGATCATGTATGCATAAACAGTTTCATTTAATTTATTACACAAAAAATCCCCGTAAAAAATTTACAGGGATCTTCGTGCCCGGAACAGGAATCGAACCTGCACATCCTTGCGAATACCAGATTTTGAGTCTGGCGCGTCTACCAATTCCGCCATCCGGGCGGGAAAGGCTGCAATATTACATTGTGTAAAGAATCCTTCCAAATCAATGTGCCTCTTTTTCCAAAAATATTTCCAAAAATAATTCCAAAAAATAAATGCTTACTTGTTGTAAAGGTTGAATATTTTTTACCAAAAAAAATTCTCTATTCCCTAACTGTTTTCATCGACATCATTTTTACAGCCATATCTTTGCGCCATGCATTATGTATCCGCGGAAGGGCTCACAAAAAGTTTTGGTGCTACGCCCTTATTTAAAAATATTTCTTTTAATATCAGTGAAGGTGATAAAATTGCGCTGGTTGCGCGCAATGGTACCGGCAAAAGTACCCTCATGAAAATACTTGCCGGTCTTGATACACCGGAAGATGGAAAATTCCGCATTCATAAAGATGTGAAAGTTATTTTCCTGTCACAGGACCCGGTTTTCGAAGAAGACAGGACCATCCTGGAAAATATTTTTCAAAGTAAAACCCGTGAAGAAAATCCCATCTTATTAGCCATAAAAAAATATGAACTTGCGCTGGAAGAAAATGATGGTGATGCCATGACAGAAGCCATCATTGAAATGGATAACCTGGGTGCCTGGGATTTCGAATCTAAAGTGCACCAGATCCTTGCAACCTTTAAAGTAAATCATTTACAAAATAAATTAGGTGACCTCAGCGGCGGACAACGCAAACGTGTAGCACTCGCCAAAACCCTTATAGAGATTGGCTTTGATCCCGGCCATCATTTATTATTAATGGATGAACCAACCAACCACCTCGATGTGGAAATGATCGAATGGCTGGAAAATTATTTGAACCGGGAAAAAATGACGTTGCTTCTCGTAACACACGACCGTTATTTTTTAGACAATGTGTGTACCGAGATATGGGAAATGGAAAAAGAGAAAATATTTATATATAAAGGAGATTATGAAAATTATCTTTCTTTAAAAGCTGCACGCCTTGAAAATGAAGCGGCAAATATTGATAAAGCAAAAAACAATTACCGCAAAGAATTAGAATGGATGCGCCGCCAGCCTAAAGCGCGCACAACGAAAAGCAGGAGCCGCGAAGATCATTTTTATGAAATAGAAGCCCGGGCAAAACAAAAAATTGAAGATAACCGCTTACAATTAGATGCCCGTATGAGCCGCATGGGCGGTAAGATCATTGAAATGAAAAAAGTAAATATGAATTTTGGTGAAACCATTATTCTCAAAGGGTTTGATTATACTTTTAATAAAGGGGAGCGCATTGGTATCATTGGCAAAAATGGCGTTGGCAAATCCACTTTCCTGGAAATAATGCAACAAAAAATTAAACCGGTAAGTGGTAAAATAAATATTGGCGAAACAATTGTCTTTGGAAATTTCTCGCAACAGGGCCTTGAAATAAAAGACAATATGCGCGTGATAGAATATGTAAAAAGTTTTGCCGAAAGTTTTCCATTAGCCAAAGGTGGAAGCCTGAGTGCTGCACAATTTCTGGAATTGTTTTTATTTCCCCCCGAAAAACAATATACCTATCTTGAATCATTGAGTGGCGGAGAAAAAAAACGCCTTCAATTATTAGCTATCCTTTTTAATAATCCAAATTTTCTGATACTTGATGAACCCACCAATGACCTCGATCTTCCAACATTGGGTGTGTTAGAAAATTTTTTATATGATTTCCAGGGTTGTTTGCTCATCGTATCGCATGACCGTTATTTTATGGACAGGCTGGTAGATCATTTATTTGTATTTGAAGGAAATGGAGTTGTGCGGGATTTTCCCGGAAACTACGCCCAGTACAGGATCTGGGAAACGGAGCAGGAAAAAATCAACAATGAAGCAGCGGCTGCAATTCCAAAAATAGCAGCAAAGAAATTTGAAGTCCCTGTAAAAAATGCATTGAATTTTAATGAGAAAAAAGAATTTATTAAAATAGAAAAAGAAATCGCCGGCCTGGAAGCAAAAAAAGTTTCTCTCCAGCATGATATGGCTGCCGCTGCGAATGAATATGAAAAACTTTTACAACTCACTGAAACATTTAATCAGCTTAATAAAGACCTCGGGAAAAAAGAAATGAGGTGGCT
>JBAQJB010000109.1:0-8457 GCA_049289155.1 Chitinophagaceae bacterium
TCCCAGCACTTCATAGTAATCAATAAAATTCATGCGATATATATTTGTCGTAAAGAGGTATAAAATTAAAAAAGAATTTTTTAATGCAATAAAAAAGCGTTTTGCCCGGGCAAAACGCTTTCCATAAATTTTCCGGTATTAATTTTTAACACGGAATGATACCTTACAGATTACGCCATAAGAATGCAGTTTATCGTCTTTTACATGCACTTTAAAATCTTTCACATAAATTGAATCTATGTTTTTAACTGTTTTTGAAACCTCTTTAAGGCAATTTGCTATCGCGTCATCAAAACTCTTGGGAGATGAGGCGATTACTTCGATCACTTTTACAATTTCCATGTTATATTTTTTGATTAATAATAATTCAGGAAGGTATTTAAAATAAAGGTGTTAATGGTTAAATGATATGTTATGATTATTAAAAGCGCGTGGGAAAGATGTTATGTATGTTACTTTTCTCTTGAAAGAAAAGTAACCAAAAGTTCAAGAAGAAAAGAAAGTCAACACTTTTCTTCTACGCCTTGATTAAGCTGAGTAACATCTGAGGCTTCAGCATTTGTTCCATGATGATATGCGATGTGGTTGATTTTTTTGGATCAGCTTTATTCTTCATCTTTTTTAAAAAAATTGAAATAAAAAAAACCGGAAATATTCTCTACTCCCGGTTTCAAAAAATTAACCATTAAAAATTCACAATTATCAATTCCATTTCTCCTCAATAAAAAAATATAGTTCTTATATTTGTTTTTATGCAAAAAGATATAACATTCCATAAATCAATAGGCCATTCCCTGGAAGAAATAAAGGAAATATATAATATGCCTTTGCTGCAATTAATTTTCAAAGCGGCATCTGTACATCATACATACAATGAAACGGCGGAAGTGCAGGTATGTACATTACTTAGTATAAAAACGGGTGGTTGCTCGGAAGACTGTGCCTACTGCCCGCAGGCAGCACGCTATACGACGGATATCGAAGTGCAGGCACTGATGAAAACAAGCGATGTACTGGCCAGCGCACGTAAAGCAAAAGAAGCCGGCAGTACGCGGTTTTGCATGGGTGCAGCCTGGCGGGAAGTGCGCGACAACCGCGACTTTGACCGCGTTTTGGAAATGGTGAAAGGCGTAAATGAAATGGGCATGGAGGTCTGTTGCACCATGGGTATGCTTACAGAAGAACAGGCTCAAAGGCTTGCCGGTGCTGGTTTATATGCATACAACCATAACCTTGATACGAGTAAAAAACATTATTCAGAGATCATCAGCACGCGCACATATGATGACCGGCTCGACACGCTGGACCATGTGCGTAAGGCAGGTGTTACAGTTTGTTGTGGCGGTATCATTGGTTTGGGTGAAACACATACAGACCGTATAGAAATGCTGCATACATTATGTAATATGCCGCAACACCCCGAGAGTGTGCCCATCAATGCGCTGGTGCCGGTAAAAGGAACGCCTCTTGAAAATAATTCCCGTGTGGATACCTGGGACATGGTGCGGATGATTGCCACGGCGCGCATCCTGATGCCTGCTACAAAAGTCCGCCTCAGTGCGGGCAGGCTGGAAATGAATATGGCCGAGCAGGCACTTTGTTTTTTAGCAGGCGCTAACTCTATTTTCGCCGGGGATAAATTACTTACTACAGCCAATCCCGGTTATGAAGCGGATCAAAAAATGTTTGAGTTGCTGGGATTAATTCCCATGGAATCTTTTAAAGAAAATAAGCTGGCAGAAAGAACAGCGGAAGTAATTATGTAAAATAAATTACGGAAAGCCAGCAGGTATTTTCGCAAATATTTTTTACAAAAATAAAAACATGATTTAAGAAACCTTGCTTTGCATCATTTCCACGAACTCATCAAATAAATAACGTGAATCAAAAGGGCCGGGTGTACTTTCCGGGTGGTATTGCACACTGAAGGCAGGTTTATTTTTCATACGAATGCCTTCAATACTTTCATCATTGAGGTTGACATGCGTGATAGTAATATTATTATTTTTTCTTACGGCATCAGCATCCACCCCAAAACCATGATTTTGAGTAGTGATCTCACAAATACCTGTAATGACATTTTTCACGGGGTGATTTAACCCGCGATGGCCATGATGCATTTTATAGGTAGGAATATCATTGGCCAATGCGAGTAATTGATGCCCCAAACATATACCAAAAAAAGGTTTATTTTCCTGCAAAATATTTTTAATCAAATCCACTGCTTCCAGCATGGCGGCCGGATCTCCGGGGCCATTGGAAATAAAATAACCATCCGGTTGAAATTCTTTAAGGGTATCCAATGTAGTTGAAGCAGGAAAGACGCGTGCATACACGCCGCGGTTTACCAGGCAATCCAAAATATTTTTCTTGATACCATAATCCAATACGGCCACTTTGAATGCAGCGGCTTCGGTTCCCACAGAATAAATTTCTTTGGTGCTCACTTCTTCAGCGAGTGAAAGCCCGGCCATATCCGGAACGGCGTCAAGCAATTCTTTTAATTTTTCTATATCTGTATGTTCTGAAGAAATGATACAATTCATGGCGCCTTTTTCGCGAATATGTGTAACAAGCGCGCGTGTATCCACACCTTCAATGGCGACAACATTATTTTTAATTAAATAATCTTCGAGTGAATCATTAGCGAGGTAGCGCGAATATTTATTTTCCAGGTTGCGGCCAATGAGTGCATTTATTTTTACGCCATTGCTTTCAATATCTTTTACACTAACGCCGTAATTCCCGGTATGTACATTATTCATGATCAGAACCTGGCCGAAATAACTGGGATCTGTAAAAACTTCCTGGTAACCGGTCATGCCTGTATTAAAGCAAATCTCACCGGTGGCGGTTCCTTTTTTTCCAAAAGCGCGGCCATAAAAAATATGGCCGTCCTGTAATAATAAAATTGCTGAATTGTTTGATGTGGGATTTCCTGGCTGGTTCATTTGAATTGCAAAAAAAATACATAATCAACAAATAGCGAAGTAATTTTTTTCACATTTTAAAAATAAGATGTGCTTTTAAATTTTTTTTAGGAAAAAAAATGCTTTTTTAAAAATTCGCTATACCCAGCCAACCTTTTTATACATGGCATATCCCAGTTTGAGTGCGGATTTTATTTGTGCAATTAAATCTTCATCCAATTTTTTTATATGAAAACAGGATTTCCCTTTAAGCAGTTTCAATAATTCCGGTTGAAATATTTTTTTTATTTCTGTTTCCTCATACACCGGCATATAATAAAAACCAACATAGCCTTTTTGAATTAATATCGTTGCGAACCAAAGTTCTTTTCTTTTACGTCCGGCAACTTCAATTTCTTTTTCACTCACCAGGGTTATTTGCCCGCCATCTCCGGCGCGTAATTTTATGGGGCCTTTTACATAAGGCAATAGCAATTTCTTCAACGTTTCAAATATGGGAATAAGTTCAGGCTGGCCGGCAGATTTATCCGCATATTTCAGCCCTGTGGAAGAGCCACTTTGCTGAATGGCTTTTTTTTCTGTTGCTTCTTTTTTGCGAATTGCTTTGGCCATATTTTTTATAAAAAATTAATCGCCCCAAATAGTATCTTTTCCATTTATCCAACGCTTCACAGCGGCAGTTGTCACACTCTTCGGGCGTTCCAGCGGTAATCCTAAAATGCGGTCCCAAAGCAGGCTGGCCATTACGCCCAATGAGCGGCTGATGGCAAATAACACGGTATAAAATTCATATTCCACGAGGCCATAATGTACAAGCAATGCGCCGCTGTGCGCATCCACATTGGGCCATGGATTTTTTATTTTTCCAATTGTTTTAAGTATCGGCGGCACGGTTTCATAAATGCGCCAGATAGTGTTCACCAACTTATCGTCCGGTAAATGTTTTTTACCAAATTCCATTTGTGCAATAAAGCGCGGGTCAGTTTTACGCAATACGGCGTGGCCATATCCCGGAACAACTTTTCCTGATTCTAAAGTTTTGCGCACATAATCACCGATCTGGGCTTTTGTAGGTTCATCTGATCCGAGCTCTTTTTGCATTTCAAAAACCCATTTGATCACTTCCTGGTTAGCAAGTCCGTGTAATGGCCCGGCCAATCCATTCATACCAGCAGCATAACTCAGGTATGGATCGCTCAATGCGGAACCCACCAAATGCGTGGTATGCGCGGAAACATTTCCACCTTCATGATCCGCATGAATGGTCATGTATAAACGCATGAGTTCACGGAAACCATGATCATTGAAACCCATCATGTGCGCGAGGTTCCCGGACCAGTCAAGCAATCCATTGGGTTGAATATGTTCATTATTTTTATATTTCCGCCTGTATATATAAGCAGCAATCCTTGGTAACCTGGCGATCAAAATGATCACATCATCAAAAGTGGGATCCCAGTAATCTTTTTTATTCATGCCCGCAGCATAAGCTTTGGTAAAATAGCTTTCCGTTTGCAATGCCATCACACCGGTCACGAACATGGTCATTGGATGCGCGGTCAAAGGCAAGGCATCGATCGTTTCAAATACATGGCTGGGTACATGGCTGCGCCTTTGAAAGATGGAAGTTATATAAGCAGTATCTTCCGCTGAGGGCAATTCACCCACAAGCATCAAATAAAATAAACCTTCCGGTAATGGTTCTGAGCCTTTCGCTGATTTGGGTAATTTTTCCCTGAGTTCCGGTATGGTATACCCGCGAAAACGAATACCTTTTTGAGGATCGAGGAGACTGGTTTCAGTAACCAGGCCGGTCATACCACGCATGCCCTGGTAAATCTGGGAAAGTTTTACTTCCCCAATTTTTTTATCGCCATGTTCGGCAAGAATTTTTTTGATTTCTTTGATCTCTATTGCAGCTTTCGCTTCGAAACGGTCTTTCAATATGCCCATTTAGTAAGTGTTTTGTGAGTTTACCCGGAGGGGCCGGGGAATTTCCCTTCGATTATAAACCCGGTGTGTAATGGGCGTAAAGGTAAAAAAAGAAGATTGCAAAAAAAAGTGAACTATTAAATATTATGGGATTTTTTTTAAACGCAGGCATTTGCTTTTTTTTATCAACTTCCCCGCTGTTTGTATGTGTCTTAGTAAGTGGTTCAACAGTTTTAATGGCATCTTGTTATTATTTCGCGGCCTTTTTGTATAAAATATACGCCACCACAATAAAAACGAGATCAGGAATCCAGGCAGCAATTTCCGGTGGCAGGTTTCCTTTTGTAGAAAAGATGGTGGAGAACCTGTCCATTAATATAAAAACGGCAGCCAGTACAAATCCAACAGCAAGGTGTGCGCCGCTTCCGCCGCGTGCCCGCTTACTCGCAATGATCGCACCGATCAGTGTAAGTATCACTACAGCAAGTGGCGTTGCAAGTCTCCGGTATTTTTCAATTTTTAACGCATTTACATTTTCAGATCCACGCAATTCTTCAAGTTGTATAAATGAAGTGAGTTGGGGCGTTGCCAGTTTATCTTTTGCATAATCATCGCGGCTAAGATCAAAAGGCTGAAAATTAAAATTCATGGTTTTCTTTCGCGTGGAACTGATCTTTTCTTTCAACCCATTGATGGTCCTTTCGTATGCGTTTTGCAAAACCCATTTATTGACAGATGTATCCCAGTGAATATTATCTGCGCGGAGATTATACACGAGTTGCTGACCTTTCACCCGGGCCATAAAAAATACAGTGCCGGTTTTTGAAGCTGTATCATAACTCCGGATACCCGCGTAAGTAAATGAATCTATGCGAAAATAGATGCTTTGATTTACGCCTTGCAACGGATCATATGATGAATTGGGATTTACATAAACCGCTTCAAAAGTCGTGCGGACGTCATTGGCTTTTGGGATAATAAAATTTACCATCACCAATAGCAGTAAGCCAAGTGAAATTCCACCCAGCAGGTAAGGACGAAGGAAGCGGTTATAACTTGCACCACCCGCAATGATCGCAACGATCTCACTGTTGCCCGCCATTTTGGATGTGAAAAATATAACTGAAATAAACACGAATAAAGGAAATAAAAGCGCGATAATATAAGGGACAAAAGCAATATAATATAGCCGGATCACCTGGCCGGCGCTTAATCCCGATTTCACAAAATCATCCGTTTTTTCACTCACATCCACTGCAACTGCAATCACGGTAAATAAAAATATGGCAAAGAAAAAAGTGGTGAAAAATTTTTTGAGTATGTAGCGGTCAATTGTTTTCATGCATTGCTGCCATGCAGCTTCCTGTTTATAAAAATCAAAAATACATGATTTGAAGCATTGGAGAATGAAAGCGCATTAACAATTGTTTTGTATTTAACTTTGAAACACAAAGCACTTTTAATTATCTTTGAAACAGGAAAAGAATGTATTATGAATTTTACTGGTAGCCTTAATTGTAACCTGGCTGGAATTAGCGGTAAGAATATTCGGAACTTCTATAGCAGGAAGTTGATTGTAATAATCACCTATTAATAATGTTCAGAAACAGAGTTATGTGTATAAAAGGAATAACTCAATGATAAATATGTCCTGTGATAAATTAACCATTAACCATTACTCCAACGCCAAATCCAATACCTGCTGCATTGTTTTTACATAAAGAAATTCCAACCCTTCTATGAAGTCGGGATTGATCTCTGAAATATCTTTTTCATTTATAGCACAGAGAATTATTTTTTTTAGTCCTGCACGTTTTGCAGCTAAGACTTTTTCTTTTAATCCGCCCACGGGTAAAACCTGGCCACGCAAAGTAATCTCACCTGTCATTGCAATAAAAGGTTTTACACGCCTGCCGGTGAAAGCGCTCGCTAATGCAGTGAACATGGTAATCCCCGCACTCGGGCCATCCTTGGGTGTCGCACCTTCGGGTACATGTACGTGAACATTTTTCTTACTGAAAATAACGGGATCAATATTATATTTTTTGGCATTGACCTGCAAATACGTATACGCAGTTGTGGCGCTTTCTTTCATCACATTGCCCAGGTTCCCGGTGAGCTTTAATTCCCCTTTTCCCTCGCTCAATGCTGTTTCTATAAATAAAATATCACCTCCTACATAAGTCCAGGCAAGTCCCACTGCAACGCCCGGCAGATTTGCAGTTTTATAAATTTCATTGGTATACCGTTGCCTGCCCAATATTTTTTCTACACTTTGCTGTGAGAGATTCGCGTTTATTTTTTTACCCATAGCCACTTCTTTCGCCTGGTTGCGCATGATCGCTGCCAGCCTTCTGTCCAGTTCGCGCACCCCACTTTCCCGCGTATAATTTTCAATGACCTTTTGAATAATTTTATCCCCCAGTTTGATATTGATCTTATCCAAACCATGCGCTTCTTTCTGGCGGGGAATCAAATGCCTTTTGGCAATTTGAATTTTTTCTTCCACCGCGTAACCACTGAGGTCAATGATCTCCAAACGGTCGCGCAATGCGGGCTGAATATTCTGTAAATTATTTGCCGTGGCAATAAATAAAACCTTGCTCAGGTCATATTCCATTTCCAGGTAATTATCATAAAAACTATTGTTCTGTTCGGGATCTAATACTTCCAGTAATGCGGAAGACGGATCACCCCGAAAATCATTTCCCACTTTATCTATTTCATCTAAAATGATCACGGGATTCGAAGTTTTTACTTTACGAATATTTTGTAAAATCCTGCCAGGCATCGCACCAATATAGGTTTTGCGGTGTCCGCGAATTTCACTTTCATCATGCAGGCCACCTAAACTCAACCTTGCATATTTTCTTCCCAATGCATGCGCAATACTTTTTCCCAAAGAGGTTTTACCAATTCCGGGCGCGCCTACAAAACAAAGGATCGGGCTTTTCATATCGCCCTTCAATTTTAAAACAGCGAGGTATTCAAGGATTCGTTCTTTTATTTTTTTCATCCCGTAATGGTCTTCATCCAAAATTGTGGCGGCTCTTTTTAAATCATAATTATCTATACTGTAATCTTCCCAGGGCAGGTCGAGCATCAGGTCAAGGTGATTATATACGAGCGAATAATCAGGGGTACTGGAATGCATGCGCTCCAATTTTTCAATACCGGATTTGAATGCGGCTTTAGCAGTATCCGGCCATTTTTTTTCTTCCGCTCTTTTTTTCATTTCAGCCAATTCCCGGTCATTCGGGTCACCGCCGAGTTCGTCTTTAATACTTTTTAATTGTTGTTGCAAAAAATAATCCCGTTGCTGTTTATCAATCTCCGTGCGGGTTTTAGAGGTTACTTTATTTTTTAATTCTACAAATTGTAATTCTTTATGCAGTAAGGTCACCAATTTTTCTGCGCGCAATTTTAAATTATTTGTTTCCAGTAAATCCTGTTTTTCAGCAATACCACAATTCAAATTACTGCTCACAAAATTGATCAGGAAAGAAGTGCTTTCAATATTTTTTAAAATGATGGATGCTTCCGCGGGCATTTGAGGAGATAGCTGAATGATCTGGCCGGCGATTTCTTTTATACT
>JBAQJB010000110.1:0-2997 GCA_049289155.1 Chitinophagaceae bacterium
CTCGAAGAACAATCAGTTGGAACTTTTATTAAGCGGTTAAATGATTTGAAAGATAAAGAGAAGAAACAATTTATTGAAGCTTTCCAATCAAACGCAAATACTATTTTGGTAAAAAGTGCATTCGATATTCCGGTGAAACAACAGCATGATATCACTAAAGCGGTTGATGCTGTTCTGGGAACAAAAACACCTTTGCAATTTAAAACAGCAATGGGCATTATCAGTGGTATTGAACTAACAACAAATGGCTATAAACTTGCCTGGAGTTTTTCAGAATACCTTGATTCATTGGAAAAAAATTTTTCTGAAAAGGTAAAAGAAAAAACAAAAGCTGACATAGAAAAAACAGTGACGCAGGATAAGAAAGCAGAACCTGTAACTTAATAACTGATAAATGGAACTGAGTAAAACTATAGATAACACATTCAATCAATTGGATGAATGCACAAAAGAATTTTCGTTTTCTCTTGTGCCACGTGAAGTGGGTTCTGTGATTAGTGTGGCAACAGGCATTGCAAAAATTTCAGGTCTTCCGGGAGCAGGCTTTGAAGAGCTCCTGACATTATCCGGAGGTTTATATTGTATTGCTTATAATATTGATAAAGATGAAATAGGCGCCATACTTCTTGGTGAAGATACCTTGTTGAATGCCGGTGATGAAGTAGAAAGAACCGGTCGTGTAGTGGATGTGCCTGTTGGCAATGCATTGATCGGAAGAGTAGTAAATCCATTAGGAGATCCTATCGATGACAAGGGGCCAATTGCACACGAAGAAAGATTACCCATCGAGCGTCCTGCCGCCGCGATTATGGATCGGTCTCCGGTAAATGTTCCTTTGCAAACAGGAATAAAAGCGATTGATGCATTGATTCCTATTGGGCGCGGACAGCGTGAATTAATTTTGGGTGACAGGCAAACCGGTAAGACAGCAATTGCCATAGATGCAATCCTGAATCAGAAAGATAAAAATGTATTGTGCGTTTATTGTGCTATTGGACAACGTGCTTCTGCGGTTGCTAAAGTGATTGCCAATCTTACAGAAAAAGGTGCCATGGAATATACGGTTGTAATGGTTGCTGAAGGAAATGATTCACCCGGCTTAAATTATATTGCGCCTTATGCTGCCACCAGTATCGCGGAATATTTTATGGAGCAGGGCCGTGATGTGTTGATAGTTTATGATGACCTGACGCATCATGCACGTTCTTATCGGGAGTTGTCTTTATTGTTGAGAAGGCCACCAGGGCGTGAAGCTTTTCCCGGTGATATTTTTTATATCCATTCAAGATTATTAGAGAGGTCAACACATTTAAGTGATGCATTGAAAGGAGGGTCATTAACGGCTTTGCCAATCATTGAAAAGGAATCTCAAAATATCTCAGCGTATATTCCTACCAACCTTATTTCAATAACAGATGGACAGATATACCTGTCTCCTAAATTATTTGAATTGGGAATTTTACCAGCTGTTGATGTCGGCAAATCCGTTTCCCGTGTTGGCGGCGCGGCTCAATTGCCGGCTTACCGTTCTATTGCAAGTCTTAAACTTCAGTATTCTCAGTTTGAAGAATTAGAAAGCTTTGCGCGTTTCGGTACAAGGCTCGATGAAAATACTAAAAATATAATCGGGCATGGAAAACGTATCAGGGAATGCCTGAAACAGCCTGAGCTTCTTCATTTGTCTGTACCCGAACAAATTGTGATACTCCTCGCATTAACTGGCGGGCATTTTGATAAGATACCAATCTCTAAAATACTGGAAGCGGAAGCATCATTGCTGAAAAATATTGACCAGTTTCCTGCCGAATTATTGAAAGAATTATTTTCCGATAAAACATTAAGCGATATAAACAAGGAAAATATTTTAAAGATTGCAAGCACAATACTTGAGCCTTTCCAGGATAAGCCGGCACCTGATCAAGATAAAAAATAATGGACACTTTAGAAAGCATACGCAATAAAACAGAAGGCGCAAAAGACCTCAAATCTGTAGTGAGTGCAATGAAAGCTATGGCTTCTTCCAACATTGTTCAATACGAAACGGCGGTTAGTTCGCTTGGCGATTATTATCATACCGTGGCGTTGGGCATCATCGCTTATTTTAAGGCGGAGAAAATAGAGGCGATCAGTGATAAGGAGGAAATAATAAACAAGCATAAAAATAATAATGATAAAATAATCTGTGAGATTGTTTTTGGATCAGACCAGGGTTTGGTCGGGCAGTTCAATGATTCGATGGCGGATTTTGTAGCGGCTTCACTTAATGATTTGCCTGGCAAAAAAGAAATCTGGGCCATCGGTGAGCGGGTTCAATTATTACTCTCTGATGTTGGTTTGAATACAACAATGCTTTACCATGTTCCAAATGCTGTTGGTGAAATCACCTTTCTTGTTCAGCAGATATTATCTAAAACTGAAGAGAGCCGGAAAAAAGAAAATATCAGTGAATTTTATATTTTCCATAATGAACCAAAGCCTGCATCTGGCTACCAGCATGTGATGCAACGGTTTTTACCACTTGATGAAAAATGGAAGGCTTCTTTACAGGAACTCCAGTGGCCCACAAAATTACCACCGCAGATTGCCGGAGGTGCAAGGCCAACTTTAATGGCGCTCATCAGTGAATATCTTTTTACATCTTTATTCAAAGCCTGCGCAGAATCATTGGCAAGTGAGAATGCCAGCCGTTTAGAAGCCATGCAACGGGCAGAAAAAAATATAGGCGATTTACTGGATGATCTTACTAAAGAATATCATCGCTTACGGCAGAGTTCTATTGATGAAGAATTGTTTGATGTGGTAGCGGGTTTTGAAGCTTTAAAAAAAGAATCAACAAAAGAAAATTAAATGATGAAAGAAATAAAGAAGATCACCATTTTATTTCCTGAAACCGGCGGCGTTTTACTTTCTAAGCAGGAGCAGCAACTTTTAATAAAAAAAATAAATTAGTCCATGCCTGAAGATGATTGCATATTAACTATAAACGGAGGTTCATCC
>JBAQJB010000111.1:0-2218 GCA_049289155.1 Chitinophagaceae bacterium
ATTAAAAAAGGTTTAGAGCAAGAAGTATATGACATGCAGTTTGGTGATCCTGCAAAATGGTTGTTGAATCTTGAATTGAACAGGAGTGAATTTCCCAATGATGAAATTGTATATAGTTATTATTTTAAAGGCTTACATGGAGATAAAAAATATGAAGGAGGCCTTTGGAGGAAATTAAATATTTCTTTTTTGAAGTATGAAAAAATTTCGATAGTCGATCAATGGAATGATGCAGGAGATGTAAGAAACATTTATAATACCCCGGTTTTTCAACAACCACATCTTAATAAAGAAGGTAAGTTTAAAGCATTGAAATTAAAAGCGAATAGTACACATATTTTCACCATCAATGTTCCATCGCTTCCATTAAACACACAACTTTGCCTCTTGGGGAACTGCGCCGCAGCAGGCTCCTGGACGATTTCTAAGAAATTATTTTTAACAGCTGCTGATGAAAATAATTATTTATTGCAAATGAAATTATCTCCTGAAGATTTTCCATTTGAATATAAATATGCACTGTATGATACAGTGAAAAATTCCCTGTTACAATTTGAAAATGGTGAAAATCGCGGTATTGAAAAAATGGATGAGGCTATTTTTCAATTCGTGCATGACGGCTTTGCAAATTTCAGGTACGAAGAAAAAAAACGCGTTGGCATTTCCATTCCCGTTTTCAGTTTACGCAGCGAAAATAGTGGGGGAGTAGGTGAATTCAATGATTTAAAATTGCTGGGTGCCTGGGCGGAGAAAACAGGCATTCAATTGATTCAAATTTTACCGGTGAATGATACTACTTCTACGGGTAGTTGGGAAGATAGTTATCCCTATTCCGCGATTTCTGCATTTGCCCTGCATCCCATATATATGAATTTGCAAACAATGGCAGGAAAAAAATATGCTGTTCTTGCTGAAAAGTATGCAACTGAATTGAAATCATACAATGAGCTGCAGGAAGTTAGTTACCCGGAAGTGAACAGGATAAAATGGAATTTTTTTAAAGAAATTTTTCCACTCCAAAAAAAGCAAATTTTTAGCTCAAAGAAATACCAGGAATTTTTTGATAAAAATAAATATTGGCTCGAGCCATACGCGGTTTTTTGTTTCTTAAGAGATAAAAATAAAACAGCTGATTTTTATACATGGAAGGCATATAAAAAATATTCGGTTGCTGCCCTGAATAAAATATTAAAAACAAAAGGAGAAGAAATTTCCATTCATTTTTTCCTGCAGTTCCATTTACATGTTCAATTATTGGATGCAGTAATGTATCTAAAGAAAAAAGGGATTTCCCTGAAAGGAGATTTGCCCATTGGCATAAAAGGGGCGAGTGCGGATCACTGGCAAAACCCGGAACTATTTAATGATAATTTATTGGCAGGCGCGCCGCCGGATGCATTTACAGAAGCCGGGCAAAACTGGGGTTTCCCCACATACAACTGGAAAGCAATGAAAGAAAATAATTATCGGTGGTGGGAAGCCAAACTTAATCATAGCAGTACTTACGCGGCAGCGATACGACTTGATCATGTGCTTGGTTTTTTTCGAATTTGGAGTATTCCGAAAGAAAATACGCAAGGTATTCTTGGTTATTTTCAGCCTTCTATTGCCTTGCATGTAAATGATTTTACGAAAAAGAATATTTATTTTGATGAAGATAGATTTTGCAGTCCTTTTATAACTGAAAAATTGGTAGAGGAAATTTTTTTAGAAGAATCCGGCTATGTCAAAGACTTTTTTTTACATGAAAATGTTCCCGGGTATTTCGAATTTAAAGAAGCATTCAATACACAAAAAAAGTTGCAGGAATTTATTTTAAAAAGAGATGACAGCGCGCAAAGTAAAAAATTGCTCAACAAATTATTGTACCTGCATTCAGAAATTATTTTGCTTAAAGATAAAGACAACGGTTTTCATTTTCCTGTAAATATGCAGTATACTTTTTCATTCAATGCGTTGGATGAAGACGCGAAAAATAAATTGAATGCATTATATCATGAATATTTTTTCTCCTGGCAAAATGAACTTTGGAAAAGAAATGGAAAGGAAATATTATCTGCATTGCACAAAACAACTAATCTATTGTATTGTGGTGAAGACCTTGGCTGGGCGCCTGCTTTTGTGCCTGCAGTTTTAAAAGAAAATGGGATTTTAAGTCTGGAAGTACAACGTATGCCAAAGAAAAGCGATGCCCTTTTTACTGACCTATCTATTGTTC
>JBAQJB010000112.1:0-2174 GCA_049289155.1 Chitinophagaceae bacterium
CGATTGGACATTAGTGCCAATGATTGGGTTTATGGGAAAAAGAGATCCAGTATTCCCTTATAATTTGGATGATCAATATGTGTTTTACCCTCCAAATAACAGCACACATTTGCAATTTAGAAAGGAAACAAGTTGTATAATAACTTCCCCTTTTAAAGTTTACAACACTTCACATCTAGCACATCCAGACCTTAGAATAGCATGTACAAATGATATCTATAATATTTTTAAAACACATGGCATTCCTGCTTTAGAATATTTAGATTGTGATATGAAACATGGGTTATATCACTCTTGCGGAACTTGTATTTGCCCTACGGATTTTGGAGCTCCAGGCCACTTTCTAACAACTAACCAGGTCAATGAATATCTTGCTTCAAGAGCATGCTTTTTCTTTCAGTCTATTTTGAATAATCTCGCGGGCAGCCTTACCGGTACCAGTAGATTTATAAACTGCCAGGACTTTCGCCGTTCTGATGGCAGTTGTGCTACCGACCCAGATAATGACACTTGCACGGATGACCAGGCTTGTAATGCTGATGATTAACAATGTTGTCGAATAACAATAAATTTATCAAATTATAAATATAAAAAAATGAAACACTTAAAATCAAATATTATTTTTCTTATCGTACTATTTTTTTGCAACCAAAATATGTACGCTCAGCCTGGTACCTTAGACCCAACTTTCGGAAATGGAGGTATAAAAATTCATAAAAAGATTAGTTATGGAAATAAATCGCTTATACAGCCGGATGGTAAAATTATAATGCTAAGTTCCGAAAATGTTTTGGATCGATTTAATCCAGATGGATCTTATGATGATAGTTTTGGAATCAATGGCAGGTCAGAAATTGATTTTAATGGAAAATTATCTAGTTCAAATAATAGTTTTGCTTTACAAAGCGATGGTAAAATTGTATGTAACGGTGAATATTATTCAGTAGATGGTAAGATTTTTTCTGGAGTTTTTCGCTGCAATCCGGATGGTACTTTGGATAGTAGTTTTGGTAATAATGGTATGGATAGTGTACACATTGATAACCTGAATTATCCATCTGGTATTGTGGTACAAGAGGATGGTAAAATTGTAGTTGCGGGGGATGTAAGAAAAAGTGTATATGATGAAACAAGGACTTTTATTTACAGGCTTATGCCCGATGGAGGCCTTGACCCTACTTTTGGTGAAAATGGAATTGTTGTGAATAAACATGTTTGGGATATAAATTCAGTTGATCTAATTATCAGGCCCGATGGTAAACTTGTCATTGGGAGCACTTATGATGTATTTGGATTACCATCCTATCAATTGGAAAGTTTTAACTCCGATGGAACTGTTGATGAAAGTTTTGGTGTACATGGTATTGGCAAATTTACTTTTGGTGAAAACCAGGGAAATAATTGGAGTTCAAAAATGTATGCCATAGTTTTAGAACCTAATGGAGAAATTGTTTGTGCCGGAACAAGTGGAATGGGAGAAGTAATTATGGCTGTATGCAGGTTTAATGCAAATGGTACAGTTGATGAAACCTTTGGAGAGAATGGTGGCATAATAACTCCATATAATAATATACGAACTATAAAAATTTTAGGTGTAACATATCAACCTGATGGCAAAATAGTTACATGTGGTTATGCGCGAATAAATTCATCTACTCCTGATCCTTTAATTCTGGCGCGTTATTTAGAGAATGGAAATTTGGATACGGAATTTGGGGAGAATGGTATTACCGCAACTACAAATGATCCTTCTTCATTAAATGGTAATTCTGTACATGTTTTATCTGATGGCAAAATTTTGGTAACAGGTAATAGTACAGACCCCTACATTCTTCTTGCCCGCTACAATGGCGACAACGTCCTCGCTGCCAACTTTAAAGACATAAAAGCCACACAAAATAATGAAGCCATTACGATCTCCTGGCAAACGCTGAATGAAAGTGGTACAAAATCTTTTACTGTGGAAAGAAGCAGTAATGCAAATGAATACGCAGGCATTAATACCGTTCAAGCGAAAGGCGTTGCAAGTAATTATAGCTATACCGATAAAAATCCTTTAAGTGGAACCAGCTATTACCGCATTCGCGAAAACGCGGCCAATGGTACCACTACTTTCAGCCCGGTTGTAAAAGTGGTTTTCAATGATAATGGTGTTATTTCATTGTATCCAAATC
>JBAQJB010000113.1:0-13119 GCA_049289155.1 Chitinophagaceae bacterium
CTGACATACTGATCAGCCATTCTTCACTTTGAATTGATTCCAGGATATTTTTCATGTATGCATTTTTATAAATGCCTTTTAGATGCAATGTGATACTGAAAAAATTTCCCCACCAGAATAAACTTCGCACTGCAAAAATATTTTCATTCGAAAAAATGCCAGGGAAATCCAGCATTATATATGGAAGACCTTCATGATTTTCTCCACGGGATATCTTTTGGAAATCGGGTGAAATGGGAATTACCAATTTGGCTTGACATTTTTGCAATTCATCCCGGTTATCCGTGCAGAGCTCGCCAAAAAAAATTTTGACTTTTTGTATAATTTCATTTTTTAATAATAAGATTTCTTTATTTCCTGCAAGCTCATATTCCGCAACCGAAAGATTTATATTTGCCATAATTGTTTATAAAAATAAAGGAAAATTCCCATTGATTAAAAAGCTTGATATACTTGTACTCCGATCATTCATTGGGCCTTTCCTGGCCACTTTTCTCATTTCATTATTTGTTTTAATTCTACAGTTCTTTTGGCTTTATATAGACGATCTCGTAGGAAAGGGACTGGACCTTGGAACATTGGCATACCTCACTTCATTGGTGGCTGTAACATGGGTGCCTCTTGCTTTGCCACTTGCTTTGTTGCTTTCTTCCATCATGGCTTTTGGGAAACTGGGCGAAACTTTTGAATTAGTAGCCATAAAGTCTGCCGGCGTGCCACTTATCCGTTTCATGCGGCCCGTATTTATTGTAACCATTATACTAAGTATCGTTGCATTTTTTTTCGCGAATAATATTATACCTGTTGCGAACTTAAAGTTAAACACCGTAAAGTATGACATCCTTGTAGCGAAACCTGCTTTTGATATTAAGGAAGGTGTTTTTTATGATAAAATTGAAGGATATATTATTAAAATTGGGAAAAAAGATAAAGATGACAGCACCATCCGGAATGTAATCATCTGGGAAAAAACATTTGGCCTGCAGGATAATTTTATGACAGCAGAAAGTGGGATCATGAGTATTACCCCGGACAAAAAATTTTTAAGGTTCACATTGCACAATGGCTGGAATTACCAGGAAAATGGCAACCGCTATAATCCAAATACAGAATTTATACGCTTGGGCTTTAAAGATTATATCAAAGAATTTGATTTAAGTAGTTTCAAAATGAATAAAACTTCAGACACAGCATTTAAAGACAACCCGCAAATGCTGAGTATACGACAACTCAACAGTGCAATTGATTCTTTAGGTGATATCCATTTACAGTTTGCTGCAACGCTGCAAAAACAGGCTGCGCCCTATCTTTCCTTCCTTCGATTAAAAGACAGTACCTGGCCGGGTTCCAATTCAATACAAGGAGCATCCATTTCTCAAATCATTCCGGATACTTTAAAAACCATGATTTTTAATAGGGCAATTGCCCAGGTCAACAGCACAAAAAGTTATATAGACTTGCTCGCTGTAGATTATAAAAGCCGCGTCGAAAACGAAAGAAAATATTGGATTGAATGGAACCGGAAATTTACACTTTCCGCAGCCTGCATTGTTTTATTTCTGATAGGAGCGCCATTGGGTTCCATTATACGTCGTGGAGGCCTGGGAACACCACTGGTGTTTGCTATCATATTTTTTGTCTTATTCAATATGCTGAATACTTTTGGTGAAAAATTTGCCAAAGAAGGCGTTACAAGTCCATTTACAGGTATGTGGCTTTCGGCAATGGTATTAGTGCCGATCGGTTTATTTCTAACCGTAAAAGCAATGCGTGATTCCCAGTTATTTAATAAAGAATATTATTTCCGGTTTGTGCGCCGGTTGAAAAAAATTGCAGTTAATACAGGGCTAATAAAAAATAAACAGGGCGGTACATAAGATTTTAAAAATTAATCAAATTTCATTGCAAAAGGCAGTACAAAACTTCAGGGTACAAAAATGGATCACGCTCATTTCCATTCTTTTATTTATTGCAAAAATAGGCGCTTATATCCGGACCAATTCTACCGCAGTTTTATCAGATGCATTGGAAAGTGTAGTGAATGTTATAGCGGGTTTTATAGGGCTCGTGGCTTTATATGTGGCTGCAAAACCACGCGATGAGAGCCATCCTTATGGCCATGGAAAAGCGGAATATATTTCCGCAGCAGCCGAGGGTGCACTAATTATTTGTGCCGGCTTTTTTATTTTATACGAAACGGTGATACATTTTATTGAACAAACACCGGTTTTACATATTGATGAAGGACTTTATATTATTGCAGCCACTGCGCTTATCAATCTTTTTGCAGGTTTGTATTGCATTCAAATTGGAAAGAAAAATGATTCCCTTGCCTTGTATTCTTCCGGCAAACATTTATTACTGGATACGGCGTCCACATTACTCATTATAGTGGCATTGGGGCTTATGTATTTAATCCATATTTTATGGATTGATAAAGCGACTTCCCTGGTGATGGCATTGATCGTTTTATACAACGGATATAAAATAATCCGTAAATCCCTGGCTGGCATTATGGACGAAGCGGATGAAAAATTATTGCAGGACCTGGTCAGCCTGTTGAATGAGAACAGGCATGCAAAATGGATCGACCTGCATAACCTTCGCGTTATTAAATATGGCGCAGTACTTCATATTGATAGTCATATGACAGTTCCCTGGTATCTTGATGTGCGGGAGGCACATACTGAAATTGATGCATTGACCCATTTAATTAAAAAGAAATTTGGGGATGCAGTGGAAATGTTTATTCATACAGATGCATGCATGGAATTTTCCTGTGCGATATGTACTGTATCAAATTGCCCGGTGAGATTACATCCTTTCGAAAAAAGAGTACAGTGGACAATGAAAAATATTATTTTCAACGAAAAACATAGTATTGTGCAAACAGAAAGATAAATTCATTATAAAGATAAAAGCAGTTTATAAAAGAATGTTTAAAATTTTCTATATTCGTCAACCTTCGAAATTCATTTCTAAACTATAAAATTAAAATATATGGAAGTATGGAAAGATTACCAGGAAAAAAACAAAGACAGGTTCCTGGATGAATTATTGGAATTACTACGCATTCCAAGTGTCAGTGCGCGCAATGAAAATAAAAAAGATATGCTCACCTGTGCAGAGGCTGTAAAAAGCAGGCTGTCAGAAGCAGGTGCGGAAAATGTAAAAATTATTCCCACTACAGGCCACCCGGTTGTTTATGGAGAGAAAATTATTGACGCTTCCAGGCCAACTGTTTTAGTATACGGTCATTATGATGTACAACCGGCTGATCCGCTGGAACTTTGGAATAGCGGGCCTTTCGAGCCTGTAATAAAAGATGGAAAAATTTTCGCACGTGGCGCATGTGATGATAAAGGGCAATTTTATATGCACATCAAAGCACTTGAAATAATGACAAAAACCAACACCTTGCCTGTCAATATAAAGTTCCTGATAGAAGGTGAAGAAGAAATTGGTTCTGCACACCTGGCTGAATTTTTAGAAGAAAATAAATCATTATTACAGGCAGATGTAATTTTAATCAGTGATACTGCCATGTTAAGTATGGATACACCCAGTATAGATGTGGGCGTTCGTGGTTTATCATATGTGGAAATTGAATTGACTGGCCCCAACCGCGACCTGCATAGTGGTGTTTATGGTGGAGCAGTTGCAAATCCAATTACGATACTTGCACAAATGATCGCTTCGTTGCATGATGAAAATAATCATATCACCATTCCCGGTTTTTATGACGATGTGGTCAATTCCACAGATGAAGAAAGAAAAGCTATGGCCAAAGCACCATATGATGATGCTGCGTATAAAGAAGATTTGGGGGTGAAAAATTTATGGGGTGAAAAAGGGTTTACGACCAACGAGCGGACCGGCATCAGGCCTACATTGGAAGTGAATGGAATTTGGGGTGGTTATACAGGTGAAGGTGCTAAAACAGTTTTACCTTCAAAAGCAACTGCAAAGATTTCATGCAGGTTGGTGCCCAACCAAAAAAGTGCAAAAATGACAAAATTAATAATGGATCATTTGAAAAAAATTGCACCGGATACCGTTACTGTAAACGTTTTTGAACATCATGGCGGTGACCCTTATATGACTCCTGTTGACAGCCTGGAATATGAAGCTGCAGAAAAAGCCATTGAAAAAACTTTTGGTAAAAAACCTATCCCGGTCCGGGGTGGTGGCAGTATACCGATTACGGCACTTTTTGAATCTGTATTGAATTGCAAAACTGTGTTCCTGGGTTTTGGCCTGGATAGCGATAACCTGCATAGCCCCAATGAAAAATATGGATTATTTAATTTTTATAAAGGCATTGAAACCATTCCCTATTTTCATAAATATTATGCGGAAATGAAAAAATAAATACCAGTTATATACGGTTAATTTTTTTTCATAAAGTTTTGAAGAAATCTATGAATATATTACCCACTAAAATAAGGATTGATAAATATTTATGGGCTATACGAATTTTCAAAACGCGCTCCCAAGCTGGTGATGCATGTAGTAAAGGAAAAGTGAAAATGAATGGAAATCCTGTGAAAGCTTCGAAAATCGTTGAGTTGAATGATCAGTATGCAATTAGAACTGAAGCACGTAAATGGATCATAAAAGTTATTTCGCTTTTACACCAGCGTGTACAGTTTTCAGAGGCTGTAAAATTTTATCAGGACCTTACACCTGCAGAAGAAATAAAAGATGAAAATTATGAAGCAACTTCATTTCATACCGGAAAAAGATTGAGCAAAATAGGCCGGCCAACAAAAAAAGAGCGACGCGGACGGGATGATTTTTTCAATGATTAATATGTTTTATCTTATCGAAAAGGATTCCCGGAGGCCTTCTTCAAAAAAGACAGGATTAAAATCCAGTTCATTGATGGCCCTTTCAATCTTCAGGCCGGATCTGCGTGGCCTTACAACTGCTTGTTTTAAATCTTCTCCTTTGACTTTTTCCAATAATTCTGTTCGTAAGCCCAGTAACGCTGCCGTGGCTATTGCCATATCCGCTGGAGATAAAATTTCTTTACCCGCGAGGTGAAATATACCAGTTTTTGATCTTTCAATGATGGCAAAGATGCCCTTACAAAAATCTCCAACGAAAGTAGGCGTTCGTTCTTCATCTGTAACCACCTTCACAGGTTGATTATTTTCCAGGCTATTTTTGATCAGTTGAATAAACCCTCCCCTTGTACCTTCCCATACCGGGCCATATACAAAAACAGGCCTCACAATTGTATACGGAATTTCCCCGGCGCTTACAATCTTCTCAGCCATTAATTTGGATTCGCCATAAAAGTTGAGTGGGTTTGGAATATCATCTTCTGCGTGTGGACCATTTTCTCCGAAAATAAAATCAGTGGATAGAAAAATGAAATGTACTTTTTTTTGCGGCGCAATAGAAGTAGCCGCTTCTAATAAATATCGGGTAGCTTCTACATTTATTTGCAAACATTCTTCCCTGTAAATATGACAATCATTTGGTTTACTCATCGCCGCAGTATGAATAATCACATCCGGCAGAATACTTTGTATTAACCCATGTATATTTTTTTTACTGGTTAATTCTGCTGCATTGTATTCAACATTTTTTTCTCTATGTTTATCCCGGTAAGGTCCGCGGCCCGTAGTATATACATCCACTTTTTTTTGTGAAAAAAAATGGGCGAGATGGCTGCCTAAAAATCCATTTGCCCCCGTTATGAGAATGCGCATATTGTCAAAGATTTATTTGTTTTGCCGGAACAATACTTCCTACTCTTCTGTATTTTGAGAATTATCTGTATTCGTATTTTCCTCGCCTTCTTCACTAAACCCTTCCATTCCTTTGTCCAGGTCATATTTTTCTTCGATATCCGCAAACTTACTTCCGAGCAGACTTTTCGTACCATATTGAGGCGGCCCGATTCCTTCTGTGCGTGAGATAAGCGGGTAGGAAAAACTCCTGTTTTCTTCTTTGGTAACATGAATCAACTCCACCAGAAAAGACCAGTTTTTAGTAAAATCATAGAGGTATATAAATTTCTGGTTGGTATCACGCATTTCACTGCCAATAGTAGTTTGATCCATTAAGAGTGGTTCAGCTTTGTACGCTTTATCATATTTCATGAGTGTAATTTCCCTGCCATGCAACCAATGATCATTGCTGCGAAAAAAAGTTGCTTCATGTTTACCATCAAAACTGAAAGCCTGCAAAATTGCCGCATGTAACTGGGAAAAAAACTGGTTATGTTGTATCAATATATCGCGGTAAACGGTATCATCTTCTTCCAGGTAAATCCTGAATTTTAAAATAGCCATACTTGATTATAATTTAATAAAAATAAAGCAACAAAATTACTGAACCTTTCAGCAAAAATGATGCGGGATTATTTTATGATTTATTCAATGAATTGCAAGTTTAAGTCTTTTGCTTTTTGAAGCATAAAAGAAAATGCAGCTGACCGGTTGTTTTCAATGTTACCATCAAGAATTGCTTCTCTTATCGCATCTTTTATAAAGCCTACTTCCCGGCAGGGTTTTAATCCAAATGCCTGCATTATTTCTTCGCCTGTAATAGGTGGTTGCCAATTTCGTAAATGGTCTTTTTCTTCAACCTCCTGCATACGCTGTCTTACCATTGCAAAATTTTCCAGGTACTTTGCTTTTTTCATTTTGTTCTTGCTGGTAATATCTGCATTACAAAGCAGCATCAACTGGTCAATATCTTCGCCCGCATCCAACAACAAACGCCGGACTGCACTATCCGTAATATTTTCTTTCGTCAGGCTGATGGGCCGTAAATGTAGCAGTACCATTTTCTGAACAAACCTCATTTTTACAGTCATGGGCAACTTTAACTGCCTGAAAATTTTGGGAACCATTTTAGCACCAACCACTTCATGCCCGTGAAAAGTCCACCCGGAATTTTGATCAAAGCGCTTGGTAGCTGGTTTGGCAATATCATGTAGTATGGCGGCCCACCTCATCCACAGGTCATTTGTTTGCACAGCTACATTATCCAGCACCTGGAGGGTATGATAAAAATTATCTTTATGGCCTTTACCATCAACATATTCTGCGCCATGCAACCGCATCATTTGAGGAAAGAAAATTTCCAATAAACCGCTCTCACTCAGCAGGTGAAAACCAAGTGAAGGTTTTTTAGATAATATAATTTTATTCAACTCATCTGTAATTCTTTCTATGGAAACTATATTGATTCTGCCTGCATTTTTTTGTATTGCCCGGAATGTTGATTCTTCAATATCAAAATCCAGTTGTGTAGCAAAACGAATGGCACGCATCATCCGTAGCGGGTCATCAGCGAACGTGATATCCGGATCGAGTGGTGTTGTAAGTAATCTTTTTTTTAAATCTTCCAGGCCACCAAAAGGATCCAATAATTTACCATAATCATTTTCATTTAAACTGATCGCCATGGCATTGATGGTAAAATCGCGGCGCAACTGGTCATCGCGTAATGTCCCTGGCAGTACTTCTGGTTTTCTAGAATTATCAGAATAGCTTTCTTTCCTCGCACCCACAAATTCTATTTCATACGCCGGGTTGTCAATGGCGTTATTTTTAAAATGAATGGAGTTCAATTTTATTTGCGCAGTGCCAAAATTTTTAAAATGAGCGAGTGCGGGTGGTGGCGTAAAATTTTTTGAAACAAGATATGCAAGTTCTATCCCATCTCCCACGCAAACAATATCCAAATCGCTTACCGGCCTTCCTAATATTTTATCCCGGACAAACCCGCCAATTAAATAGCAGGGTGTCTTTATTTTTTGTGCGGAAGTGGCAATAATATTTAATAAATCTAATTCGGTTTCCGAACACGCAATATCCATAGAACAAAGATACAGTTTCAAATGTAAGATCGGAAGGTGGTTCGTTTTGAATGTTTAATTAACTTTGAAAAATGAGAATTGATGTCTTATCCGTAGTGCCGGAATTACTGGAAAGCCCTATGCAGCATAGTATGATGAAAAAGGCGCAGGAAAAGGGTTTACTGGAAATACATGTGCATCATTTACGTCAATGGGCATTGAATAAATATGGCCAGGTAGATGATTACCAGTTTGGTGGCGGAGCAGGCATGGTGATGATGTGTGAACCTTTGGCCAATGCCATAGAATTTTTACAAAATTCCCGTAAATATGACGAAGTTATTTTTATGACTCCCGACGGAGAAAAGCTGGAACAAAAAAAATCCAACAAATTATCATTAGCAGAAAACCTGTTGATTATTTGCGGGCATTATAAAGGTATTGATCAGCGGATCAGGGATCATTTCGTAACCCTGGAAATTTCAATAGGCGATTTTGTATTGAGTGGTGGAGAATTACCTGCCGCGATTTTGATCGATTCCATTGGCCGGTTAATTCCTGGCGTATTAAATGATGAAACGTCTGCACTCACAGATTCATTCCAGGATAATTTGCTTGCGCCGGATGTTTATACAAGGCCGGAAAACTTCAGGGGCTGGGAAGTACCATCCATTTTATTGAGCGGGAATCACCGTTTAATTGAAGAATGGAGAATGGAGAATGCTGAAAAAAAGACTGCCATGAAAAGACCGGATTTAAATTCAACTTCCAAATAAGAATAACCGTATAAGGTTTTTTATGTCCGATCGGGATATTTTTAAATCCTTATACTTTTTTTAACTAATTTCCTTTACCCTACTTTTACATAGTGAAACGCTTAACAGCTTTCCCGTATAAATCCAATATCCAATCATTGATAAACCAGGCCGGAGATCGAAGTTGTAACTCCTGAAACTTAAAAACGGCTAAAAACAATCCTGCTTACCGGCGGGATTTTTTTTTGTACTTATAGTATCTTTTTAATTTCTTCAGTGAGTTTGGGCACTACTTCAAAAACATCACCTACAATACCGTAGTCAGCCGATTTAAAAAATGGCGCTTCAGGATCTTTATTGATCACTACAATAGTTTTACTACGGTTTACGCCAGCCAAATGCTGAATGGCGCCGGAAATGCCTAATGCTATATATAAATCCGGGGCGATTTGTATTCCAGTTTGACCAACATGTTCATGATGTGGCCTCCATCCTGAATCAGCAACCGGCCTGCTGCATGCTGTGGCTGCGTGTAATGTTTTGGCAAGATCTTCAACCATTCCCCAGTTTTCCGGGCCTTTTAATCCCCGACCGCCACTTACCACAATTTCCGCTTCAGTCAGCGGAACTTCTCCCCTCACTTTGTTTACTGAAATAACTTTTATTGAAGATGCAGGAGCTGGTATATCTAACTGAACCAATTCGGCTTTCCCCGTTTCATTTTTCGTTATATGAAAACTATTTGGATTGAGGCTGATTATCTTGATATCAGTACGTATTTTCACGTTGGCAAATGCCTTCCCACTAAAAACAGATTTTTTAACAACAAAACCATCTGCTAATTCAGGCAACGCTGTAGCCCCACTTACAAAACCTGCATGCAACCTGACTGCTACGCGGGGAGCAATGGACTTTGATGTAGTATTATGAGAAAAAATAATTTCTTTTGCCCCGGTTTCTGTAGCAGCACGTGCTATCACATTCGCTAAAACGGAAGCGTCAATTACATTCAGACCAGGATTCTTCACCTGGAATACTTTTCCAATTCCATACTGTCCCAGGTCCTCAGGGTTTGTATCAATTGTACCTGTAATAATTCCATTGGCTTCTGAACCCAGCAATTTTGCAAGTTCTACTCCATATGTCAATGCTTCAAATGAAGATTTTTTGATTTGTCCTTCTGAATGATCTATATATATTAATACCATGTTTTATTTTTAAAAAGGTTGATTAAATGACTTTTGCTTCTTCATGTAAAAGCCTCACCAATTCTGCAACATTATCTGCGGAAACCAGCTTCACACCGGCTTTTGCAGGCGGCATTACAAAATTGATATATTCGGTAGTGGCTTCAACAGTAGCTGGCTCCACCACTTTCAAAGGTTTGGTGCGGGCAGACATAATTCCACGCATATTCGGTATGCGTTGTTCTGCCATACCTTTTTGGCAACTTATAACCAAAGGCAATTTCACTTCCACTACTTCTTCACCCCCTTCTATTTCACGGGTAATTGTGGCAGTTTCTCCGGTTAAATCAAATTTCGTAGCCAGGGATACATACGGATATTCCAGTAATTCACTGATCATTCCCCCAACGGATGCGCTGTTGAAATCTATGGTTTCTTTACCTGTCATTACGAGGTCATATTTTTCTTCTTTTGCAATGGCAGCAATTTGGGAAGCTATATTAAAACTGCCGGCATCTGTGGAATTCACACGGGTTGCCTGTTCTCCTCCAAGAGCAAGCGCCTTACGGATCACCGGGTCGCAATCAGGGCCGCCAACAGTAATAAGATGAATAACTATGGATGGATCTTTTTCCTTCAATTCAATGGCCCTCACCAAGGCGTACCATTCATCATAGGGATTGATAATCCATTGAACACCGGCATCATCAAATTTCGTATTATTATCTTTAAAAGCAATGCGGGATGTGGTATCCGGCGTTTTACTTATACAAACTAATATTTTCATAGTGAATCTTTAAAAAGTTTTTGCAAAAAAGCTATAGCTGCTTCAATTTTTATTGCCGCAAAGGTGCAAATAAAATTTGTATTTTTTATCATAACAAAACATCGTTTTGCATTTTATGTTTTTTATGAATAAAATGATTTTATGAAATTGTAAATGCACCGTGTGAATAATGAAATGATAAATTCATGCAGCTTTTGGCAAAACCGGGCGATATGATTATTTTTGATGCACCTGGTTTTTATTTTTTTATATAATTTTTTAAATCACACATTATGGAAACAGCAACTTCCGAAAAGAAAACAATACAGTCCGATATTGATTTTTTACCATTACAGGGAACAGATTACGTGGAATTTTATGTAGGTAATGCCAAACAGGCGGCGCATTTTTATAAAACCGCTTTTGGTTTTCAAAGTGTGGCGTATGCCGGTCCGGAAACAGGCGTAAAAGACCGCGCCAGTTACGTGGTTAGACAACATAAATTAACCCTTGTTTTAACCACTCCATTGCGCGCCAATTCTGAAATGGCAAATCATGTAGCCAAACATGGTGATGGTGTAAAAACACTCGCATTGATGGTGGAAGATGCAACAGATGCCTGGGAACAAACTACGAAGCGTGGCGGAAAAAGTTATATGGAACCTGTTACTTTAAAAGATGAATTTGGCGAAGTGGTTCTGAGCGGCATTCATACGTATGGTGAAACAGTGCATGTGTTTGTAGAAAGAAAAAATTATAAAGGTGCCTTTATGCCGGGATTCCGTGAATGGAAAACGGTTTACAATCCACCACCATCCGGGCTGTTATATGTGGATCATTGTGTGGGAAATGTTGGCTGGAACCAAATGAATCCCTGGGTGAAATTTTATGAAGAAGTAATGGGCTTTAAAAATATTTTAAGTTTTGATGATGAAGATATTTCCACGGAATATTCTGCATTGATGAGTAAAGTGATGAGTAATGGAAATGGCTTTGTAAAATTTCCGATCAATGAACCGGCAGAAGGAAAGAAGAAATCACAGGTGGAAGAATACCTTGATTTTTATGATGGCGAAGGTTGCCAGCACGTGGCGCTTGCTACACATGATATTGTAAAAACAGTTACTGACCTGCAGAGCAGGGGCATTGAATTTTTAAAAATACCGAGCAGTTATTATGAAGATTTACTCAGCCGCGTTGGCCATATAGATGAAGACCTGGAACCATTGAAAGAATTGGGTATTTTAGTGGACAGGGACAACGAAGGCTACTTGTTACAAATTTTTACTAAACCCGTAGAAGACAGGCCCACCTTGTTTTTCGAGATCATACAACGCAAGGGCGCAAAGAGTTTTGGTAAAGGAAATTTCAAAGCTTTATTTGAAGCCATTGAAGGAGAACAGGCATTGAGGGGCAATTTATAATACGATAATTATACTTAAAGAAACTGTACTTTTATTGTGCAGTTTTTTTTTGCAAAGAATATAATTTCAATCATAAATTCCGTGTTCATTTTTTATTTAAAATAAATTTTATAAAAATAAATTTGGCTGCAATTAATTTTCACCTATACTTTTGCATCAGTTCTGTGACAATATATTCTTATCAGGAAAGACAGAGGGATTTGACCCGATGAAGTCTTGACAACCTACCGCGGATAAAACTGCGATAAGGTGCCAAATTCAACCCAGGCATGAGCCAGGGAAAGATAAGTTAGAAATAAAGCATCTTCTTTTATGTAAAATCATATGCTCTTCTGACTGCTCGTTTGAAGAGCATTTTCATTTCCATCCTTTTTTTTGATACAATATTTTTTCGCCGCACTTTTTATTTATCAAAAAAAATTAAACATGAAAGAACAAACAAAAATCTTACACAGCATTCCTGCAGACCCGCTTACCGGCGCAGTTTCCACGCCTATTTATCAAACGTCCACATTTGTGCAGGAAGCACCCGGCATCCATAAAGGATTTGATTATGCAAGAAGTAATAACCCTACACGCAAAGTGCTGGAAGACCTGATGGCGGTGCTGGAAAATGGTACGAATGGTTTTGCCTTTGCCAGTGGTTTATCCGCTATTGATGCTGTATTAAAACTATTATCCGCGGGCGATGAAATACTTGCGGTGGACGATATTTATGGCGGCGCGTTCAGGTTGTTTACACATATTTATGAGAAGTTTGGCATTACTGTACGCTATACAGATTCAACGAATACGGAAAATATTGTAGAAAATATTTCAGCAAAAACAAAACTGGTTTGGATAGAAAGCCCTACCAATCCTACATTGAAAATTTCTGATATTGCCATCATAGCAAAGATCGCGAAAGCCAATAACAGCCTGCTTTGTGTGGATAATACATTTGCATCGCCCGCCTCACAAAAACCCATAGAACTTGGGGCAGACCTGGTGATACACAGCGCTACAAAATATTTGGGTGGCCATAGTGACCTCATTGCGGGCATCGTAGTGACAGCCAATAAAAGTTTGGGTGAAAAAATAAAATTTATTCAAAACGCTTCCGGTGCTATTCTTTCGCCATTCGATAGCTGGCTGGTGATCCGAGGTATTGAAACGCTTTCTTTAAGAA
>JBAQJB010000114.1:0-2194 GCA_049289155.1 Chitinophagaceae bacterium
TTTTTTGAAAGGTTTATTTATAGCATATATTTGTGTGTTGTAAGCCATTTTATGAAGAGCCTGAATTTCATACTACTTCTCCTTTTTAGCACAACGTGTTTTGCCAATGAAATTGACAGACTGCAAACCAACCAGGATGTATCTAATTTTCTTATTAAAAAGGTTGACAAGAATTTTAAAAAATATTTGCCATTAGACAACAGTCCAAAAGTAGTTGACACAGCTGTATTTGGACGCAATAAATTTTTCAAAGTTGATATTGACAATAATGGCTTAACCGACTTGATAATTTATGGCTACCGTGATCTTTTAGTCGTCCTCGACAATGGCAAAGGCAATTATATATTTCGTTACATTGACAATGGGACTTTTTCGCTGAATACAGCAACTCTCTTATCAATTGACACAACATCAACACCCCGGAAAATCATAATTCAACAAAGAGAAAATTCTGAAAAGAAAGTTGACACTTTAATTTTTAAATTCAACAACTTCATCGAGTACAATGCTAATCCAACTAATAATTTGATTTTTGACAAAGTAACAATTAAAACAAATCAATGTTTTGGCACTTGCCCGATTTTTGAAATGACAATTAATAAGGATAGAACAGCAACTTACAAAGCAATAAAGTACAATGATGAAACAGGAGAATTTAAAGCGACAATACCAATAAAAGAATTTACTGAATTAATCGCATTATTAAATTATTTACAACTTGACAAATTGCATAATGACTACGCTGTTAATTGGACGGATGACCAAACTATAACAACTGAAATCAAATACAATAACAAGTCTAAGACTATTACAGACTATGGCAAAATTGGAACCTTTGGCTTAAGTATGCTTTATTCAAAGTTTTTTAATTGGCGAAAAGTTATTGAATGGACAGAATAAAATAATTTATGAATTGAAATTAATAAACGGCTTACGAAAATGTCAGTAAGTAAACCAAAGAAAATATTCAATGGCGCGGCTATAATTTTTAATTTCAAAACCGTTAACTTATGAAATACATTTATTTCTTATTTTGTTTTATGATAACTCTAAACACGCATGCTCAAAATAATGAATCGCAAAACGATTGGGCCGATTTAAAAAAATATTCTTTCGAAAATGAACATTTGGGTTTGCCGGGCAAAGGGGAAAACCGGGTTGTTTTTATGGGAAATTCTATAACGGAATTTTGGAAAACGATCGATAGTAATTTTTTTAATAATAAGCAGTACATTGACAGAGGAATAAGCGGGCAAACTACACCTCAAATGTTGATTCGGTTTCGCCCGGATGTAATCGAATTGAAACCGTCAGTAGTCGTTATTCTTGCAGGCATCAATGATATCGCTGAAAATACCGGTCCCATTTCATTAAATAATATTTTTGGAAATATTGTTTCGATGATTGAATTGGCCACTATAAACAAAATCACAGTTGTAGTTTCATCAGTGCTTCCGGCAAATGTATTTACCTGGCGCCCCCAAATTAAACCTGCTGAAAAAGTTATCGCATTGAATACAATGCTTTCATCTTATTGCAAGTCCCACAATATTATCTACCTTGACTATTATAGCAAAATGGTTGATGACCAGGAAGGCCTGGATAAAAAATATACCGAAGACGGAGTTCATCCCACATTAGCCGGATACAAAATAATGGAACCCCTGGTTGAAGAGGCCATCAAAAAAGCATTGAGTAAACGTTAGAAGCCATGTGTATAATCAACATGAAAAAACTTATTGCAATTTTTATCCTGGCACTCTCCTCATTGACAACGCATGCTCAAACCGGCATCAGCCAATATCTCCAGGCACATCATTATTCTTTTACACTTGAAAAAGGTTTTGACCAGCCAACAACTGATACATTAAAACAAAAATTGGGCGCGTATAAATTAATTTTAGAAGCAGAAGGTGGTTCACACTTCCTGAAATTTTATAACAGGCTTCCACTTGTCTGGATAAAATTTTTACATGCAAACTTTGGGCTCACACATTTTTTCCTGGAATCGGGACATACATCGGATATGTTGCTGAACAAATATTTACAAACCGGCGACTCATCTTACTTTTATTCAAAGAACAATTCATTTTGGAAATCCCTTTACCCGTATAATAATACTTTACCTGCAAACAGGAAACTGGCTTATTTTGGAATTGAAAGAACTAACGCGTCTGTAAAAGCTCTTCAATCA
>JBAQJB010000115.1:0-3800 GCA_049289155.1 Chitinophagaceae bacterium
TTTTGCGTGCATCAATGATGTACTCATAGGCTCTTTCGTGTTATCGCAGCGAACTATGGAAGCAAAAAAAAAGCCGGGCTTTGACTGGAATAAAAAATAGATTGCAGAAATGAAAAACGAATGCTACAGTTTATTTGTGAAAGAAATAGTTTAAAATAAAAATTGGAATATTAGATTTTGAGCAATTGCATATTTAATCTTGAACATGCAACTTACAGCCTGGACTTTATAACTATGAAGTCCAGACTAAGTCTGGCCTTTATTATAAATCCGTAGAGTTCTGAAAGAACTCTACGGATAGCGGGTAATTTCTTTTTCTTACACAGAGGTAATTGAGAGATGTTCAAAATTTAATTTCCAGTGCAACAAAAAGATCTTTTCTTTTCTCTGTGGTTCTCTGTGCCTTCTCTGTGCAACTCTGTGTAATGTATTTTTCTTATATAGAGAACTGTAAAAATTTGTAGTTGAAATATTACGGGGATGGAAAATTCATTTTTTTAAACAATCAATTTACCCCGAAAGCCACGCGCAGCATAATAAGATTCCGCGCCATTGTGGTATAGAAAAACAGTGTCGTAGCGCCTGTCACAAAAGATGGCGCCACCAAGTTTCCGGATGAATTCGGGCGTTTTCACCCAGCTTGATGTTTTCAAATCAAAACTGCCGAGTTCCTGCAATGCCCGGTATTCCGCTTCTTCCAGGAGTTCGATACCCATAGATGTGGCCAAATCAATCGCATTGCCAACGGGTTTATTTTCTTTCCTTGATTGCCAGGCTTCCAGGTCGTAACACAGGCTTCTGCGGCCTTTTGGGCTTTCTGCAGAACAATCACAAAAAATAAATATACCTGCTTTTTTATTTTGTGCATCAGTTGAGAACACAACTACATCCGGTTCGCCACCTGTACTTTCCATTACATACAGCGACCAAAGTTTTTCCATATTCGCTTCCAGTTTTTTCTGTACTTTATTCCAGTCCACACCTTCATGCCTTTTGCTATTTTCCGCAAAACGATTTTTTAAAGTGTGTAGTAATTCTTTTTGTTGTGTGGATGATAATTGTTTTTTCATGGGAGGTTAATTTTTAAAATGTTTTCTTATTAGTTTTGTTCAATCTTTTCTCATTTTCTTTAATTTCAATCTCATGTTTCTTTATAAATAGTTGTCGCTGTGCATTTATTTTTTCAAAATCAAACCAACCATATTTTTTTATGTATTCTACAATGACATATATTTTATTTTTAGAAATGTCATCTAACAAGGTGGAAAATAAATCAATTTGAGGAGATTTAAAGTCAGCATAAAAAGGAATCTTCAATATCCTTTTGTAAGAATCAGCATTTAATACAAAATAAATTTTTTCAGTTTGATGAAGATCTTTAAATTGATGTTGACTTTCATTTAAAAGAGTATTTGTAATTCCTGTACTAATAATAGGATTTTTTATAAAGACTTCATTATAAACATTGTCAGAAATTTCAATCTCATAAGCATTATCAAGGAACCAGGATTTGAATTGGGCATCACCTTTCATTAGTTCTTTCCTGAACGTTCTATTCCATACTTTGTAATCCATGGCAAATAATACTATGGCTCTTGGTTGCATGTAAAGATTATTTATTTTTTATTGAATTTAAAAATAGTAAATATTTTTTGCAAAACACATGATCAAAAGTTGCTCAAAAATTTGAAAGCCAAATTTCCTTACTCTATTTGCTATCTTCCGTTACACCGATGATTACACCAAAATTGCCATCCGTTTGTAACCAGTTTTTTGCGGGCAAATAAGTACGCGATACAAGCCCGTCAAGATACAATGCGTTTTTGCATCCCAAACTTTTAAAATAATTTGCAAAATCATAAAAATTAATTTCCTTCTTAGACATCGCAAAAATTATTTTATTACCGGGTAATATGCCCACGCCATTCCGGATATTAAGGTTAGGAGAATCCTTTTTAAAAGCCGGGTGAATTTTTCCATCAATCAATAACATAGGACCGGATTGAGTTGCATATTTTATTTTTCCATCATTAATAAAATTATCTGTAGTGGAAATACTTGCGTTATTATTTATCGTTATATAAAAAACGCCATTTGGTTTTAAATAAAAATTCCCATTTCCGTTTGATGTGTCTAAGGGAGTAATAATTTTATTATTTTGTATAAATAGCCCCTGCGGTGAATTATCCGGATTATACATGCCGCCATTCATTGCAAATAATAAATTTCTGTGATTTTTCTCCAGCCATAATTTTAAATTTTGAATACTCTTAAAATTTTCCTGCTTTTCATTTTTCCAAAAAAATTGGATGTCCTGTTTATTTGCATCAACGATATATGTAATAAATCTATCGTCCGAGTTTTGCTGCCTTTCCGCAAAAACATAAATTCCTGTTGTCACCGAAAAAATGCATAATATCAATAATATAATTTTCATTCTCTGCATCTACAAAACAATGTTATACTAAATACAAATGTATAGCACAAATTAAATATCAATCCTTGTACGTGTAACTTACCTTCTCCACATCTTCAAAAACTCTTAAAAAATTTTCACTGCTTTTTTTTTTTAATTCTGCTTTAGTCCAGCCCCGACGCGCCAGTTCAGTTAATAGTTTGGGATATGTACCCACATTTTCCATGCCTTTTATAAAAACATCAATGCCATCAAAATCACCGGCAATTCCTATATGCTCAACACCAATCAACGTTTTCACATAATCAAAATGATTTGCCAGGTCTGCAATTGTAACGACTGGTTGCGGGTTATCTTTTTCCCATTCCGTTGAAATTTTATCTAAGACAGAACTGTCCTCCGGGTGTTTTTGAAACCGTTCATATAACGCTTCTCCCAAACTGTCTCTTTTGTCTAACCAATCCGTATTTTCTTTTCGTGTAAAATATGGAACACAGGTGAGCATGATCAATCCATTATTTTCCTTTAATCTTTTTAAAATGGAATCCGGCACATTGCGGTTTACATCACATAAGGCACGGGCATTTGAATGGCTGAAAATAACCGGCGCAGTTGTCACATCGAGGATAGCGCTCATAGCATTTGCCGAGATGTGCGACATGTCTATCAATACACCCAGGCGATTCATTTCTTTTACCATTTCAGCACCGGCAGTTGATACACCATTATACTTTGCCGTATCATCGCTGCCATCAGCAAACTGGGTGGTGCTGTAAGCAAAAGTTACACTGCGTAATCCGAGTTGATAGTAAGCACGCAGCAGATATTTATTGTTGCCTAATCGCGTAGCGCCTTCGAGTGAAGGTAGAATAGTGATCTTTCTTTCCTGCATGCCCTGTTTCATTTCCGCAGCAGTGCCCACAATTTTCAAATCCCTTTTATAGACATCCTCCATGCGATACAGCAGGTCCCATCCCTGCAGGTAAGAATCAATTGTTTTTTCTGCCCCAAAAATATTCATCAGAATACCGCCGGCATGGCCTTCCCGCAATAGAGGAATATTTGTTTGTCCTGAAACGATCGAATCAAGTCGGTACTGATCAAGGTCAATGGGACAGGTACTGCAATCAAAATAGCGTACGAATAAATCATTGTGCCCATCTATAACTGGTGATGTTGCAAGTACATTTTCTACTACATTTTTTGCTTCCATTTCGGTGCGGGAATATTTTACCGGTTTTGATTGTTGAGAAAAACATGTAATATAAAGAAAACAGGTAACCGGCAAAAGCAGGATGGGCATTTTAAAATGTATGTTCATGGGTTTTGGTTTTAAAATATTTCAGTTGAATGTTTATTAAATGTTCTTTACTAAGTATAAAAT
>JBAQJB010000116.1:0-5990 GCA_049289155.1 Chitinophagaceae bacterium
GCTATCCTTGGAGTTGTGTATGCTGAAAAAGCTAGAAGAAAGAAGGGAACTTCCAGGTATGCATCGAGAATAATTGGCACGCCTGATATTTGGCCTGATGAATACCCTGAAGAATTAGAGTCAAGTGAAAAAGAAAAGCAATAGAAAGCGGGCAAAAAAAAAGATCATACCAACTAACAACGAACCAAGAAATGGGCTTCAATGCTGAATAATATTATTTATCTTTATTTCATAATAGAAACGGAAATTCTATGTAAACTTTAAAATAAAAATCGATGCCTAAAGCGTCAAAAAAAATAATTATAGTTGAGGAAAAAATAATACAACGAATAATTTTTTTGCGCGATGAAAAAATAATTTGGGATGCTCATCTTGCAGAGTTATATGGCGTGGAAACAAGGGTATTGAAACAAGCTGTAAGGAGGAATAGAGACCGTTTCCGGAAGACTTTATGTTTGAATTAACAGAGGAAGAAATAGAAATAGTGGTATCACAAAATGTGATACCACACAAAAAGTATTTAGGTGGTGCAACACCCTTTGTATTTACAGAAACAGGAGTTGCCATGTTATCAAGTGTTTTAAAAAGTGCTTCAGCTATAGAAATGAATATTGCTATTATCCGGGCATTTATAGCCTTACGGAAAGCAGCTTCAAATTATATAGAAATAATGCAGATATTAACAGATATGAAAAACCGGTATGATGGTAAGTTTGCAGAAATTTATAATTCTTTGGAGCAGCTAATAACTCCAACCCCACCGTCAAAAAACAAAATAGGCTTTAAGGATTATGATTAATAAATTTAGGCAAAAAATATACTTATTTGCAATGTAAGAAAGTCAGGTAAAACTAACACATGTCTTATTGAACAATCAAATCATACATCACTCCCAAAAATTTCCAGCAAACCATCCGGCAACTGCACGAAAACGGTTTTCTTTTTCCGGTCTATTTTCAACAGGGTTTCTTCATGCAGGGGAATTAATATTTCTTTCCCATTCATTTGCACCTGCAACAAAACCTGCTGCGGGTATTCAATGATATTTTCAATATTACCCAATATTTTTTTCTCATGTATTACTTCATAACCAATGATTGAAACCGGGGCTTTTTCAGCAACATTTTTTTCGAAATCAGCCGGTAATAAATACGCATTTTTTTGAAGTAATTCCTTAGCAGCTTCTTTGGAATTTACTTCATCAAATTTCAATATTGTTTTATCGCCTGCGTTTGCTTTCCCGGATTCAATAAAATAGGGCAGGTAACTGTTGTTTTGCATTTCCAAAAAAATGGCGCGCACATTTTTAAAAGTAGTTTTTTTACCTAAAAAATGTTGCAGCATCACCTCCCCGTTTAACCCTGGAACAGCTACGATTTTTCCAATGAGTTCATATTTCATTTCTGTGCCATTCATTTTTCCTGGTTCAAAACTTTATAAAATTAAGGTTAATAAACTTCAACTATTAACATAAAAAAAATCCCTGCATTAACATACAGGGATCTATAATTTATATTGGAAAATTATCTATGCTTCAGCTGTATCCTCACTTTGTTGCACATCAGCTGTTTCAGCAACCGGCTCAACTGGCTTTTCAGCAATTGGCGCTTTCACTTCTTCAACTTTTTGTACTACCGGTGCAACAGGTCTTTGTGCACGCTGATTTTTCTTATGATCGTCAGAACGTCGTCTGCTATTTTTTTCATGCTCATCGTGCCATGCCTGGAATTTTACCATAGCAGTAGCTTCATCGAATAAGCCAAGTTTTACACCGCGTAACAAATGCTTGAGGAACAATACACCTTTATAGGAAAGTATCCTGCGAACAGTATCTGTTGGTTGAGCACCTTTATGTAACCATTCAAGCGCTTTCTGCCTGTCCAGCAAAATAGTTGCGGGAACGGTCAACGGATTGTAAGTACCAATTTTCTGGATGAATTTTCCATCGCGTGGTGCTCTTGCGTCTGCAATTACAATAAAATAGAATGGTCTTTTCTTAGAACCATGTCTTTGTAGTCTGATTTTTACTGCCATGTTAAATAGAAATTTAAAGGCTTAATTAATAAGGTTAACAATAAATTTGGAAGGCGAAGCTAAGATAAAAACTGAAAATAAAAAGAGAATTTATATTTTTTTTGAAAATATTCTCCAAATAAGGCTCAACGCTTGAATCCCGGCATTTTAGGAATCGGCATTTTATTCATGTTTTTCATCATTTGGCGCATCTGGTCAAATTGTTTCATTAAGGCATTTATGTCGGCAATATCCTTTCCTGCACCATTTGCAAGGCGCTGCCTGCGGCTTTGATTGATCACGTCCGGGTTTGCCCTTTCAAAAGGGGTCATACTCTTAATGATCGCTTCTATTCCTTTAAATGCATCATCTTTTATATCAATATCTTTCATTGCCTTACCCATTCCCGGGATCATCCCCATGATATCTTTCAGGTTGCCCATCTTTTTGATCTGCTGTAATTGCTCCAGGAAATCCTGGAAATCAAACTGGTTTCTCCGGATTTTCTTTTCCAGTTTTTTTGCCTGTTCTTCATCATAGTTTTCCTGTGCCTTTTCTACGAGGCTGGTAATATCTCCCATTCCCAGGATTCTTTGGGCCATTCGCTCCGGGTAAAACTCATCCAGGGTTTCCATCTTTTCCCCGCTGCTGACAAATTTGATGGGTTTTTCAACCGTATATTTTATAGATAACGCAGCCCCACCACGGGTATCACCATCTAACTTTGTTAGAACAACACCGGTAAAATCCAGCCGGTCATTGAATGCCTTTGCAGTATTCACTGCATCCTGGCCGGTCATACTATCTACCACAAATAATATCTCCGAAGGGCTTACAGCCGATTTAATATTAGCCACTTCGGTCATCATGGCTTCATCAATTGCAAGCCGTCCTGCCGTATCAATGATGACTACATTTTTATTTAATTTTTTTGCTTCTGCAATGGCATTTTTGGCAATTTGAACTACGTCTTTATTATAAGGTTCACTATACACCTGCACGCCAACCTGCTCTCCAAGTACATGTAACTGTTCGATCGCCGCAGGGCGGTAAACGTCTGCTGCAACCAATAATGGACTTTTGCTTTTCTTATTTTTGAGAAAATAAGCCAGTTTTCCGCTCAGGGTAGTTTTACCGCTTCCCTGCAGTCCGGCAATTAATATCACAGCCGGCTTACCTGAAATATCGAATTCTGCCTGGCTGCCCCCCATCAATTCAGTCAATTCATCTTTTACAATTTTCACCATCAATTGGCCGGGGCTAATGGCATTCAACACTTTTTCACCCGTAGCTTTTTCTTTTACTTTATCCGTAAATTCTTTGGCGATCTTATAATTCACGTCTGCATCTATTAATGCGCGCCGGATATCTTTGAGTGTATTGGCAATATTTAATTCATTGATCCTGCCCTCTCCTTTTATATTTTTAAATGCCGATTCTAATTTGTCCGTGAGATTATTGAACATGTATTCTTTAATTTAAATGTAATCCGCATCAACCAAAAAGTTTCAGCGGGTTGCAAAGATAATTTTTTTCAAAAAATATCACGCAAATTTTACAGGTATGCCTGTTCTTTTTTATTTATTTTTACAATTCCTAAAAACATAAAAGAATGATACAAAGAATACAAACTCTATGGTTATTAATTGCGTCAGCATGCGGTTTTTGTACACTCAACTTCCCGTTTTATTCAGGGAATTTAGTTGAAAATAGTCAAAAGGTTTTTTCGGAACTAAGCGGAAAAACGACCATTCCACTAATCATCTTGACAGTAGCCGTGGCTGTTGCGGCGCTCATTTGTGTGTTTTTATTTAAAGACCGGAAAATGCAGCTTCGCATTACTGTTGCCACTTTGGTTGTTTCAATTGGTTTGATTTTATTATACTTTTCTGTGATAAAATCAAAATTCCTCGATGGCAACCTCACCATCACTTCCATGTTTACTTTTTTTATTCCATTCTTCCTGTTATTGGCAGCAAGAGGCATTTACCTCGATCAGCGGCTTGTAAAAAGTGTCGACAGGTTGCGATAATCAGTAAACAATCAGGGGTTTTGTTTTAGTAAAATTTTCATTCCAGATTTGAATAAAATACATTCCCGGAATGAGTTGTAGATTGAATTTCCAACCCATACTCATTTCATTTTTTACAGCCCATTGTTTTTCTGAAATAATCCTACCTTCCAAATTTAATAAGAGAATTTGATAGGTTCCTTCGGTTAAATGCTGTTGTTGAATATTGATCACTGCTGTACCTGCAAACATTGGATTTGGCAAAATTTGGAAATCTCCGGCATCTTTATCCATCCATATTTCCCGGATTTCCGAATATGAAATTTCTCCGTTCAATGTATATATTTTCAACCTGTAATAATTTTTACCGGCATTTGGCAAACTGTCCCTGTAGGAATAATAATTTTTAGTAACTACATTTTTTTCCGGGATGATTTTATCTATTGGGCTAAAATTTCTACTATCATATGACCTTTCAATTTCATACACGAGGATATTTTTTTCTTCGAAACTTTTCCATGAAATATCTACCTGCTTATTTATTTTAAAAACATTGAAATCCATTATTGCTATGGGCAAAATAATGCCTTGTGCATTGACGATAGAAAACCTGGAAAAAGTATCAATACCATTATTATTGCCATCCAGTCCATAACTAATACCCCTTGTATATTTTGCAAAAATTTCGCTGAGATCCGCTGCTGATGCGTTTTTTACGATATCCGCACCATTGGAATTATGAATAAATTGATTGACATAAGTTTCCTGTATCAAATGGCAATCATCATAATCAAAACCAAATTCCTCTTCATCTTCTGTAGTGGGAAATCCCGAAGTGTTTGCATGTTTTGTAAAATACAATCGCATATCCGCGGTGGAAGTTCCCGGGTTGGCTTCATTGATATACCAGATCCTGTTTACTCTAGGCAAAGGTGTATTTCCAATATCACCAATGCCGACCGAAACGGTAAATGGATTATTATTTAATGTACTTCCATTTTGCAGAAAAATTTTATTAAAACTTACGAGGTTTGGGCCAACAGGAAAATAAATATTCAAATTATTATTTACATTTAAAAGGCGTAGCCCAATATTGCCGGTATAAGGCAAAGAAAAACTTAACGGAGTTCCTTTTTCATCAGATTCGTCAGTGACTGTGCATGTCGCAAAATAACTGGATGAGTTCCCTGGAATTGTTGCACCTGAATTATTCCAGCTCACAAGGTGATTGCCTGTAACAATTTTTCCGGAAGTAAGTGTGAATGAATTGGCCGTAATATCACTACCTAAAATAATGCGTGGTGTTGAAGTACCGGTACGATTTATAGAAAAACTATCCACGAAATTAAAACCAGGTTCAAAATTTAAAATACCCGCATTCCCATTGATACCACCGACTGAAATATCTACTGAATCAGAACTGTTTGTTCCTGCAGAAAATGTGCCTGTACTGGTTGGATCGATCTTGCCATTTAATATTAAATTTCCATATTGAAGATCAATATTTATTCCTGGAGAAATAGATAAAGTGCCGTCAATTAAAAAACCACTCCCCGCATTTGCTAAAGTGCCCACATGAATATTTGGGCTTGACACAGTTACAAACGCGCCGGAACTAATTTCAAGTTCATTTGCATTTACATTCGGATTATTTTTGAGGATAAGTTTCAGGCTTCCGTCAATAACCGCATCAGCACCGGTAATTTGGAAAGCACCACAGGGTTTTGAAGTATCCCCTTTATGAACTAATGTACCATCTCCACCTAAACCATCACGGAAAATTTTTTTACCCGAATTTAGAAAAGTAAAAGTAAGACCTGCAGCTACTTCAAATTTTCCATTAAATACACTATTATTTTTAGCTCCCAATGCTGATGCTGGCGTTGAAGTAATTCTGAATATAGCATGATCCGTTGAAGTAGCAGTTGGAAAATAAGTTACAGTATCAGTTTCAAATGGTTGGCTT
>JBAQJB010000117.1:0-6681 GCA_049289155.1 Chitinophagaceae bacterium
TATTGGCTCCTGCTTTTTTTGTTTTTCACATATCCCTTAATGCACAAATCGTAAACATGGAAGGAGAGCGCTTTCACCGCGACAGTACCATATGGAGTGGCAGCCTGACGGGCAATCTTGCATTGAATGATTTTGGAACTAAAGTATTTTATGTAAATGCCGGCGCGCATGTGCAATATCAAAATGAAAAAGACCTCTACCTGTTATTAGGCAGTTATGGTTTTTTGAAAGGGGATGGAAAATCTTTTGTTGATAATGGTTTTTTGCATTTCCGCTATAATCATAAATTGGGAAAGGTAGTGCGTTGGGAAGCATTTACACAAATACAACAAAATGCCATCATCAATTTGCAGTCTAGATTCCTGGTTGGTACCGGCCCCCGTTTCAAGATCGTGGGTACGAAAAAAGTCCGCTTGTATGTGGCTTCGCTGGTGATGTATGAACGCGATAAAGAAACCAATAACCCCGTAGTTTTAAATGAATTTCGCAGCAGTAGTTATGGTTCAGTTACATTTTTGCCATCTGAAAATACAGAGATCACATCCACTACGTATTTTCAGCCAAAGTTCACTGATATTGCGGATTTCCGCGTTTTTAATGTGTTGAATGTAAATATCAAAACAGGTAAAAAGATTTCTGTAAATATAAAATGGAGTTATCAATATGATGCGGTGCCTGCAGGCAATGCGCAAAAATATAATTATGATTTTAGTACTGGGATTGAGTTGAAGTTGTAGAAGCAACGTAAATTCATTTTAAAATATCGGGATGCTAAAATGAACCTGTTAATGCAAAGTAATCTGAAAATATTTTTCACTTTCATTCAACCTTCATATTCATGAAATTCACTGATCGTCAAATAATAACCATCCGGGTCGCGGATGGAGAATTCTTTCTTTGTTGAGTTTGGATTTACATGAATTTCTTCTGCGATTATGGCACCTGCTTTTACTGCGTTATCAAAAATATGCTGCATATTATCTGTCCTGAAATAAAGGATCAATCCATTCCCAGGTGTGATAGTTGCATCCTTCATAGTTGGATGTTCATGCGCTCCCCAGGCATGCAGGCAAATTAAAATTTCATTGCGTTCATCCACCAGCACATCAAATTTTTTTCCGCCATGCAAACTGTAGCAATTAAAAATGGATTGATACCATTTTGAGCTGGCAGCTACATCTTTAACAGCGATAATGGGATCTGGTTTTTCCATCACATTTTTTTATTTCCATAATCCCGCCACTTCTCAATTAATAAACGCATATCATCCGGCACAGGCGCTTCAAAGATCATTTCTTTCCCGGTTGCCGGATGTATAAAGCCCAATGTTTTTGCATGCAAAGCGCAACGCGGGCAAATTTCAAAACAATTATCTACGAATTGCTTATAACGCGCATATATAGTACCTTTCAGTATTTTATCCCCGCCATAATCCGCGTCATTAAAAAGTGTATGGCCGATATGTTGAAAGTGTACCCGTATCTGGTGCGTGCGGCCCGTTTCCAAAGTGCATTGTACCAACGTTACGTAATGAAATTTTTCGAGCACTGTATAATGAGTGATAGCAATTTTTCCAACTTCTTCTTCCAGCGGATACGCATCAAATATTTTTCGGAAACGTTGATGCCGGGCGATTTTCGTAGTAATGGTGCCGGCTTCATTTTCCATATCGCCCCATGCCAGCGCGATATAATTCCGCGTGATGGTATGATCAAAAAATTGTTTGGCAAGGTGCGCCGCCGCTTCCCCTTTTTTCGCGATCACCAAAAGGCCTGTTGTGTTTTTATCAATCCGATGGACAAGCCCATAACGCGGTAAACTGTCTTCATCCAGTGCAGGATTTTGCTGCAATAAATGCCAGGCGATACCATTTAAAAGAGTGCCTGTATAATTTCCAACACCCGGGTGCACCACCATATTGGGCGGTTTATTTACCACCATCAGGTCTTCATCTTCATACACAATATTCAGGGGAATATTTTCCGGCTTCACTTCCAAGGATTCAGGCTGAGTATAACTCATCAGTAAAACCTGGTCGCCGGGGCGGACTTTATAATTAGCTTTTACTTTTTCGGAATTCACGGTAAGAAAACCATCATTGATGGCCTGCTGAATTTTATTGCGGCTGGTTTTCTGTAATTGCGATTGCATCCATTTATCAAGCCGCAATGGCTCCTGGCCGCCACTTACTAAAAGTGATTTGCGTTCATAGATCGTTTCGCCATTTTCTATGTCAACTAAATTTTCATCTTCATTCATGATGTACAAAAATATGCTTTACAAAAGATGCAGCAGGATTCATTATATAAAAACATGAAAATGCATTCCTGTTATTTTATCTTTGCAGGGAATGAAAAAAGTATATTTCACAGACCTCGGCTTAAGATCTTATAAAGAAGTTTGGGATTTGCAGGAAGCAACACTCCGGGAAATTATCCGGCAAAAAACTTTTGAAGTGCCTGAAGGAATCGTAGCCGAAAACCATTTATTTTTTACAGAACATCCACCTGTTTATACCCTTGGCCGAAATGGAAATGAGCAGCATGTACTGATCACAGGCGATGAACGTGCGCAAAAAGGCATTGAATATTTTCATACAAACAGGGGTGGCGATATTACTTTTCATGGCCCCGGCCAATTGGTGGGCTATCCTGTTTTTGACTTGTCACAATTTAAAACAGATGTGGGCTGGTATCTTCGTCAACTGGAAGAAGTGGTGATCCGCACGCTTGCTGATTATGGTATTACCGGTGACCGCAGTAGTGGGGAAACCGGTGTGTGGCTGGATCCGCATATTCCACATAAAGCCAGGAAAATTTGTGCCATGGGCATACGTTGCAGCCGTTGGGTGACGATGCATGGGCTTGCGCTGAATGTGAATACAGGCCTGCATTATTTTGATTTTATTATTCCTTGTGGCATTCAAAATAAAAAAGTGACTTCCATTCAAAATGAACTCGGCCATGAAATAAATATGGCTGAAGTAAAAGAAAAAATGAAACACTATTTTGAAGAAGTGTTTGAGATCAGGTTGGAAAATAAACCTGTGCCGGCAGATTGATTTTAAAAATCTTTTTGCAACAATACTTTATTTCTTTCTTTCAGTGCATCATTTTCATACAATTGAAAATTGAACCAGCCCGCATGAATGAAATTCGTTTTATCGATGAGCAGTTGTGTTTCTTTCACATGATTAATGGTAAATAATTTCTTTCCATCCGCATCAAAAAAAATAATTTTGAAATTTTTTACGGAAGCTTCCGGTAAATTTACCTGTACATACCCATTCGCATTTGTAAACACATATCTTGATGGAACCCATGTGCTGCCCGGGTCAAAAGCTTTCAGTAATACTTCATCCTGGTTGATGGTAAAAAGGCTGTCCCTGGTTTGCGTGATGATGGAATCGCGGAAATGTGAATAGGCGGTGTAATTCAAAATAGCCAGCGTAGTATCCTCGAAAAGCACGGTGATCATTTGTTTATCATCCTGCATATCATTTACAGGTTCGGTTGCATATCCCGCGCCTGCGATTTTCACAGGCGTGAAAAAATAAGTGCTGTTTCCCAATACATAAAATATCCTGTAATACAGGGTGGCACTACTTGTGCGCTTATCTATAAAACCATTTGCGGGCAGTTCCGGTGAAGGTGTTGAAAATACAGTAGTAAAAAATTTATTATCATAGGAGCGTTGTACATTCAACTGTATGCAACCATTGCCATAAGGATTTTGCCAGCTTACCTGTATATTATTATTGCCCATGTCTGCCACGGAAAAATCAGGCAGGTAAGTTTGAGCGTTTGAATGCTGGCAAAGAAAGAAAAGAGAAACAATAAGGAAAGAGAATTTATTCAACATGCCCGGGAATATTTTTCGGGCAAATATAACCTGCATGATGTTATTAAAATTGTAAGGTATTTTCCGGTAGCGATCTGTTGCCCTGCAGTCCGCCGCTATGAATAAATAATATGTTGGAATCTTGCGGAAAGTAATTTGTTTTCAGGAGTGTATCAATGGCATAAAAGGCTTTTGCGGTATACACGAAATCGAGTGGCAGCGCATATTCTCTCCAGATTGAATTCATAAAATTAATCAGTGCGGGCGGACATTTTGCATAACCACCAAAATGAAAATCATGCAGCAAACGGGCCTGCCGCATTTTGTCTTTTTCCGGGAGCAGGGCCTGTATTTTTTCTTCGAGTGAAAAATTATTTTTCAAAACAGGAATGCCCAGTACCTGTTGATGATCCTGCGCATTCACGATAAGCCCGGCCATCATGGTGCCTGTACCAACCGCACAAATAATAAAATTATAAATACCTGCACCGGGAATATACTTGTATACTTCAGCGATGCCGGATGCGCCCAAAATTCCATAACCCCCTTCTTCGATCCAGTAAAGATCCCCGAAGTTATTTTTCAATTTTTCTTTTTCCGTATAATCCTGCCGGGAAACGAAATGAAGATTCATGCCATATTTTTTCGCATCATGTAATGTCGCATTATATGATTTAGGCGCTTCACCACGAATGATTCCCGTGCAGGGAATGCCAGCTTCCATACAGGCAAATGCGCAGGCAACGATATGGTTGGAATAAGCGCCTCCGAAAGTGCCGATACCATTGACTTTGGTGACAGTTGCTTGTTGAAGGTATAATTTTAATTTGAAATATTTATTGCCACTCACCACCGGGTGTAATTCATCCAGGCGTAATACGCTGAGCGATATTTTATGTTGATCGAAACAAGCGGAAAGTGGTAGCTGCTGAATATGTATTTTATTAAAATCCATTAGAGGTATAAAAAGGAAGAAACGAATTTAATGCGTAAGGATTGAATGAAAATAATTAATTTTGCAGGAAATTTTTTAAAAAATGGCGCAACCTACATTAGTGATTTTAGCGGCAGGAATGGCAAGCAGGTATGGCAGTATGAAACAAACACAATCATTCGGCCCTTCCGGTGAAACGATTATGGATTATTCGATTTATGATGCGATACATGCGGGTTTTAAGAAAGTTGTATTTATAATACGGGAAGATTTCGCGGAAAAATTTAAAGCAGTTTTTGAACCCAAACTCAACGGCAAAATAGAAACAGCCTATGTATACCAGCAATTAAATTCTTTTACGGACTCGTTTACATTTCACCCGGAAAGAAAAAAACCCTGGGGCACTGCGCACGCAGTTCTTTGCACGAAAGGCGTGGTAAATGAGCCTTTCGCGGTGATCAATGCAGATGATTTTTATGGAAAAGATGCATTTGAAAAAGCCTATGATTTTTTGACAAATCGTTGCAATTCCAATCGCATGGCCGTTATCGGTTATGAATTGGAAAATACACTGAGCGAACATGGAAGTGTAAGCCGCGGCGTGTTGAGTGTGAATGAAAAAAATGAAATGGCGGGAATTGATGAACGTTTAAAAATTTACCGCAAGGACAATGGTATTGTATTTGAAGAAAAAAGCGGGCACCATGAATTACCTGCCGGCACAAAAGTGAGCATGAATTTTTTCTGCTTCGGGCCGGAGTATATCCAGCTTTGCGATAGCGAATTCAAAACTTTCATGCAGGAACACGGGCAGGAATTGAAGTCAGAATTTCTTGTGCCGAAGATCGCGGATATTTTTATAAAATCCGGCAATGGCGTGATTGAAGTGATTCCCACAACTTCCAAATGGTTTGGCGTAACCTATAAAGAAGATGCGCCGGTAGTGCAGGAAAGCCTGGATACATTAATTAATGCCGGTGTATACCCCAAAAATTTATGGGCATAAAAAATGGTTGAAAGTTTTGTGTGATGAATAGAATATATGATGGAGCTAATTTTTTTTATTCCATTTTTTTTAAACTTTTAAAAGAAAGATCCATTGCATCAAACGCTTTTTTTGTTTTCAACGTAAAATGCCACCACTCGGTTTCCAGCGGGCTAAAACCATATTTTTCCATCACTTCATTTAAGTATTTCCTGTTCTGTAAAATGTCTTCCGGCAATGCTTTAAATGATTGATGCGCGGAATCTGTAAAATTATCAAAGCCGGTTCCCATATTTAATTCTTCCTGCGTTTTTAAGTTTACGATCGTGAGATCCACTGCAATTCCGCGGTTATGATTACTGGCTTTGGAAGGGTCTGCCACATAGCGTTCATCATGGATTAATTCCCAAAATTTTTCTGTGACCGAATATGGCCTGTAGGCATCAAATATTTTTAAACCCAAGCCATGCTTGTTCAGTTCCTGCTGAATTTTATATAAAGAATCTGCCGCAGGTTTTCTTAAAAAGGTAAAATTCGTATTGACCGGATACATGCGGCGGTGCATGAAATTATTTTTAGTAGCATACCTGAGATCCAAAATAATCCCGGGAATCATTTTATCCAGTTCTATCATTTTTTGATCACTATCCTGTTCAATTATTTTTAAGTAATTATCTTCACGCTCAATCACGGCTATTCCATATTGGTTCTTCGGCACATTTATTGACGATTGTGCAGCCGCGAATTTGATAATAAAAAATAGGGTACAAAGAAAAAGATATGTGCTTTTTTTAAACATACGTGCTTAGCAGGGAAATGAAAATACAAAATACCAACGAATGCCGAAACTTTTCTTAATTGCTTTTTGTTTTTTTTATTCATTACAAGTATCTGCTCAAAAAAAAGGGGATACAACTACGCG
>JBAQJB010000118.1:0-4359 GCA_049289155.1 Chitinophagaceae bacterium
GTATATCATTGACTACACTTCCGAGATCGCGGTTTTCTAACCTGGCTGTTACCAGTCCGAGTGTTTGCAGATCTTCCCGCTGAATTTCCGCATCGCCGCTGTTTATTTCTATAGTGGCCAGTTCTGAAAGCCTGTGCACGAGGCCATTTGGCGCGAATACCGGAATATTTTCCAGGCTGGAAGTTGATCTTGTTACACTTCCCGGGTACACAAGCCTGATGGGCATTTCCTGTTCCTTTTCAAAAATTTTACCTGCGAGGTTTCCTTCCAGGGAGAGTTGCACCTGCGACTGCAAATCTGCTGGCGTGATGCCATAAAAAGCCATCGATGCATAGTTTGGTTTTATACGCACAGAAGGGCCTGCAATGGTAATACCATCAAACACATCTGCAGTACCTTTTACTGAATCAACAATATCCGCTACATCAATTGATAATTGTTGTAAAATATTCGCATCAGTGCCAAAAATTTTTACTTCAATGGGTTGCGCAGAGCTCATGAGATCACCCAGCATATCACCGATCACCTGGCCAAAATCAATTTGCAATGCAGGTTGTGAAGATTCAATTTTGCCCCTCAATTCATTGATCACATCGTCCGTAGTACGGGTTCTTTTTTTCTTCAGCTGGATGAGATAATCCCCATCATTTGGTTCCGTAATAAAAAATCCCATTTGTGTTCCGGTCCTTCGGGAATAGGATTCCACTTCCGGTTCGGCAACAATAATTTTTTCAACCTGCAATAAAATGCGGTTCGTTTCTTCGAGCGAAGTTCCGGGCGGTGATTTATAATCGAGCACGATACTTCCTTCATCCATTTCCGGCAGGAAACCCGTTTCGAGGCGGGGAAAAATAAAAACAATAGACCCAATTAAAATGAGCATAAAAATAAAACTGATCCAGGGCCTGTGTATAAAAAAGGAAACCCAGTTTTGCTTTTTTACTATATGCGTTTTCTCTGCTTTGCTATTCTGAATATTTGTTTTTTTCTTTTTACGTGTTAGGTTTAAATAAATCACCGGCAAACAAATCCAGGTAACAAAAAAAGAACAGGTCAATGTAACGATCATCGTATCGGTCATTACTTTGAAATACGCACCGGCCACACCGCTCATTAAAACGAATGGAACAAATATTACAATGGTACTTAAAGAAGATCCAAGCATGGCCGGGAATAAAAAATGAACTGCATCCCGAACAAGGCCATGTGCATTTTCACCGGGCTTTTCTTCATGCGCCCTATGAATTTGTTCCACCACCACGATCGCATCATCTATAATAAGTCCAATGGATGCGGCGATAGCGCCCAGGGTCATAATGTTTAAAGTATACCCAATTGCCTCGAGAACGATAACCGTTAGCCCAAGTGTCACAGGAATTGTGATGAGGATTGTTGTACTCGCTTTTAATGAACGAAGAAAAAGCATCGCTACAATCAGCGCCAGTAATAAACCGATCCATAAACTATCACTCACACTCCGGATTGAATCCTGTACAAAATCTGCCTGGTTATAATAGGGCTCAATGGTAACATCTTTAGGAAGTATTTTCTTTAAGGCATCAATTTTTATTTCAATATTTTTTGAAAGGTCAACAAGGTTTGCAGCCGGTTGTTTTATTACGGCAACCAAAACTCCTTCCCTGCCATTGGCATTTATTTTTGTGTATTCTATTCCTTCATTTAATGAAACACTACCGATATCTTTTACCTGGATCAAACGCTGCGATGCATTGCTGATCATGATATTTTGTATATCAGCAATTGAATGGACCAAAGCATCCGTAATGGTTAAATACAGGAGATGGTAATCATTTAAATAACCATTAGACTGGATAAAATTGGATTGCTGTAAAGCAGTACTCACCATTGCCGGCGTGATATGCAACGCGCTCATTTTTTCCATATCTAAAGTGATCCAGTATTCTTTTGATTTTCCGCCAATCACGCGCACTTCACTCACGCCATCTACCTGTGATAAAAAAGGCCGTATGGTATATTGTGCCAATTGTTTTAATTCTACCGGCGATTTAGTATGGCTTTCCAATGCATATCCCATCACCGGTAAAATAGAGGGATTCATTTTTTCTATCGTGATATTTGTACCGGCAGGCAAGTCATTTTTTATTTCATTGATCCTGGAAGAAATCAATAACTGGCTTTTATCAATATCGGCATCCCAGTTTACAAATGCAGAAATTTCACAACTTCCCCTGCTTGTCGCACTGCGTATATGTTCCAGCCCGGGTATTTGTTTGATGGCATTTTCCAATGGCCGGGTTACTGTCACCATCATATTATCCACGGGTTGCAAACCGGCATCAGCAATGATCTTTATTTTAGGAAAGGTGATCTCGGGGAAAAGTGCTGTCTGCATTTTTGAATACGAAAAAATGCCCCCGGCAATTACCAGCAGGATGAGTACGCTAACAGGATTTTTATATGTTGTGAAAAAATTTTTCAAGTACTATTTATAATGATTATGGTTTTATCACAACTACTTTGGAGCTGTCTTCGAGGCCATAATTTCCCGTGATAATAATTTTATCTGCGGGTGAAAATTGTGGTGAAATAATTTCTATCCATCCATTTGATTCCAGGCCTTTTTTAACCGGCACTTTTACAGCGATTGAATCCGATGACAATTTCATCACCCAAAATTCATCCTGCATTTCATTGGATAACACAGCTTCTTTCGGTAAGACCGGAACCATGCGTTCATTATTTTTTAATATCACTACTCTTCCAACAAGATTTTCCGGAACCGGGTGATTGGGAGAAACCTGCAGGATCACTTTTTGCATTTGCGTGGATGGATCAATGACATGCATATCACCACTTATATAACCCGTTAATTTTTCATTATCAGGCAATATGATTTGCAATGTTTTTTTACCAACAACATATGGCCTCAGTTCATAAGGAAGGTCGAGCAGGAAAACAAAACTATGTGTGTCTGTAATAATTGCAAGCTGATCACCATCCTGCACATAATCTCCGGGCTGGTGATTGAGTTCCGACACAAAACCAGTTTTATTGGAATGAATGGTATTGATGCCGGAAAAACGAAAACTTGAATCGAGTTGATTGATGGTATTTCCCAGGCTTACTGCTTCTTTTGTTTTTATGCTAAAAAGTGTTTGGCCACGCTGCACATTTTCATTCAGCAAAAGATTGGCGCTTTGTATATAACCGGTAGCATTCGCGCGTACAACCCATTTTTGCATATACGTTGCAGTGGCATTTAAAACAACGGAGTCTGCAAGAATTGTATCCCTGACTGACGTGATCGTAACCGGCGTTACGGTATCTGGTGATGTTTCTGTTTTGTCGCTTGCAGCATTGTTTGAACATGAACCTGTAACCAATATCAATGAAAATAATAAAGCATTTAATAAGTAATTTTTTGGTGCGTACATAGCTTTTATTTTTTCCAATAATTGATTTGGTTGATGACCTGCAAACGCGCGATTTTATTTTGTGTAAGAAGGCTTTGCGCCGCGAGATGATTTTGCAAAGCAAGTATAAAATCCGCAATGGTAAGTTCACCTGCTTCTAATAATTTTTCATTGGCCTGTACCAGCGTTTCGGAATATTTCAATTGATTATTGATCTGCACGATAAACCCTTCTGTAGCTTGCAATTGTTTTTGCAGCCCGGCCATTTGCTGTGTAAACTGGTTGCTATAAAAATTGCGGTTTTTGATTCGTTGATTTTCCGCAATTTCAATTTTTTCATAAGCCAGTTTTTTCTGCCCGCCATCTGAAATGGGTATTTCCAGGCTAATACCGGCACTAACACCAAAATTTTTATAGGCGCTGTATGCAAGCGTTGAATTAAACCCTGCATCACCGTATACCGATATTTTTGGCGCATAAGATGCATCCACCAATGTCTTTGTATTTTTTAATAAAAGGCTGTCGAGTACAAATTGTTTTAGAAAAACCGAATCCAAAAAAATAGTATTGGTAAAAGAAATGGAAACAGGTTCTGCTAATTCAACTAAACTGGTATCGGCTATCCCGGCAATATATCTTAACAACGAAAGATCATTTGTATATTGAATGCTGTCCTGGCTTTGCTGCAATTGTTGCTGCTGCATGGTTACCAGGAAGGTGAGGTATTCGGTTTGTTTATAAACATTTTTTTGTGTGAGGGCACGCAAAATTTTCTCTTCATTATTGAGCAGGTCAAGAATTTTTTTTACAGCAATTAATTGTTGCAGGCTGCCATAGGCATTGATGAATTGTGCAGTGACCGTGCGTTTCAATTCCTGTGCTGTAATTATATAAGCAATTTGCAGGGAGTCTTTTTGCAGCCGGAAGTTTTCAAATTTTGCAGCCAATGTTTTCCTTGGTACAA
>JBAQJB010000119.1:0-6752 GCA_049289155.1 Chitinophagaceae bacterium
TTTCTAAATTTTGTTTGATATCATCTGCAATTTCCATTGCCTGTTGCTGATTGCCTGTTGCCAGTTCTGCTTTCATTTCATCGATCAATTCATTACTTACTTCAGAAAAATTATTCACGAAGTTTAACGGATTCTGTATCTCATGTGCAATGCCTGCGGTTAGTTCTCCAAGCGAAGCCATTTTCTCACTTTGGATGAGTTGGGATTGGGTGGCTTTTAAATTTCCCAGCGTTTTCTCTATCATTTCATTTTTCTTCTGCAATTCGATCTTCGCATTTTTTTCTTTTCGGTTATTACGGTAAAGAATTAAACCGATTAATGTAAAAATGATCAGGCCGGCAATCAGTGCATATATTTTTATTTTGTTCTGCAGGTCAAGTTTTTGTTGTTCTATTTCACGCTGGCGGTTTTGCTCACGTACAGTGATCAACTGCACCTGTTTGGTTTTTTCATTACTGTAAATTAAATCCTTTGTAGCTACAGTAAGATCAAGGTATTTATAGGCACTGTCTATTGGGCCTGTTTTTTTATAAATGGAAGCTAAATACTGATAAGCCCGGAGCAATTGATTTTTTAAATCTATCTCTTTGGATAATACGGCTCCCTTGTAAGCATAATAAATGGCACTATCCATTTGGTTTGCTGCCTGGTACATTTGTGAAAAATCGTTGAACCCAAAAGCAAGATCCTGTTTACTATGGGCTATTGTAATTGGCAAAGCTTCCCTTATGTATTTAAAAGCGGAATCGTATTGTTTTATTGCTATGTAATATTCTCCTAGGGTGCTAAGGCTTTTACTGATAAGTATCGGATCGTTTATGTCTTTCGAGATCTTCACAGCCTTATGTGCATATATAGATGCCGAATCAAAGTGGCCATACTCTGCGAGGTCTGCCGCAATATTATTATAGGCGAAGGCAAGGTCATAATTAGCTCCAAAGGCAATAGAAAGATCAACCGTTTTTTTGTCATAATAAAGTGTTTTGTCCTTATCTCCCGCCGCATAATATGCATAACTAAAATGCCTGTTGCAGATCATTATCCCGTAGTCATCTTTGCGCTTTTCAAAACGGTGTAATAGTTGAAACAATTCATTGATCGCATCTGTGTATTCTGCTGCTCTTGATAGTTGCCGGCACATGCCAAGCTGAATATAGTCAACAACAACAGGATCATTTTTCTCTTCAAAATATTGTTTTAATGAAACGAGATTTTGAAAAAGGGTATCGTTATCTGTATTCACATCAAAATACCTGATAAGAATTTCTCCTTTATCAACACCTGTTTTTGCTGCGTTAAATATAGCCTTCACACTATCCGGTAAGGGCTGTGCAATACTATGAAAGCAGGTGAAACAACAGAAAAAAAGGAAATATATTTTCTTCATTCTATGTATTTTCTGGTGGTAATTCAATAATAAATTCACTTCCTTCTCCAGGGTTACTCTTTACTTTTATTTCCCCGCCATGTGCTTTTATAATATCATAAGCCAGGCTCAAACCCAACCCGGTTCCCTGCCCTGTGGGTTTTGTAGTAAAGAATGGTTGAAAGATTTTATCTTTTATTGAAGAAGGAATTCCATTGCCATTATCCTCAACTTTTATTTCTATTGTATTATTTATTTTTTTAGTGCTGATGGAAACCGTTGGTTCGTATTTTTCTCCCTGATAACCATCGGTATTCATTTTTAATTTTTCATTGGTTGCATAAAAAGCATTCGTAATCAAATTCAATAACACTCTTCCTATATCCTGCGGAATGATATTTATTTTACCAATACTTTCATCAAAATTGGTTTTCAAAGTTGCATTAAATGATTTATCTTTTGCTCTTAATCCATGATAACTCAATTGTAAATATTCATCACACGATTCATTAATATCTGTTGGTTCTTTTTTGCCAGTGCTACTTTGAGAATGTTGCAGCATGCCTTTTACTATATCTCCAGCGCGCTTTCCATGGTGATTTATTTTCTCTGAATTGACTTTGATATCATTTGAAATTAAAATAGCTTCTTCTGTGTTACCAGATTTTATTTCAGTTTGTAATTCATCAACTAACTCTTTATTTATTTCGGAAAAATTATTTACAAAATTCAATGGGTTCTGAATCTCATGTGCAATGCCTGCAGTGAGTTCACCAAGTGAAGCCATTTTTTCGGATTGTATGAGTTGGCGTTGTGTTTTGCGAAGTGACCTCAATACTTTTTTATTAATAGTGAGTTGCCTGTATAAAAATATTACTGAAGCAGCAATAAGCAGTAAAGCGCCTAATGAAATCCAAAGAATAATATTACGTTGTTTGATGGTAGCTGCCTGAACGGCTCGTTCTTGTTTAAGTGTATTAATACGCTGGTTCTGTTCATTATCTTTTTGCTCATTCTCATATTGAGCAACTCTTAAAGTATTATTTCCTTCCTCAATTATTTTATTTAATTCAAAATATTTTACCATGTACTGCATGGCAAGCGCCGGTTCAGTGGGTTGATAGAAAAAGCCAAGCTCTTTCAAATATTGAAGCTGCGATGATTTATCATCTCCCAATACAGATTTATTATAAGCAGCAATTAAATAAGTAGCAGCATTTTTGTTATCATTTTTCTCTTTATAATATTTATACATAGCGAAGTCGCTTTCTAAATATCCGGCCACTGAGAACATTTGAAAATGAAAACGATTTATCAACGATTTTACTTCCAGCAAATATGGTAATGCCAGGTCCGGCTTCTGCATCTCCAGGTAAACCAATGCCTTCTTATTAATTGCAATAGCATACGTTGCATCGTTCGCGTTTTTATTTGAATAACGTATTGCTTCATCCGCATAGTTAAGCGCCTGGTTAAAGTTCTTTGATTTCGAGTTCAGCACAATTAATGGAAATAGACAATAGGACACGTTTGTGCTGTCCTTATAAAATATATGCTGAGGTAATATTTCTTTTAAATAATAATTAGCTTTAGCGTCATTGCCCCATTCAGCGTAAGTGGCGCCAACCACTCCAATTTCATTATTATAATATCGTATGTCGAATGATTTATAAACGCTTGCAGCTTTTAAATAATTACTGATAGCCAGGTTATAATCTGCTTTATAAGCATAATACCCGGCTATACCGTGATAGCAAGCCGCTGTATTTTCTATTGGCCCGTTTAATAAATAATATTCCAATTTCATTTTATAAAATTGAAACCTGTCATCCTGCTTGTTTAAACGATTATAAAGTACCCTTACCTGGGCAAGGAAAGGGGTAATAATTTTCTTTTGTTTATCAAATAACTCAACTGTTTTTTTACATTTAATTATAGCGTTTTCCAAATCGCCCTTCCGCCATAATTCAAAGCTTTCCCGCATAGATTCATAAGCGCTGTCTTCTATTCCTTCCTTTTTATTTAGTGCTATCAATTCATCCAGGTAATTTACCTGCTGTTGAGGAGGATCAATAGCAAATTCAGGTGTCATGTCTACCAACAGGCTTAGTAATTTTATTTTTTCGGTATCGGTCGTTTTAAAAGGAAGTTGTTTTGTCAGCGAATCATAATCATAATTGAAATTTACATTTTGAGAAAATACGGGTTGCATTGAAAATATCAATACGGTACTTATAAAAAAAATTTTGTGCTTCATAAGCAGTTAAATGTTATTTGTATTTGTTATTGGCATAATTATCTTAAAAGTTGTGCCTTCAACCTCTTTGCTTTCCACTTTCAACTCCCCGCCATGCGCTTTCACAATATCGTAAGCCAGGCTTAAACCCAAACCTGTTCCTTGTCCTGTTGGTTTTGTAGTAAAGAATGGTTGAAAGATTTTTTCTTTTATGGATGGAGGAATTCCGTTTCCGTTATCTGCAACTTTTATTTCTATTGTATTGATTATTTTTTTTGTAGAAACAGAAACCGTAGGGTCATAATTTTCTTTGCCAGCCTTTTTCTTTTCGTCCACCGCATAAAAAGCATTGGTAATTAAATTCAATAGCACTCTGCCCATATCCTGCGGAATGATATTTATTTTACCAATGCTTTCATCAAAATCATTTTTCAATGTTGCATTAAATGATTTATCCTTCGCTTTTAAACCATGATAGGCCAATCGAAGATATTCATCTGCTAAAGCATTGATGTCTGTGGCTTCATTTTGCCCTTTGCTCGTTTGTGAATGCTGCAGCATTCCTTTTACAATATCACCTGCACGCTTGCCATGATGATTTATTTTTTCTTCGTTGTCTATAACATCTTTTGTAATTGCTTTCGCATCATCATAATTTCCCTTTTCAATTTCATCATTTAATTCAACAAGCAATTCTTTGTTTACTTCACTAAAATTATTCACGAAATTTAAGGGGTTCTGAATTTCGTGTGCTATTCCTGCAGTTAGCTCTCCAAGAGAAGCCATTTTTTCTGATTGGATGAGCTGGGCTTGTGTGGATTTTAAATTAGAAAGTGTTGATTCTAAAATTTTATTTGCCTTCTGCTTTTGGCGATTGTTAAGATAAAAAACAAGCGCCAATAAGGCTACTAAACCTAAACCGGCAAATAAAGCAATGGTCGTTATCCTGTTTTTAGCATCTTTATTTTGCTGTGCTTCTTTTTGGAGTTTTTGTTGTTCTTCAAAGTTGATATTTTGAAATTCAGTAATTTTTTGGAGGTTGGCTTTACTCAGGCTATCTCCTGTATTTTTTGAAATTCTCAAATAGGTATATGCACTATCCGTTTTTCCCAGCATTTTATATGCCTCAGCTATTAAGTTCGTAGAAGGTGCTATACCATTAATATATTTTGAATCAGTAGCAATATTGAATGCAGCTTTAGCATATTGCAATACAGAATCAGGCTGATCCATGTTTTGATATAGTTTTGCGAATGCAAAATTTGCATCGCTTAGTGAGGATAAATTATTTTGCGCTTTATTTACCTCAATTGAATACCTGTAATAATATTTTGCCGAGTCAGCTTGTTTTGAATGTGAATATAAGTCTCCAATTTTCAGTAGTATATTTCCCTTATAAATTTTGTACCCTGTCTTATCTGAATAAGTTAACCCTCTGCGTAAATAAATGATTGCGGAATCTGGTTTGCCCTTTTGTAAATAACAATCTCCGATATTTGTATTGCTGTTAACCAGGTTTTCCAAAACTCCAATTTCTACCGATAGCTGAATTTCTTTTTTATAATAGTCAATGGCTTTATCGAGATTTGTGGCCTGATATTGATTACCCAGCATATAATATACCCCGTTTAAAATATTTAACCTGTATCTATGTGGATTGCCGGCAAACCTACTCCGAGGGTCAATGATTACATTTCTTTCATTTTTTTCATCCAGTGCAAGAGCCAGGGACTGGTTTGTCAACTGGAAAGCCAGGGGCAGATTAACATGTTGATATAAATATGCCTTCCTCAATAAAAAATCTGCCTTCCAAAGTGGTTGATGCAGTTTATCTAAAATGTGTATCCCTTGTTCTGCAAATGCTAAAGCAGTATCGCGGTTACTTTCTGAATAATACCTTGTCAGGCTGTAAAGAATACCTGCTCTTATTGTATCATTTGTTGCAGTCTTTAATGCAGCATTCAGGCTGTCTAATTTTTTTTGCTGGCTTTGTGCAATGGCAAAGAATGGAAAGAAAATAAGCAAGGATATTCTAATTATAAATTTCATTGGTTGGGTTTAATTAGATGGCAATTGAATAATGAATTGAGTTCCTTCGCCTTCTGTACTTTCCACTTTTATTTCCCCACCGTGTGCTTTCACAATATCATACGCCAGGCTCAAACCCAATCCAGTTCCCTGTCCTGTAGGTTTGGTGGTAAAGAAGGGTTGAAAGATTTTTCCTTTTATTGAAGAAGGAATTCCGTTACCATTATCGCCTATTTTGATTTCAATTTTATCATTTAGTTTTTTTGTAGAAACAGAAATTGTTGGATCGTAATTGTTGATTCTAGATTTTTTCTTTTCATCAACCGCATAAAATGCATTCGTAATTAAATTCAAAATTACTCTTCCCATATCCTGTGGAATGATATTTATTTTTCCAATACTTTCATCAAAATTTGTATTTAATATAGCATTAAAACTTTTATCCTTCGCACGTAATCCATGATAGGCCAATCGTAAATATTCATCAGCTAATGCATTGATATCTATGGATTGTTTTTGCCCTTTACTTGTTTGCGAATGTTGCAACATTCCTCTTACAATTTCTCCCGCACGTTTTCCGTGATGATTTATTTTTTCTAAATTCTGTTTGATGTCATTGGCGATTATTTTCGCTTCGGTGATATCTCCCTTGTTTAATTCTTCATTCATTTCATCCATCAACTCATTACTTACTTCAGAAAAATTATTTACAAAATTCAATGGGTTTTGTATTTCATGTGCAATGCCGGCGGTGAGCTCTCCAAGGCTGGCCATTTTTTCGGATTGGATGAGTTGTGTTTGGGTAGATTGTAAATTATCTAATGTACTCCGGAGTTCGGCTGTTTGTCTATTTACTTCTTCCTGCAATATATTTTGCTGGTTTTCTGCAGCTAACTTTTTTTCTTCGGAAAGTTCCACCACTTTTGTTGCATTGACCTTTACTTCATTTACGATTTCTTTAAAGCGCATAGAAACATAAACTAATAGGGATAGAGGAAAAACAAGAATGGTAAGTATCTTGAACAGAGTATCGAAAAATTCAGAATGTGCCAGGTTCTTAAAAATAGCCTGGAGTATTAAAGTAATTAAAATGGTACTTATAAGAAAGAGTATGCCCACAAC
>JBAQJB010000120.1:0-1811 GCA_049289155.1 Chitinophagaceae bacterium
TGTGTAACCACTGAATTGAATGGTCGTTGGCGCTGAGTTTTCAATAACGGATGAAGATGATGAAGGATCGATATTTACGGATTGCTTTGAGCAACTTAACAACATGATGGCAATAGATGCGAAGAGAATATTTTTCATAAATGGATTTTAGGATATAAAGCTATATCAAATTTTTAAAAAAGTAATTTATTCTGAGAGAGAAAATTAAAGTAATAATTAAAATATTAGAAATGATTTCCTGAATGCACCACAATCAAATAATCTCGAGCAGAACACTTTTATAAACAACCCATTGGGCTTTCTGATTTTTTTCCAGGAATAGTAATTCTCTTGACCCTTGTCTATAAGCCACGCCACCAGATATCATTATAGCTTTATTTTCAGTTGAATTTACAAGTGGGATTGAAAAGTAATGAAGGCCATATTTACCATACAATTTATTAAATGAAATCCAATTGTCTTTTGATTTATGCAAACCAAATATTTCCAGGTATTCAGATACCGATACACAAATTGTATTTTTAAATTTATTGCAATCAAAGATATATAAGCCAGTATCCATTTGATTCATAAAATCAATTGAATCCTGGATCGTGACATACTCAGTAAGTTTTATATTTTCAAAATAAGTTCTAATATCTTGCGAAGTGAGATTAAGTAACTTAATGTTTTCAGCATTCGGTAATTCTTCTTTTTTCAAAATAATGTCACTAATAATTTTATATTGAAGCGGTTCTACCCAAGTATTATTGATTGAAAGCGCCTTCTTTTCAGGAACTTTTAAAAAACCAAACTGAATTGGAAAATGAAACTTGTTTTCATCATTAAATTCTTAATTTCCAGTATTGCTTTGCGCATTATTATTTTTACAGCTTGAAAGAAATACCAAAGAAATTTCTATTACTAAAATTGTTTTTAATACTTGATTGTACATGTGCTTCACATTCACAGGAATATTTATAATTCAGAATATCTTTTTTATTACACCATAACTTATGGCAAACACTCCACCGCTTTCATCAAGCTTTTTTTATCAAAACTTATTTTACTATGATCTTTAAATTCCATTTTACCACCGTTATCAATCATATCTCCATAACCCGGAATCGCTATACTATCCTGCAACATAAATGCTACCTGGCGTATGGATTCCTGCCCTTCCGAAGCAAAATTGTAATCGGCGAAAAGTGTGTCGCCATGCATGTTTCCACTGATCGTGCCGGTATTGCTGTCTTTCTCAGTCATTAAATAATCCAGGTTTCCAGTAACGTTGTTACCTGCAAGTTGCATCGATAATTTAATAGAATCTTTTCCCGTAACACCGAGGAAACACATTCTTTGAGGTGCCTGTACGGCGGGAATATTTGTTGCTGAACTATCTGCTGTTGTCTTTGTATTTTCATTGTTGTTACACGCGGCTGCGAGTAAGATTATTGCTGCGAAAAATATTTTTGTTTTCATGATCATTGTTAATTTGATTTATTTTAAAAGTTATAGTATTATGCATTATAAGTCCACGCGATTGTCTCTGTTGGCTTACCTTTCATTTACTTTTTTGTCTTGACACAAAAAAGTAACCAAAAAAGTCAAGGCTGCATAAAAAAAGCTCCCTATGTCATTTTATTTATAGGGACAAGTAAAAATTTAAATGCCTGCCTAAAATGAAATTAGCTCAATCTTTTGAATAAATTCAGGGTGTAGTGCGACTTACCGGCAATTTGCAACTCCAAGCTAATGTAACATTAATTTCATTTCTTAACGGCATTCATTCAAATTTTCTTAACGCTTTTTTTCTGAGGCCGAAGAAAAAC
>JBAQJB010000121.1:0-1680 GCA_049289155.1 Chitinophagaceae bacterium
TCCTAACCCACCTCAAGGCAATATTGACCTTATAAGAATTGGAGGTATTTCTCTATCAAACGGAAGTGAACTTGTTCAATACTTAGAGTCTATTGAAGAAAAAGCAAATGCCAATGTTGAATCAACATTTGTAGAAACTCAAATAGTGGCAGTTCAAACTGTTGAAGAACGACAAGAATTATACAACAATAAAGTTGACGACATTAGGGAAAAAATTCTGAATGTATTTAATGGCAAGCCATTATCTGTTAACGACATTATCGAACAATTAAACATAGATTGGACAACTAAAAAATTAGCTTCTTACCTTAAAAAGATTGATGAGATTGAAGTTGTAAAAAGCGGAAGGAACAACCTTTACAGACGTAGGACACAACAAGTTCAACCAAGACTTTTTACATAGCCTCTGACACAAAACGGCAGCTTACAAAAGGTTTGGCAATAGGCTGGCTGAAGGAATAACAATCGGCTGTAGTTCTCTATCAGCAATACTTCCAGCAGACGAACAAATATCGGCTTTTTGTATTTACCTTCGGCTTTGGTTTTTCAATCGGCTGACGTTCGGGCGGAAAGTACATTGAATTCCAGCCCATCGCCAAGCCTCAACGTAAGCGGTAATTTTATGACAGACCCAAACACACTGGACGACATCAGAGATATTTTTTCAATCTTGCATGATGGAACGACTTCAAGTTGGACGGGTGACAAGGATTTATTGATGCTCAAAGTAAACTGCGATTATTTAGCGGAGAGAATTGACAAGTCCTTCAAAAGCTTTTATGTTGAGTGCAGACAAATTGATAAACTTGAACTTCATCCATGGATGAACCCAATTGATTTACCGCAAACTTTATTAACTGACTTCAATGACATTTTTAAAGCAGAATTGGAAATTCTATCGGCAGACATAGAAAATGATTTTGTAAAAATCACTTGTAACCAACACGACACAGACTTTGACTATTGCGGTGGCACATTGTTATTTAGTTGCTAGACAATAAAAATATTTGACGAAGCAAGACGACAATTAACAATAACAGAGTTTGGAAAAATTTGTGATGACTATTGGAATGCGTGTAGTAAAGAATTGGAACGAAGTATAGTTGAAAAGAAAAAACAGACCGACTAAACTACCGCTTACATCGGTTTGCAGCAAGCGGGGCTGAAGGAATAACAATGAACTTTTGTAACATTATTGAGCAGCGGTTCCGGCTGAAAAAACTCTATTGAGCGATAGAATAAACAATGAACTTTTATTTATAAATTTGGCAACAGTTCCGGCAGAAGGCATTCTATTTCCCCACCTGCTGCAAGCCGTAAAACGTAAGCGGCAATTTTAAAACGACCATGCAAACTGTAGGACAATATCAAATAGACATTTATCACGACGAAACTTTTAAGAAATCTTCTACTGACAATTTGCAAAAGTATGACTATGTATATTTCGACGAAAGCGAGTATCTACTTCCAACAATGTTTGGTATCAAACTTTTTAAGGACACTCAACTTTTAAAAAGTGCAATTGTAGGCTCTATTGGCGGCGGCACAACGAACCACAGAAATGCGATAATATTTGAGCCAGACAGGTTTCTTCTCTGTTGTTCAGACACAATATTTTGTCTTTCTATTCCTGACTTGACATTGCTTTGGCGGACACAGGCTGACCAAGCATGTTGTTTT
>JBAQJB010000122.1:0-7381 GCA_049289155.1 Chitinophagaceae bacterium
TCTCTGTCTACATCCTTTAATTGCAACGTGTATTGATGAAATACATGTTTTCCATATGGAGCACGCCAGGGTGTTTTTATTTTTTCACAGGTTTCAAATGCCCGGTCATAATAATCTGCGACAGATCTGCGTGCCTCAATATATTCATCCAGCTTTGCCAGTTTTATTTTTAAAATTGCTGCCTGCACCGTATCCAGCCTGCTGTTGCAGCCAACCATATCATGATAATACCTAACTTTTTGGCCATGGTTTGCAATCATGCGCATTTTATCTGCGAGTGCATCATCGTTTGTGCTGATTGCGCCGCCATCTCCATACGCGCCCAAATTTTTTGATGGGAAAAAGGAAGTCGTGCCGATATGCCCGATACCGCCCGTTTTTTTCATGGCTCCATTATTAAAATAATAATCTGCGCCAATCGCCTGGGCATTGTCTTCGATCACATAAATACCATGCTTTTCCGCGATCTTCAGTATTTCTTCCATGGGTGCCGGTTGTCCATATAAATGCACAGGTACGATCGCTTTTGTGCGGGGCGTGATGGCTTTTTCAAGTAGCGACGGATCCATACAAAAACTCATCTTATCCACTTCTGCAAAAACAGGTGTAAGCCGGAGAAGCGCCACCACTTCGGTTGTAGCGATATAAGTAAATGAAGGCGTGATCACTTCGTCACCCGGTTCCAGACCCAATGCCATCATAGAAATCTGCAGAGCGTCTGTTCCGTTTGCACAGGGAATTACGTGCTTCACGCCGAGATAAGCGGCCAGGTTTTCAGAAAATTCGCGCACAGGGTTTCCATTTATAAATGCGCTGCTTTCCAATACATCCAGGACCGCTTTATTAATTTCTTCCTGTATATTATGATACTGTTTTTTCAGATCAACCATTTGTATTGGGCGCATATAACATTTTTAAGGCTGCAAAATTACTTAAAAAAGAAAGAATAATTAGTGCATTAAGCCGGCTGTTACAAATGAAATCCGTTTCTTTACAAAACCTGCAGAAAATGGGAAAAATATTTTATCTTTTATTCCTCCGGCTTTACCCTTTCATTGCGACCCTTATTTCACCTTTTAATCCTAAAGCTAAAAAATGGGTAGCAGGCAGAAAAGATATTTTATTAAAAATTAAAGATGCCCTGCACAATGATGACAGTAAAAAAATATGGATGCATTGTTCTTCGCTGGGGGAATTTGAACAGGGCCGCCCGCTTCTTGAAAAATTAAAGAAAGAATATCCTGCCTTTAAAATAGTGGTCAGTTTCTTTTCACCTTCCGGTTATGAGATTCAAAAAAATTATACCGGCGCGGATCATGTTTTTTATTTGCCCATGGATTCTAAAAAGAATGCGGCTACGTGGTATGACCTTATCAACCCGGCCTGCGTGCTTTTTGTGAAGTATGAATTTTGGAATTTTTACCTGCAGGAAGCCAGGAAACGAAAAATTCCGCTGCTACTCATTTCAGGAATTTTCAGGGAGAGCCAGCCATTTTTTTCCTGGTATGGAAAGTTTTACCGGGATATGTTGAAATGTTTTACCCATTTATTTATCCAGGATGAAAATTCCGCGAAACTGTTGGAATCAATAGATATCAAAAACTTCACAACCTGCGGGGATACGCGCTTTGACAGGGTAATCAATATGGAAAAAAATCAAAGAAATTCTCCGGGCATAGAAAATTTCTGTGGTAAATCTATAACTATTGTTGCCGGAAGTACCTGGCTGGAAGATGATGAAGAACTGAACCATTTTGTCAATAAAAAAATGGATATGCGTTTCATAATTGCCCCGCATGATATTGGCCCGGACAGGATCAAAGAGTGTATGACCTTATATAAAAATGCCATCCTGTATACTGAATTTGTAAAAGATTTTTATTTGCCCCCGGGAATCAATACGCTCATCATTGACAATATTGGCATGTTGAAAAGATTATATGGCTTTGCCACTATTTCTTTTGTGGGCGGCGGCTTCGGCGGGGATGGCGTGCACAATGTGCTGGAACCCGCAGTATACGGGCGGCCTGTGCTCTTTGGGCCAGTATTTGAAAAATTCCCGGAAGCAGAAAATCTCGTACTTACCGGTGGCGCTTTTTCAGTAATTGATGCAATAGAACTCGAAGAAAAACTCGGTGAATTATTAAGGGATGATGTGTTATATAAAACTGCTTGTCAAAAAGCTCGCGAATTTATAGAATCACATGCAGGAGCCACAGAACAAATACTTACTTATTTTAAAGAAAAACGTCTCCTGACCAACTGATCAAACATATCCACCGTTTCATTTTTTTCAGGCCAGCCAATTTTTACCTTTAACTCGCGCTGAATCCAATATTCAGCTTCAGGAAGTGAGTGAAACGCGTCAATTGTTTTCAAACTTCTTTCATACATATTTTCATCGCCTCGAAACAATTCATTGATAAAATGAAAACGGTCATTTATCCCGATTGCTTTCCTAAGATCTTTTATCGGTGCATCTTTTAATGTATGCGCTAATTCCTGGTGCGAAGGTTTTAATCTTTCATTTAAACTGAAATCATCTGTACGCATGGATTCATTCAATTCAAATAATTCCTTTTCCTGGTGGGCAAATGTTGGAATCTCCTGCACAGAATGTAAGCCCCATGATACGGCAATCTCTGTAGGTAATTGTTCATTGCTTCCCGCTGAATTTTTTGTTTCAATGCCTGGTAAAAATGCTTCCGTGTGTGAAGGCATTTCCTGTTTTTGATCTTCAGGTCTTGTATTGCTATTGTATACCGGGTAAGGGTTTGCGGGCATTCTCACGGCCACTTTTTTCACCACATTATTTTGTGGCTTTTGCATGAGGCTCAACTCTGCCAGGATCATTTGTGTAGTAACGATCAATGCACCAGGATTTGCCCCCTGTTCGTATTGCTCCTGCAAAAGATGTATTAAAGCACCCGGTTTTTCCATAAGTTCAATTACTTTTGGCCATTAAAGGTTAAAAGTACTATTCATTTGAATTTCAACTTTAAATTTTATGTGAATGTTTTATAATAAGTCAATCATTCATTTTTTCCCAGTAAATCCAACGATACTTTTTCATGGCATCCTATAAAAATATTACAACGCTTTTAAAAAAAGATGTTTTGCTCGAAGTGCGCCAGCAGTACACATTATATGGCATTTTGTTGTATGTCGCTTCTACTATTTTCATTGTTTACCTTTCCATGGGCCAGCCTGAGTCCGTAGTATGGAATGGTTTATTCTGGGTAGTACAATTATTTGTTTGTGTAAATGCCATGGCAAAAAGTTTCCTGCAGGAAAGCCGCGGCCGCATGCTTTATTATTATACCATCTCCGGGGCAACAGATTATATTATTTCAAAATTATTATTCAACACATTGCTGATGGCTGTAATGACAATCGTAAGTATTTTTATTTTTTTACTACTATTGGGAAATCCTATTTATTATTTCGGTCAATTTATACTCATCAGTTTGCTTGGCGGTATTGGCCTCAGCCTCGTATTTACTTTTTTAGCCGCGATCGCCGCTAAGGCACAACAGCAGGCTGCGCTCATGGCCATTATGGGTTTTCCCCTCATCATACCGCAATTATTATTGCTGGGAAAAGCCGCAAGACAGGCATTTGAACCGGTTGTACAGGCGGGTTTTTCTCAAATGATCTTATTGCTGGTTTGCCTGGATGCACTGATCATTGTTTTAGCTATTATCCTGTTTCCTTTTTTGTGGAGAGATTAAAGAAATTTTATTTTCCTGCATTCAAGTAGTAATTTTGCAAAGTTTAAAATCGAAAATCTAATAAACATATCGGCATGAATAAATCCTGGTGGAAAGTTGTATGTTTTATTTTGTTACTCTATACCTGCACCATGGGTTTCTTAGTAAAAATACCTGTACTCGATGGCAGGCTTCAACAATCTATCCGCAATCTTTTCTTTCATGTACCCATGTGGTTTTGCATGCAAACACTTTTTATTATTTCCGTCATCTATTCCATTTTACATCTTCGCAAACAGGATTTGAAAAGTGATATGTATGCAGTAGAATTTGCAAGAACCGGCCTCGTGTTTGGCGTACTCGGAATCACTACTGGTGCTATATGGGCAAATTATCAGTGGGGTGCGCCCTGGTCCGGTGACGCGAAGCAAAATGGTGCTGCCATAGCGTTGCTAATTTACTTTGCTTATTTCATTTTACGCGGCTCATTCCAGGATGCCGATAAAAAAGCAAATATTAGTGCAGTCTATAATATTTTTGCCTTTGCCATGTTATTTCCGACACTTTGGATTTTGCCAAGAATGACAGAATCATTGCATCCCGGCGGTCAAGGCAGTGAAGGAAACCCTGCATTGAATGGCAGTGACCTGGCACCTTCCATGCGACTTGTCTTTTGGCCTGCCGTTATGGGTTGGACACTTTTAGGTGTATGGATTGCAACATTGCGAATAAGGCTTCAAAAAATAAAAGAACAACATGCGTTATATTAAAACATTAAAAACGGTTTTAACCTTCTTCAGTTTCCTGTTATTCAGCATGTATTCATTTGCTCAAAATATGGATATAAAAACTGAAGAACCTTCTGATTTTATGCATAGCAACGGGAAGATTTTTGTTGTTATGGCTGTTGTTGTAACAATCGTTACAGGCCTGCTCATTTATGTTATCAACTTAGACCGGAAGATCAGTAAGATCGAAAGAAAAATTCCGGCAGAAAAAAGTATAAAGTAAAGGCAAATTCGATAAGTCATTTTTTTATATACACAATTATTAAATATCTTTATCAATAAAAATCAAATCATGTCAGATCAAACGTACAGCTTCTTCGAAAGCATTACACGCAGCTTTGATAAGGCGGCGGTATTCACCAAATGGGAAAAAGGAATATTAGAACAAATTAAAGCCTGTAATGCAGTATATCAAATGCGCTTTCCTATAAAGCGTGATGATGGTTCAGTAGAAGTATTGGAAGCATACCGGGTTCAGCATAGTCATCACAAAACACCTTGCAAAGGAGGTATACGTTTCAGTGAAGCGGTAAACCAGGATGAAGTAATGGCATTGGCAGCTTTAATGACTTATAAGTGTGCGTTAGTAAATGTGCCGTTTGGTGGCGCTAAAGGTGGCATAAAAATTAGTCCCCGTAAGTACAGTGAATTTGAATTGCAAAAGATCACCCGCAGGTATACTGCGGAACTGATCAAGAAAAATTTTATCGGCCCTGGTACAGATGTGCCGGCTCCTGATTATGGAACAGGTGAAAGAGAAATGGCGTGGATATTAGATACCTATTCTACTATGCGCCCGGGTGAAATTGATTCCATGGGTTGTGTAACGGGAAAACCGGTAACACAGGGTGGCGTTCGTGGCAGAAAAGAAGCGACCGGCCTCGGTGTTTTTTATGGTGTGCGGGAAGTGTGTAATATGCCGGATATGATGGCAAAATTAGGATTAACAACAGGCATACAAGGAAAACGGGTAGTGGTACAAGGCCTGGGAAATGTGGGCTATCATTCCGCACAATTCTTTCGTGAAGGTGGTGCTAAGATCGTAGCCATTGCAGAATATGAAGGCGCTATTTTTTGCGAAGAGGGTTTGAATGAACTGGACCTGTTTTTACATCGCAAAAAAACCGGGTCAATTCTCAATTTCCCGGGGTCAACTAATTTAGAAAAAAACACAGACGCGTTAGAATTAGAATGTGATATATTAATACCTGCAGCCCTGGAGAATGTGATCAATAAAGACAACGCGGATAAAATCAAAGCGAAAATTGTAGGAGAAGCAGCCAACGGCCCTTTAACGCCTGCAGCGGATGATGTTTTAGATAAAAAAGGCATTTTGGTAATTCCTGATATGTATTTAAATGCAGGTGGTGTTACTGTTTCCTATTTCGAATGGTTGAAAAATCTGAGCCACGTAAGGTATGGCCGGATGGAAAAAAGATTCACAGAAAATATGAATAAACATATCCTGAGCCAGATCGAAGAACTTACTGGCCGGGAAGTAAATGAAACTGAAAAACAATTTATTGAACACGGTGCAAGTGAAGTGGATCTTGTGTATAGCGGCCTGGAAGAAACGATGATCGAAGCTACACATGAGATTATGAACTGCTGGAAAAATAATCCTTCTATTCCAAATATGCGCACTGCGGCATATGTTGTAGCGATAGACAAAGTAGGAACTGCTTATGCAGAACTCGGTATATTTCCTTAATCGTTATTTGGTAAAAAAATTAAGCCCGCTTTTTTGGCGGGCTTTTTTATGCGTTAAAGTCTGTATGAATTTTATTGCACACACATATAATAAAGTTCAAAAAAAATTACCACTTATCGGCTTCTTCCGATGCGGTATCATTGGGTTCATCAGGGCCTACAATATGCATTGTTTCCCGCGGTGTAACTATTTCCGGTTCTGCAGGTTCTGCCACTTCACTTAACGTTTCTTCGTTCACCGGTGCAGAAATTTGCGGCTCGTACCCATTTTCATTTTCATCATGATTAAATGCATCAAAATCAAAATCCGGCATGAGTTCCGTTTTCACATGATCAATGGCTTCATTTAATGCTTTCGCAAATTTGTTGAAGTCTTCTTTATACAAAAATATTTTATGCCTGTCATAACCATCATCATTCGGCCGTTTGCGGCTTTCCGTAATGGTGAGAAAATAATCGCTGGCGCGTGTTTCCCGCACATCAAAAAAATAGGTTCTTCTTTTACCCGCGCGCACCCTGTTGCTGTACACACTTTCAATTCTCTTGTCGTTGTTTTCGTAAGCCACTGTAATTGTTTTGTTTAAAAAATAAATGATCCCCGCAAATATAGTATTGTTTTTAAATTGTCAAAATTTGCTTTATACTAAAATTTCTGCCTGGTTTTGTTCGCCCGCAAGTTGTTTTTGATACAATTCAGCATAATATCCATTTTGTTTTAATAATTCTTCATGCGTGCCCTGTTCTGAAATTTCGCCGTCATCGATCACGATAATCTTTGAAAAATTCAACACGGTAAAAATCCGGTGCGTGATTAATATCGCCGTTTTCCCTTCAATAAATTCATAGAGATTATTGATGATCGTATTTTCTGTTTTGGCATCCACAGCGCTCAGGCAATCATCAAATAATAAAATGCCATGGCCTTTGATAAGCGCCCGTGCAATGGATACGCGTTGCTTCTGGCCGCCACTCAATGTTACGCCCCGCTCTCCCACCATCGTTTGATACCCATTGGGCAATGCTTTAATTTCAGCATCAATACAGGCAAGTTGTGCTGCTTTTTCCACTTCTTCATGCGAAGGTTTTTCGGTTAAACCAAAGGCAATATTATTTTCAATAGTGTCACTGAATAAAAATACATCCTGTGGCACATAGTTGATATAATTCCGCAAT
>JBAQJB010000123.1:0-11645 GCA_049289155.1 Chitinophagaceae bacterium
ACAAAGCCACCGCGCAAAATATACCGGCAGAAAAAATCCAGATTAGTTTCTTTGCTTTCTGATCATTTCGCTGTAATACAGGATGGGGAAGGTTTTCACGCATCACCGGATTGCTTTTTTTTCTTTAATAAATAATTCACTACGAAGATCACCGCAATCAAAGTGATACCAAAAAAGATGGCCATTTGCACCGGGTCAAAGTCGGATTCTTCCGGCCCCGAAGGTTTTTCCATCATCAGCAAACCGATGTCTTTTGACAATTCTGAAAAAGAACTTGTATCCAAACCATCATAATAAACCTGCGGGCCTAATCTTCCGCGCACAACATGATCCCTGTCCAGCAACACCAATTTTTGTGAATGTATAAAAGCGGTGTCCACACCTTCTCCATCCACAAGGCCCAATTTAAATTCATTGAGTGCAAGGTCATAAATTTCTTTTTTTGGGCCGGTTAATAACCACCAGTTATCACTATTCACGCCAAAATGGTCTGCATACTTTTTTAATACTGGTACTGAATCACGTTCCGGGTCTATAGAGAAAGATAAAAATAAAACGATAGATGAATCAACTGTTTGCATAGGGTCACCACCTTTCTGAAATGACTGCTGCAACCTTCGCATATTTTTGGTGAGCGTTGGACAAATAGACGGACAATGTGTAAAAAAGAAATCTGCAACAATGATTTTATTTTTAATACTATCGAGCCTTATGGTATCTCCAAGCTGGTTGATCAATGTGAAATCTTCTGTGCGGTGCCACACCGTATCGGTACTGATTTTTCCGTTATCATTTTTATTGATTACTGAATCCCAATACAATCGTTTAGGCATTTGTACTGCCCTGTCACTGGCGTTTTTAACGAGGTAATATCCTGTCACGGGAATTAAAATGGCCATGCATACAGCAAGGAATGCTTTCAGTTTCATAATGTTGCGAGTTACAAAAAAAACCATTGCTATGCTGCAATGGTTTCGTTATATTATTTAAAAATTGCCGGCATTAATCGAGCCCACCGGGTTTTGCTTCCTGGTGTTCTTCTGCAGGCGGTGGCATTTGAATGGTTGATTTTTCTTTATAATAAGGCTCGTACCTGTTTTTCATCACATTGTATGAATGGCCATCCATTATAAAAGCAAGGATAAACCAGATAAATAATAACATTGGAATACCGATTGACATGATCAGCGTTCTTACTTCATGTTTTAAATGCATAAAGTAGCCAATGATATAAAATGCTTTAGCCAGCATTAAAATAATGATGACACCTTTAATAAAATAATGCAGGGTTCCTACCGGCATACCGATCATTGAAAATCCCAATGCCAGTTCTACAATAGTTAGTACAGAAAGTATAATTGTAATCCGCCATATCTCTTTTATTGCGGGATCTTTTTCTCCTGGTTGTAACGCGATTGTTGCTGAATGTGCCATGAAAATTATTTATAAATTTTAAAATTTAAATGAGGTAAAAACAAGTGAATACAAATACCCATACCAGGTCCACAAAATGCCAGTATAAGCCTGCCTTTTCGATCATCAGGTAATGGCCCCTGTTTTCAAATTTATTCTGCAAGGTCATGATGAGCATGATCACATTTATGACGACACCCGAAAACACGTGGAAGCCATGAAAGCCTGTTATGGTAAAAAAGAAGTTGGTAAAATTAGAAGTAGAAATACTACCATTAGAATTTGGAAAAGGATTCCTTCCCCACCATGCACCTTCACTGTGAAGATGTGTCCACTCAATAGCCTGGCAACTTAAGAATGCAAGGCCGCCAATGATAGTCCAGATAAGGTATTTTACAACTTGCTTTTTATCCATCTTATGCCCGGCATGAACTGCTAACACCATCGTTACGGAACTCAGGATAAGAATGAAAGTCATCAGGCTTACAAACAATAAGGGATGCCCCGGGCCAAGGCCGGGGAAACTCCCAAAAACGATATTCGGGTCAGGCCATCCGTTAGTAGCAAAACGGGTTGTTCCATAAGCGATCAAAAGGGCACCAAAGGTGAATGAGTCACTCATTAAAAAATACCACATCATCAATTTTCCGTACTCTACATTGAACGGACTTTTACCACCTTTCCAGGTTTGTGAAATTGCAGTTGTATTAGCCATGTTGTTTAAAAAAGTTTCGTTTGCAAATTTATTGGCTGATGCTCAAAATCCGGTACAAAAAAAGATTTTTTTCTTTGAAAATCTTTTGAAGCATAAATTTAGTGCATCCAGTTGAAAAATATAAATAAATAAATCCAAAGTATATCCACAAAATGCCAGTATGTAGCTGCAACCTCTATTGGTATTGAGCTATAGCTTTTTGTTTTATTACTATATGCGCGAAAAAAAATAATTAATAATGCTACCACACCACCCAGCACATGTAAAATATGCAGGCCTGTAATGATCCCCAAAAAAGATGCCGAGGGATTACTTCCCTGCCAGATAAGTTGTACGCCATGATCATTTAAATATAAAAATCCAATACATTGCATGACCGCAAATGCAACTCCTAAAAATGCAGTGGCCGTAATAAACAACCTGTACCGCTTCATTTCTCTGGCTTTAAAAGATTTTAATGCAAGGTGCATGGTGAAGCTGCTCAACAGGATCACAAAAGTGGACACCCAGAAAATGGGAGGCAGGGAAAATTCCAGCCAGTTCGCCTGTCCGCTTCGTACTATGTATGCGCTTGTGAGTCCTGCAAACATCATTACAATGCTTGCCATGGACACCCATAAAATAAATTTATGGGGATGTATTCTTGTGTCGGGTGCCTTTAAAGAGCGTGCCATCATAACAAATTATTTTAATGATTTCGATCCTTTTTAAAAATGATAATTTAATTTATCTGCCAGTAATGATAGGTATACAACAGGCAAATAAATATAACTGCTAAACATTACCCGCTTTGCATCTTTCACCTGCATCCCTGTATATAACCTGATACATTGAATAACAATGAAAATATTCGCTGCAACAATTATCCATAAACTAACTATACCACTTATATGAAAATAATAGGGCAAAAGACCTACCGGCAACATCATGACTGCATACATAATTGCCTGTAAGGCAGTATATTTTGTAGGGCCTTTTTCATTGGGTAATAGTTTGAATCCCGCCTTTGTATAATCCGTATGGGCCACCCAGGCAATCGCCCAGAAATGAGGAAATTGCCAGAAAAACTGGATACCAAATAAAGCCCAGCCTGCAGCATTTAAAATAGCAAAATCACCAATCCTGATTTCAGTAAATGGGTTGATGATGCCCGTTGCAGCCACCCAGCCAATCAGGCATGGAAGTGCGCCCGGCAAAGCACCTACCAATACAGCAAGAGCACTTTTCTTTTTTAAAGGCGTATATACAAATGCATAAATAAATAAACTGATGGCGGATAAAAGTGCAGATGGGAAATTAAAAAAATACCACATCATCAAAACACCGATCCCGCCTGCTATCCACGCAAATGTAAAAGCTTCAGTATCGCTCATACGGCCTTCAGCAACGGGCCTTTTGCCGGTACGGCGCATCATGGCATCTGTATCTTTTTCAACACCCTGGTTAATGGCATTGGCACTTGCTGTAACCAATAAGCCGGCTACAAAAAGCAGGATAGCCATTTGCCATCCCCCTGAAATATTTGGTGCAAGGAGATAACAAATAACACAGGTAAAAACTACTGTAAAGCTGAGGGTAAATTTACTCAGCAGGAAATAGTCTTTTACTTTGGAAGCAAAAGTATACGTAGAGGAAGAATCAATTGTGTTGCTCATCATAAAAAATGCTATCAAAAAACGAACCGTTCAAATATTTATACAAATGCCCTGAAATGTTCCAGGGCATTTTATTTTAAATTTTAGTGATCAATGTACCCTGCAATCAATGAAGTTTTTCTTCAGCACCCAATGGAACGTTCTGAGGAATAAAATCAATTCCTTCTTTGCCATATTCATAAGCACCGCGATATACTTCAGGAATTTCACCCTCCCAGTTACCATGCCCCGGGTGAATCGGCGTTGTCCATTCCAGTGTATTCGCACTCCAGGGATTTAATGTAGTTACTTTCCTGCCCTTCCATATTGAATAAAAGAAATTTAAAAGGAATAAAATCTGCACAGCAAATACAACGATCGCTGTAAAACTGATGACTTTATTTAGATCTGCAAATTGTTTAAAACTTTCCCAGTTACTGTAATCGTAATAGCGACGCGGCATTCCGGCAAGTCCTTCATAGTGCATAGGCCAGAAAATAACATACGCGCCAATCATAGAAATCCAAAAATGGATATAACCTAAATTACTGTTTAAATAACGTCCATACATTTTAGGGAACCAGTGATACACACCTGCAAACATGCCAAACATCGCCGCCACACCCATTACCAAATGGAAATGTGCAATAATGAAATACGTATCGTGAATATGAATATCAATCGCTGAATTTCCCATCCAGATTCCGGTAAGTCCACCTGAAATAAACATGCTCACGAAGCCAATTGAAAATAGCATTGCCGGCGAAAACCGGATATTGCCCCGCCAGAGTGTCGTTATCCAGTTAAACACTTTAATAGAAGATGGAACTGCAATTAATAATGTAAGCAATACGAAAATTGACCCAAGGAATGGATTCATACCAGTGACGAACATGTGATGCGCCCACACTAAAAATGAAAGAATTGCAATCGCAAATAAAGAAGCAACCATTGCTGTATAACCAAATATCGGTTTCCGTGAGTTTATACTTATGACTTCCGAGACTATACCCATGCCCGGCAAAATTACAATATACACTTCAGGGTGGCCGAGGAACCAAAATAAGTGTTGGTATAAAATGGCATTCCCCCCTTCGTTTGGAAGCGCCCCGACACCATTTATAAAAATATCAGAGAGATAAAAACTTGTTCCGAAATTTCTGTCGAAAATCAACAGGATAAAACCGGATAATAAAACCGGGAATGACAAAACACCTAACACTGCTGTGAAAAACAAACCCCAAATAGTAAGTGGCAATCTCGTCATACTCATGCCCTTAGTGCGCATATTCAGAATAGTAGTGATATAATTCAATCCACCAAGTAATGAAGAAACGACGAATAAAGCCATTGCAATCAGCCAAAGATCCATACCCGTTTTTGAGCCAGGTGAAGCACTGCCCAATGCGCTCAATGGCGGATAAGCTGTCCAGCCTCCGCTGAATGGCCCCGTTTCAACAAATAATGAAGAAAGCATTACAGTACTGGCTGCAAAGAAGAACCAATAGCTAAGCATATTCAAAAATGGCGATGCCATATCCCGTGCACCAACTTGCAATGGAATTAGAAAGTTTGCAAAAGTTCCGCTTAACCCAGCTGTCAAAACGAAAAAAATCATGATGGTACCATGCATAGTTACCAATGCATAATAAGCTTCCGGATCTATATGTCCGCCCTTTGCCCATTTGCCCAACAAGGTTTCCAGGATAGGGAAACTGGTATCAGGAAAACCAAGCTGGAGCCTGAATAACACAGACATCAAGCCACCTAACACCGCCCAAATCATTCCCGTAATTAGAAATTGCTTTGAGATCATTTTATGATCCTGGCTAAACACATATTTTGAAATAAAACTTTGGTGGTGCTCATGATGGCCATCATGATGTGCTGCATCATGCGGAATCATTATTTCCGTGCTGGTATGTAAAACAGTTTCTTCGTTCATAATATTTTCTTTTGTCTTACTGTTTAAAATTATTTATTCAGGCTTTTGCCTTAATATTTTTTTTGCTGGTGATTGTAAAACTGAAGCAGTGCTTTTGGCACTATCTGCTCCGGCAACAGGAAGAGCCGGCTTCATATTGGACGGATCCTTATCCGGGTAAGCTGCATAATAAGCCGGCTTTTGTTTTGCCATCCATTCATCAAATTCTGGTTGTGTTACGACCATTACTACGCCACGCATTGAATAGTGGCCTACCCCGCAAATCTGGTCACAACTGATCTCGTAGGCAAAATTGGGATTGCCTGTTTTTTCAATCATTTCTTTCGTAGTAAATTTTGGAGTCAGCCAAAGTGTTGTAGGTGTTCCGGGAACAGCATCCATTTTCAGGCGAAACCAGGGAAGCCCCACATCATGCACCACATCTCTTGAACCGATAATAAATTTAGTGGGTTTATTTTTTACCATATATACAGTTCCCTGCTCTAAAATAATATCATCATGTGCAGCGGGATCATCAGTAACATGAATGGAAGAACTATCATGCCAGTTCATGCCGAGGGAATTCGTAGCATCAATCATCTTATAATATTTTTTCCCAAAAACTCCATCATTTCCAGGATAACGGAAAATCCAGTTAAACTGTTTACCGATCACTTCAATTTCCATGGCATTTTTTGGAGCTTCACCTGTGAATGCATACCAGTTGCGCAGCCCGATCACGATTAAAACTGTCAGCACAAGTGTTGGGACAATTGTCCAGATTGCTTCCAGTTTATTGTTATGCGGAAAATAAAAAACTTTTCTCTTAGGGCTTTCCTGGTATCTGAAAGCAAACCAGAATAATAAAATTTGAGTGATTAAAAATACAATTCCCGTAATGATCAAAGTCACCCAAATCATATGGTCTACTTCATCCCCTTGTGTACTGGCTGATTCATGAACCATTAGCGTTTTCCCATATAAAGCATCATTGCAATAATAAACGGCAATCAAACCTGCGATCAGGAATGCGATCATAAAAAAGCCATTCACTTTATTATTGTCTTTTCGTGCTTTTTCTTCCCCTTTCAGGACAGCAACATATTCACTTGCTTTTGCAATTTGAAAAATGATCAGGAAAACCAGGACGATCACAGCGATGATAAAAAAAGTTGACATAATTCAAAAAGTTATTTTCAATAAATAATTGTATAGTGTTCTTGTAAAATAATTTAAGTCTGGTGTATGATGCTTTCTTTCAGGTATGGATGGAATTTTGCAACCAGCGGTTTTTTTGCCAGGGCCTTTCCTACAAAATGTATCATCAAACCTATAAATAATGCAGCTACACCAAAATCCAGCCAGCCTAACGTTAATGTGTTCTTTGAAATACTTGCCATTACCATCTGGTAAAAATCAATCCAGTGGCCAAAAATAATAAGTACTGCCATAAAGGTCATCATGGTATAATTTCTTTTCGTTGATTTTTTCATTAAAATCAATATAGGAGCAACGAAATTGATAATCAGGTTAAAGAAAAATATGCCTTTATAAACACCCTGTACCCTTGGTTTAAAATAAATAGTTTCTTCCGGGATATTTGCATACCAGATCAGCATGTATTGTGCAAACCAGAGATAGGTCCAGAAAATGGAAAATGCAAACATAAACTTACCCAGGTCATGTAAATGTTCTTCGTTCGTATATTCCAGGTAGCCTTTATTTTTTAAGTAAATTACCCATAACGCTATCAATGCACAACCTGAAACAAAAGTACTGGCAAATGTATACCAGCTATACATGGTAGAATACCAATGTGCATCCAGGCTCATGAGCCAGAACCATGGTGTTACTGAACCAATAGTAAGTGCAAACCATACAATAAATAAACCAGCAGTAACTGTATTCCTCCATACGAAGTGTTTTCCGCTTTCATAATCCATTGGTGCCGCATCCGCTTCATTACTCAACCTACGCATTCTTGCCCCCAAAATACTCCAGAGCCCAATGGATAATGCGGACCAGATCACAAAAAATGTAGGATTTAAAAAGCCACTTTTACCATCCAGCAATTTATCATTAGCCACTGCATCTTTATCAATCCAATGATAAATACTGTGCAGGTGCCCGCCAAAAATGATATATAAAAAAACAGCAAAAGTAATGACTCCAAATATGGGAACCATCGTGGAGATAGCTTCAGCCACACGCTGGAAAACCAGCTGCCAGCCACCCATGGCAAGCGTTACAGCGCAAACAAAAAACATGGTGGCATTACAAATAAGGGTAAAGTAAATACTGTTATACATAATGGTACCCCAAAATACAGATTGTTCTTCTTCAGTACCCGTGCCATGTAAAATAAAACCTATCACGATGGAAATAATGCCGATAGCAGTAAGTGCCATCGCCCAGGTTTTCATCTTTGCAGGAATTTCAAATTGTTCTTTTATTGATACCATTTTAAAAAGTTTGTCTCTGAAAAATAATTTTTATGGTTTTGCTGCTGTTGAATCTTTTACTGGTGCTGCTGAAGCTGCCGCAGTACTTGTGGCAGTTGTCTTTTGCTTCGACCGGATATAATGAATGATTTCCCAACGCTGTTGCCGCGTCAACTGAGATGCATAACTTCCCATTAAATTTTTTCCATACGCAATGGAATAAAACATCTGTCCATCCGGCATATTCAAAGTAACCAGGTTTTTAGGTGCTGCCGGGAATGGACCCTCTCCTCCTTTATATAACGGGCCATTACCATCCAATGCTGTACCATGACAGATACCGCAATTAATCAGGTATAAACGTTCTGCTTCTTTCATATCTTTTGCGTCCAGGGGTGGAACAGGATTTTGAATTTGCCTGGATGCATAATAATTGGTTGTATCACCGGGCATATCTTTCGCGAGTGGAAATGGCATGTCTTCACCTCTTGCGACTGTCCCTGCGACAGGCATATTATCATAAAAAATTTTATCCCCGGGATGCGTGGCATTCTCTGTAAATTTAGTAGAGTCCCGGGCATCGTAAGTCTCATAAGCCCTGCTATATGCCATATCCGGCATATATACATGGCCCGGTTCCCGCCTTACATCATTGCAGGCAGCAAGCAAAAGCGTGCCGGATAAAATAGATATGCTTATTGATTTTTTCATCATAAATAATTCTGTTCGTTATGCTATATCAACCGTTGTATCCCTGTATAATTGTTGTTCCTTATCATATGTTCCAAACCACCAGCCGGTTTCCGCAAATTGCTCATGCACATCCACTGCACCGTTTGCTTCAAGAAATGCCATCACTTCCTGTGAATTTGTTTTGCCTGAACATTCGATTACCATTGCGAAAGTGTCATCTGTAGATCTTAATACAAAATGATGTTTTTTTACAAATGGTGCCAACTGGCAGAGGTAACAAAATGTCATTGTCATACCCACCGCAGCAAATAATACGGTCAACTCAAATGTAATAGGAATCCATGCCGGTAAAGCGAAATGTGGTTTGCCACCAATATTCAATGGCCAGTCCTGTACAAGTATCCAGCTAATTCCTCCTAATGCTGTTGCAGTTCCGGTAATACCATAAATAAATCCTGCTGTATGGATACTGGTTTCGCGCAAGCCCATTTCATGGTCCAGGCCATGAACAGCGTAAGGTGTAAATACATCATATATCTTATAACCGGCTTTCCTCACTGCTTTTACAGCGGGGAATAAAACCGACTCCTCCTTAAAGCTGCCAACAACAAATTTCTTTTTTGCCATATTAATTTCTTTTCCTTTTATTAATGTATACCTGGCTTTTATTAATGTGCATATTCACCTGCAAATTCTTCTACCTTTTGTAACTCAATTCCGCCAACCTGTTCTTTATAATTCTGCCCGCTCGTTTTTAATACATGTTTAATTTCTGCAATTGCAATGACCGGGAAGTATTTTGAGAAAAGGAAGAAGCAGGTAAAGAATAATCCGAAAGTTCCCACATAAAACCCGATTTCAAAAATAGACGGACTATAATAAATAGACCAGCTGCTTGGCAAATAATCCCTGAAAATAGAAGTGGCAATGATCACAAAACGTTCAAACCACATACCTATATTAACAAGAATACTCATGAAAAAAGTAACGTACAGATTTCTCCTCATTTTCCTGAACCAGAAAATTTGCGGGGATAATACATTACACGTCATCATACCATAATATGCCCAGCCATAAGGGCTGAATAAGTTTGCCCTGGTATAGAAAAATGCATACGCCTCGTATTGATTCTGGCTGTAAAATGCGATAAATAATTCGGTTAAATAAGCAATACCCACAATGGAACCCGTCAACACAATTACTTTATTCATTGCTTCAATATGTCCCAGTGTAATATAATCCTGCAGGTTGAACACTTTACGCAGGATTAATAATAATGTTTGTACCATGGCAAACCCGGAGAAGATCGCTCCTGCCACGAAGTATGGTGGAAATATCGTTGTATGCCACCCCGGTATTACAGAGGTTGCAAAGTCGAAGGATACAATTGTATGAACTGATAAAACGAGCGGTGTAGCAAGGCCCGCCAAAACAAGAGAAAGTGCTTCATGCCTTTGCCAGTGTTTCGTTGAACCAGTCCAGCCGAATGAAGTAATACCATAAAAAAACTTCCTGAATTTAGTTTTAGCACGGTCACGGAGAAGCGCGAGATCGGGTAATAAACCAGTATACCAGAAAAGTAAAGACACGGTAAAATAGGTTGATACCGCGAAAACATCCCATAAGAGTGGGGAATTGAAATTCACCCAAACCGGTCCACGTGAATTTGGATAAGGCATGATGAAAAATGCAAGCCAAACCCGGCCCATATGCCAGATAGGAAACTGGCCGGCACATATTACCGCAAAAATTGTCATGGCTTCAGCTGCCCTGTTCACACCTGTTCTCCAACCCTGCCTGAATAATAATAAGATCGCCGAGATCAAAGTACCTGCGTGCCCTATACCAATCCACCATACGAAATTGGTAATATCCCAACCCCAACCAACAGTTTTATTCAGGTTCCATTGGCCTACACCATACACAACCTGGTCATAAATACTCCATACACCAAATAATAATAAAGCCACTGATATGAAAAACCCGATATACCAAAGCCTGGAAGGCTTCACTTCTATGGGGCGGCAAATATCTTCTGATACCTGGTGATAATCCTTATCGCCATCTACCAAAGGTTCCCGTATTTGTGCTTCGTACTTTAGATGCATTTGATCTTGTTATTAGTTATACCCTGCAATTTTTCTGAAGGGGTTAAAATTTTTTGTTCTAATAATTTTTATGCTTCGTGTTCTTCTGTATTCCTAACTTTCACCAGGTAATTCACATTCGGCATTACGTGCAATTGTTCCAGTGAATAAAAACTCCGTTTTGTATTTTCAATCCTTTCTTTCGAAATTCCACTCTTGCTATTATTAATATTTCCGAAAACAATCGCATGAGTCGGGCAAGCCTGCTGGCAAGCTGTTTTTAAATCCCACTGTCCATCTTCCCCTGTAAAGATCGCGCGGTTTGCACGTTTTGCTTTCAACTTACCATCCTGTAACCGTTGTACACAAAAACTGCATTTTTCCATCACACCACGGCTGCGGACAGTCACGTCAGGATTTAAAACCATACGGCTGAGATCATCATTCATTACATGAACTGCCGGGTCTAATACACCCACTATCGTTTGATCCTGGTTATCCGGGAAACTATCAGCGCCAGTATAATCAGCCCAGTTGAACCGTCGTACTTTATACGGGCAGTTATTAGCGCAATACCTTGTACCAATACACCTGTTATAAGCCATTTGGTTCATGCCTTCAGAACTGTGATTCGTTGCAGATACCGGGCATACATTTTCGCATGGCGCATTGTTGCAATGCTGGCACATCAATGGTTGAAAAACCACTTTTGGGTTATCCATATCTCCGCTGTAATAC
>JBAQJB010000124.1:0-2010 GCA_049289155.1 Chitinophagaceae bacterium
GAATATGTATTGGTAATTGGCGCCGATATGAAATCAAGATCTGTACGCAGGAATGACCCGGTTTTTTTACCCATTTTCAGTGACGGTGGTGGTGCGGTACTTCTTACGAAATGCAATGCGGGCGAGGGTTTCCTGGGAATTGAATTATGGGCGGATGGAAGTGGAATTGAACAATTATATGTTCCGGCTGGTGGAAGTAAAATGCCCGCATCACATGAAACAATTGACAATGATTTGCATGGTACTGTCATGAAAATGACGGGAAAAGAATTGGCGGAAAGTGCAGCAGGTAAAATGGCTGAACTTGCCTTGGATGTTTGTAATAAAAATAATTTTGATATCAAAGATGTGGATGTATTTATTCCACACCAGGCCAATTTATACATCATGCGAAAAGCAGCCGATGCTTTAAAAATTCCGCAGGAAAAAATGGAAGTTTCTATACATAAAGCAGGAAATTGTATTGCCGGTACATTGCCGGTAACATTTAACCAGGCTTTTGAAGAAGGAAAATTAACGCCGGGTGCAATCGTATTATTAACCGCTGCCGGCGCAGGTTTTACCGGAGGCGCTGCATTGTATAAAGTGCCTGCATAAAATATTTTGAATGGACAAAACATTAGCAGGGAAAAAAGTTTTAATCACCGGTGCAGGGCAGGGCATTGGCCATGCGATCGCAAAATCATTATTGGAAAATAGCGCACATGTAATTGCTGTTTCAAGAAATGAACAAAAGCTTGATCTGCTAAAAAATTCTGTGCAATCTTCCAATTTTGAATGCTGGCCCTTTGATCTTTCAAAGGAAGAAGGCCAGCATTTATTGGTTGAAAAATTAAACGAAACCGGATACCCGCATATCGTTATTAATAGTTTAAATGTTCATACTCCAAAAAAAAGACTGATCAATTTTTCGAAGAAAGAATTATCTGAAAATTTTACAATTAATATGGACCATATTTTCCTTATCATGGAAAAGACAGTGCAGTTTCAACGCGCAGAAAAATATGGCCGGTGGATTGGAATAAGTTCAATTGCAGCGCACATGTCAATGCCCGGCCAGTCATTATATGCTGCGCAAAAATTAATGATGGAATCTTTTTTTATGAACCTGGCTGTGGAGGAAGGGAAATACGGAATCACATCAAATATTGTATGCCCGGGCTTTATTCAAACTCCTTCGGTGGTTGAAAGAATGACGGATGAAATGCTGGAAAAACTATCAGCCGCCAATGTTTTAAAACGTGCAGGCACACCGGAAGAAGTAGCAGCCGCTGTTACTTTTTTTGCCATGCCCGCATCTTCTTATATCACGGGCGTTGTACTGCCGGTTTCAGGCGGTACCAATCTTGCCTGGCATTATGCCAGGGCTGTAAAATAAAAAATAAGTATGGTTACAACTTTTCCTCAAATTCTTTCTTACCGCGCAAACACACATCCCGAAAGGATCGCCTATATTTTTAATGAAGAAGTTTTTTCTTATAAAATTTATTTTGAAAAATCTTTACAGGCTGCACATTATTTAAAATCATTAGGCCTTCAGCAGGGTGACCGTTTTGGTATACTTGATTTAAATAATCCTTTTGTCATTCACTTGATTTCGGGTGCAATGCTGGCTGGAATTATTCCTGTATGTATCAACTGGCGCGCCTTGCCGGAAGAACTTTTATTTGTTTTACAGGATGCCGGTATTGATCATTTGTTTTATGGCACTGCATTTCAAAAACTTGTTGGTGCCACAGAATTTCCACAAAACCTGCATGTTCATGCAATTGAAAAAACAGGCATTCAAAATAATACTATTGATGAAAATGGATTGTCTTCTATACAAATTAAGGAGGATGATGTTTGTACTTTGCTCTATACTTCCGGTACTACAGGAAACCCAAAAGGGGTAATGCTGACTTACAAAAATTTATTTATCTGTTATCATTCATGTGTTTCTGATTCTCCTTCATTTGGACCGGATACACGCAATCTTGTATGTGGCCCTATGTATTCAATTTTTGGCTT
>JBAQJB010000125.1:0-10680 GCA_049289155.1 Chitinophagaceae bacterium
AGCATCAATTGTCGCATCTTGTGGTATATCATTTTTTACATTTTTCAAGGCAAGGAGCAAACCTGTAAATAGTTTTGTGTTTGAACCAATTTCAAAAACTGTATTACTATCCACATATTGTTTACTGCTATGTGACCGGAAACCATAACTATAAAAATTTATTTTTCCATTTTCGATGATACCAATACTTAAGCCGAGGCGGGGCACTTTATTTTGCAAGCCATTTTTGCCATAAAATAAAGTATCAATATATACAGGTGTAGTTTGGCAGTAAACGGCAGAACTTACAAGCATGCAAAAAGCGCAAAAAGTTTTTTTCATTAGGTTATATAAGCAATTAAGAAAAGTTCTTAAGCCATCATCCTTCTTTTTTGAATTTGATATTCTTCATCTGTAATTACGCCGCGCATTTTGAGCGAGTAGAGCTTATCTATTTGTTCTGCCACATCAGTTTTAGGTGTGGGCACATACGAATTCACCGGGATAAAATCCGAATTATACTTCCGGTCAAATTCAGCATAACTCATTGACAATAGGATTATGCAATCAACAAACGCAATGATGGAAGGAATAATCGTCCAGAAAAAAACGAGGTACAAAATTCCTTTCGATTTATTGCCCAGGTAAAATTGATGGATGCCGAAACCACCCAGGAAAAATGCGAGAATTGCGGCAATAGTTTTGTCTCTCATAAAAAATATTTTTACTAATTTACAAAAATAAATTTGAAAATCTATAGAAATATTTATACAGATATAAAATTTCGTGATAAGAGGTAAACCTCCTATTCTAAAACTGCTCTAAATTCAGGACAAAAGTACATTCCATTCCGCATGCCGCTTAAGATAGGCAAGCACAAAGGGGCAAATGGGTTTGATGACAAACCCATTTGCTTTTGCATATTGAAGTGTTTTTTCTATGATGGCTGAACCAGCGCCTTTTCCCTGCAGAGATTCGGGAACTTCCGTATGTATGAGTGCAAGAACGCCTTCTTTAATATTATATTCAATAAATGCAATCGAATCATTTATGTTCATTTCAAAGCGATGCATGTTTTCATTATTGATCAGTGGTATTGATTCATAATCTGTATTCATAGAAATGTGTTTTATTTATAAAATTTATTTTAAACCAATACGCCATATTTTCCTGACTGGAATTCATGAATGGCTTCCATTATTTCTTCCTGTGTATTCATAACAAACGGTCCATAACTGGCAATTGGTTCATTGATCGGTTCGCCGCTCATTAAAAGCAACACTGCATCCTCACTGCTTTCTACAGTAATTTCTTCGCCTTCATTTCCAAACAATACAAAGCTATGTTCTTTTGCCTTTTCACCATTGATCGTTGCATGGCCATTTACTAAAAGTATTGCCGTGTTATGATTTGCCGGAATTGAAAAAGTTGTTTTTCCCCCGGCCTTCATTTTTATATCAAACAAATTGACGGGTGAATAGGTTTTTGCAGGGCCGGTTTCTCCGTTAAAATTTCCCGCAATGACATGTACGTTTCCACCATTATTTTCCAGCTTTATATTTTTCATTTCTGCGGAAGTAATTGCCTGGTAATGTGCCGGTGTGCCTTTATCTTTTTTGGGTAAATTTACCCAGAGTTGCACCATTTCAAACGGGCCGCCTTTCCTGGAAAAATTTTCTTCATGGTATTCTTTATGCAGGATGCCGGCACCTGCTGTCATCCATTGAACATCGCCGGGATAAATAATACCGCTATTACCTGTGCTGTCGTGATGCGCCACGGCTCCCTGGTAAGCAATGGTAACAGTTTCAAAACCTTTATGCGGGTGAACATCCACGCCACGCAGGGTTTCAGAAGGACCAAAATCATACGCTGCATTGAAGTCCAGCATCAGGAAAGGGCTCATGCGCCGTTGAGAAATATTTGCACGCGGTATAAAATTATATACGCGGAAGCCATCGCCAACCATTCCGGGTTGTGCGGGTTTTGGGATAATTCTTTCAATTGTTTTATTCATGATATTATATTTTTATACTGCAAAAATACGATTGAGAGAAAGGGTTTTCCAATAACATAGGTTAATAAAAAATCGTGTATGTTAAAAGTAAAATTTCTTAATGATTATTTTATAACCGCTTAATCAAACTCACTACTTTTTTATCAATTGGCAATGTAACTGAATCTTCATTTAATTCATCAATCGCTATCCAGCGAAAATTTTCCTGCTGGATTTTTCCGGACAATTGTTCTTCAGAAAAATCATAAACAGTTGTTGAAATTTGTAAAGAATTTATATCATTTGATTCAACAAGATAGTAAATGGAAATAACCTGGTCATTTTCATTAAAAGCGGATGGCTGAAAAAAATCAGTGGTATAAAGATGTTGTTTTATAGAAATAGTAAGGCCGGTTTCTTCTTTGAATTCACGCACCAGGCATTCTATTGTGCCTTCGCCAAATTCAAGCCCGCCACCGGGGAATTTTGTATAGAATTTTCCGCGAATAATTTCATCACTCACTAAAACATTTTTATGTGTATCCATCAATATGCCATACACACGGATCGTAAATGCCTGGATCATTTATATAAAATAATTTAAATTAAATCAATTGAAACTTCTCCTTTAAAAGAAAGTTCTGCCGGTCCACATAGCCAGATATCGATAAAATCTGTAGGGCTTCTTTTATTAAATTCAACAGCGAGTTTCCCACCCAGGGTTTGAACATCAATATGGTTAAAACCGCTGTCGTTGTGCGCGAACACCAATGCGGATGCGGTTATACCAGTACCGCAACTCATGGTTTCATCTTCCACGCCCCGTTCATAGGTGCGGACAAATATGCCGTTTTCCAATTCTTCCACAAAGTTTACATTAATGCCTTCCTGTTTGTATTCCGGGCTATAACGAATTTCTTTTCCTTCTTTGAAAACAGGATAATTGCGTATGTCGGCAACTTGTTTTACATAGTGCGGAGAACCTGTGTTGAGTACATATGCATCCGGGAATACATGTTCCATTTTATGTACATCATTCATTTTTAAATACACCCAACCACCTTCTTCAATCCTGGCTTCATGCATTCCATCCATTGCATGAAAATGGTATGTGTTTTTTTTGATACCCAATAAATCTGCAAATCTAATAGCGCACCTGCCTCCATTTCCACACATACTCCCGGGGTTTCCATCTGCATTATAATAAACCATTTCAAAGTCAGCACCAGGTGTATTGGAAATTAATATCAGTCCATCAGCGCCTATTCCTGTATGCCTTTCACATAATTTTTTAACTTGTTTATTGGTAAGATTTATTTTCTCTTCGCGATTGTCGATCATAATAAAATCATTGGCAGTGCCATGGTATTTATAAAAAGGAATTTGCATATTTGAATATTTGCTTATTATTTATATGAGAAGGGTTAGTATGTAAAACGACCCAGGTTTCAGTTACAAAATTACAACCTTTTCAAAGTAAAAAAGATGAAATCAAACAAGGAATATAGAATTAGAATTTTAAATTACCGGCCATTGCCTTACTTTTGCGCTGCTTTAAAATATATGGTCCTGTGGCCGAGTGGCTAGGCAGAGCTCTGCAAAAGCTCGTACAGCGGTTCGAATCCGCTCGGGACCTCTACGAAAATCACAGTAATGTGATTTTTTTTATGCCAAAAAAACCGGGCTTTATTTAGCATCCTTTTTTACCAACAGTACAACTTTGATAAGGGAAATGTTACCTGTTCCGAACGTTTTCTGCAATGGGTAAATATATATATACACCTTCGTTCCTTTTCCAATAGTGGAATCAACAGTAATATGGCCTTTATGCAATTTAATAATGCGGTTTACCAATGGCAATCCTACGCCAAAACCAGTGATTGATTTGCTGTCTTCACTCCTGTAAAATGGCAGGAAAATATTTTTTAAATCATTTTCAGAAATACCTTTTCCATCATCTTCAATACTGATAAATATTTCTTTGGACTGAACCTGTAATTTTACAATGGCACAATGATCCGTGGAATATTTACAGGAGTTGGAAACGACATTTTTTATCGCGGTGAATAAAAGTTCCGCATTTCCAAATACCAGTAACCTTTCTTCATTTTCTGGCAACTGTTGAAACTCAAGTTTCACAGTATAACCATTATTCATTTTCCTGAACTCGCATGGCAGTTGCATCAGTATTTCATCAATTCTAATAGAATTAATTTTAATGCCTCCTTTAATGCCCGATACTGTTGCAAACTCTAATAAAGTTTGGGTAAGTTTTGCCAAATTGCGTACGTCCTGGTAAACCGATTGCATGATGCCGCGATATTCTTTAGCTTCCCTGTTTCTTTGCAACGATACTTCCAACTGGCTTGAAATGGAAGTGAGCGGAGTTGATAATTCGTGCGATGCAGAAGAAATAAACCGGCGTTGCATTTCAAAACTTTGCTCAAGGCGGTCTAACAATTCATTGAGGGTTTCAGTAAGATAATTCCATTCGTCTTTCGCATTATTTGATTTAATTCTGTGTTCGAGATTTTGTGCAGAAATATCTTTTACATCATCCGCAATTTTACGCAATGGTTTCAATAATATTTTTGAGAAAAAATAACCTGAACTGAAAGCAATTAAATTACCGCAGATAAAAGTGATTAGTAAAATAATTTTTAGATGGTTCAGGTTTCGTTTACCTTCTTCATCAAAAGCAGCGGCTACAATCACAAGGGAATTATTATTTATTGTATCATAAAATGTAATGGCTTCGCGGTTCCCGGCAGTAAAAAAATATTCCTTTTCTTTTCTTGCATTAATCAGCATAGCATCTGTGATGTGTAAAGTATCCGCTGGCGCATCGCTATTTGTATAAATGTCTTTATTGGAAGAATTATATACCTGGATGGTTTTATTTTGCATCGGTATCACCGTTATGGAATCAATTTCCTTCATCAGCGCGGGATTAAAAGTGCCGGGTTCTTTAAGCATATTCGCCGTAGTTAGTACGTGGTTGGAAAGATGCGCTTTTACATTTTCAATTCTAATGTTGTAATAAAAATAATAAATGAATCCACAGAATAAAGTTAGCAATACACCCGTGATAAGCGCAAACAGCAAAGTTATTTTTATTCTTATATGCATTAATGATCTTTTAAAATATACCCCATGCCTACATGGGTTTGTATTAATTTCTGTTCAAAATGCTTGTCTACTTTATTGCGCAGGTAACTGATATAAACATCAATAACATTCGTGTTCGTTTCAAAATCAACATCCCATACATTGATCGCTATATCCACCCTGGATACCACGCGGTTTTTATTACGCAGTAAGTATTCGAGCAATTGAAATTCTTTTGCTGTAAGGCTAATTTTCCTGTTATCCCGCAATACTTCTTTACTATCTAAATCCATTTCAAGATCTGCCGCTTTCAACGTATTTCCAACAGGCAGGTTTTGATTCAATGTGCGTTTAAGCAATGCCCTTATTTTTAAAAGCAGCTCTTTAAATTCAAATGGCTTCACCATATAATCATCCGCACCGGATTCGTAACCTTCAATTTTATCATTCAAAGCACTCATGGAAGTGAGCATCAAAACAGGAATAAGTTGATTTTGTGACCGGATCGCTTTGCACAGGTCATAACCATTCATGCCAGGAAGATTTATATCAAGAATAACCAGGTCGAAATCTTGAGCCCGGAATAAATGATACCCTAAATTTCCATCATAAGCAACTTCTACTTCAAAGCCAATTTCATCCAGCCCAAACTTAAGTGTATCTGCAATTTTTTTCTCATCCTCAACAATTAATATTTTTCTTTCCATAGTAATTCAAGAATAGCTATTTTTTTAAGCAATTTACTTCTAAACATTTTAAATGGCTCCAATTAATCCTTTTCTAACCGGATTCTAATCTGCTGTTAACCCCAAACTAATAACACAGGCGTAGTTTTGAAGAATAGTTTGAGTTTATTCCTGTACAATAGAAGTGGTATAAATATACAAAGTTATTATCTGAAACTTTAAAAATTTTGCTATGAACACAAGATCGTTATTTAAGCAGGGCCTTGCATTTGGGAATGAAATGAATCTGTCCATAAGTACATTGAATAAACCATGTATTGAGGATAAAAAAGTATTAAAAAAAGAAAATGCAACAGGCTCATTTGAGAAATATTCTGCAGAATTTCTTATTGAGTACATTATTAATACACATCATGCATTTGCGAAAGAAAACGCGGTTGTTATTTATAATCTTATACAAAAAGTCGCCTTCCGTCACAGCAACCGGCATAGCGAGTTGAAAAAACTGAATGAAGAAGCTTTCTTTTTCTTCCAGGATTTACTCAATCAAATGTTGAAGGAAGAGCAGGAATTTTTTCCATTCATAAGCCGGTCAATGAAGAATTTTAAACATAGTAATAAAAGACATAGTATCGATTTACATTATTTTGAAGAAAAAATAAAACTCCAGGAATTTGAACATGCAAAGTCTTTAAATTACTTAAAAGTTTTCAGAGAAATAACAAACGATTACCTGGTACCTCCCGACGCCAGTTGGAACTATATTTCTTTATTTAAAAAAATGCAGCAACTTGAACAGGATTTGAAAATGCATTTTTATTTGGAAGATGATGTTCTTTTTAAAAAGGCATTTGCTTCTGAAAGTGAACCCCGGCGGCAGCCTGAACATAAAAAAGTTATTGCTAAATCAAATATTAAATCCTTAAAGACTGAATAATTATTTAATGAAATAAAAAGCATTGAAGCAAATATTATGAAACAAAGTAGAATAAAAAACATCCATGATCTTGGGCAAAGTATCTGGCTTGACTTCTTTGACCGCAACATTATGGACACAGGAAACCTGAAAAGATTAATTGATGAAGATGGTATAAGCGGGGTTACTTCTAACCCGTCCATTTTTGAAAGTGCAATCAGCAGCAGTTCGGATTATGATTATGATATCGCGGATTTTTCAAAAAAGAATGTAAGCAGGGAGAAAGTTTTCTTTGCAATTGCAATAAAAGATATACAGCGTGCGGCAGATTTTTTTAGACAAACTTACGAGCACGCATACGGAAATGATGGCTTTGTGAGCCTTGAAGTTTCGCCGCTGCTTGCCTATGATACAAATGGTACCATACAACAGGCAAGGGAATTATGGAAAGCGATTGACCGGAAAAATGTAATGATCAAAATCCCTGCTACAGCAGAAGGCTTGCCGGTTATACGCAAATGCATTAGTGAAGGAATAAATATTAATATCACATTGCTGTTTGGATTACCAAGGTATAAAGAAGTTACTGAAGCGTATATCTCCGGGTTGGAAGACAGGATTAATGCAAATCAGCCGATTAACGAAATTGCTTCTGTGGCAAGTTTTTTTCTAAGCCGCATTGATGTACTTACTGATCCGCTACTTGAAAATAGGGGTTTACTTCACCTGAAAGGTGAAGTGGCTATAGCTTCAGCCAAAAAAGCGTATGAAATGTATAAAGATATTTTTGGAAGTGATCGTTTTAAAAAGCTGGCGTCTAAAGGAGCAAAACGACAACATGTTTTATGGGCAAGCACCAGTAGTAAAGACCCCGCTTTTAGTGATGTAAAATACGTAGAAGAGTTAATAGGAAATGAAACCATCAACACACTTCCGCTTAAAACTATCCAGGCTTTTAATGATCATGGCAATGCTGAAGACAGGTTAGAAAATAATATGGAAAGCGCAACAAATGTATTAGCGCAATTAAATGATACTGGGATTGATATCAACATCATCACTCAAAAGCTGGAGGATGAAGGCATTGAAAAATTTAATAAGGCTTATGAAAAACTTTTGAAAGCGATTGGAAAACAAAAAGAAGTAGTCTATTAAATTTAAATGTTGTTTGTGGCCATCAATAAAGTAATTAAAGTTTGGGAGAACAACGACACCTGCTCCGGGGAATTACCGGAGTTTAGTGGTTTGCAGTAACCACTTCCTGGATGCGGAAAACTGCGTTAAAATAAATTTGAACCTATGAGTAAATATTCACCGATGCCCCCTGGAAAGCCTGGCATTCCTGCCCGCTGGACATCAAGTGCAAAATCCGGAATTGGTAAGGCGTTGAATCCGCTATCGCAGGTTAGTTTCACAACAAGTCATGGTATAGTGAATGAAGTATATTTTCCCAGGGAAGATAATGCATGTACAAGAGATATGGAATTGATTGTAACTAACGGGAAAGATTTTTTTTCTGAAGAAAAACGGGACACTAAACATGTTACTGAAATGATGGGCGATGGAATTCCCGGGTATATAATTACGAATGAATGTGTACAAAAAAAATATAAGATAGTAAAGGAAATCATTACAGATCCATTGCGAAATACGCTTTTACAAAAAATTGAATTCCTGCCGGCAGGCCGTGCAAAAAAAGAGTATCATTTGTATGTGTTACTTGCTCCGCATCTGTCTAATAGTGGCGGCGGAAACACGGCCTGGGTTGGAGATTATAAAGGCATTCCAATGATTTTTGCAGAGCGAAATGGTTTGGTGCTGGCATTGGCTTGTTCTCAGAACTGGTTAAAGCGTTCAGTAGGTTACGTAGGAGTTTCAGATGGATACCTGGACCTTTCCCAGCATAAGCAAATAACCCATGAATACCAGCGTGCAGAAGATGGAAATGTGGCGATGATTGGTGAAATAGATGTAGCGGGAGCAAATAATTCCCTGGTTCTTGCTGTTGGTTTTGGTCATGATGCTGTTGAAGCAGGACACTATGCCTGGGCAAGTATTACAGATGGATTTTCCTATGCGAAAAAACGGTATATCAGTGAATGGACGGAATGGCAAAACGCCCTAATGCAAAAAGAAGTGACACAGGATAATTTTGGAAAACTTTCCCGTATCAGCGCAGCCGTTTTACGCATGCACGAATCGAAATCATTTATAGGAGGTACTATAGCAAGCATGTCTATTCCCTGGGGATTTTCAAAAGGCGATGATGATATTGGTGGCTATCATTTAGTATGGCCGCGTGACCTTGTACAAATTGCCGGCGGCTTTTTATCTATGCATTCAAATGATGATGCTTTCAGGGTTATCAACTACCTCATGGTAACGCAGGAAGAAGATGGCCATTGGCCGCAAAATATGTGGTTGTCCGGAAAAGCAAACATGAGAGGTATTCAAATAGACCAGGTAGCGTTACCGATTCTATTGATTAATTTATGTAGTACGAATGGGGCACTGGATGCACACATGATTCAAACCTATTGGAAGGTTGTAAAAAAAGGAGTTGCTTTTATTATAAAAAACGGGCCTGCTACAAACCAGGACCGGTGGGAAGAAGAAAATGGAATATCTATATTTACTTTAGCTACAGAAATTTCGGCATTACTGGCTGCAGCGGAATTTGCAGAAAAAAATAATGAACCGGATGTTGCTGCATACTGCCGGGAAACGGCTGACTATTGGAATGCAAATATTGAACACTGGACTTATGTAACGAATACGCAATTGGCGAAAGAAGCAGGCGTGGAAGGCTATTATATTCGTATTAATCCAACCGGCATAGCAGCAAATGATTTGGATGGGAAAACAATACAACTGAAGAATCATGCTGACGCAAATAGTACAATGCCCATTAATGAATTGATCAGTATTGATGCGCTTGCATTAGTACGGTTTGGTTTGCGCGCGGCCGATGACCCGAGAATATTAAATACCATAAAAGTAATAGATGCGAAACTAAAAGTAGAAACACCTTTTGGGCCTTGCTGGCATCGTTACAATAATGATGGATACGGCGAACATGAAGATGGCAGCCCATACGATGGAACAGGAATCGGCAGAGCATGGCCTTTGCTAACCGGAGAAAGAGCGCACTATGAAATTGCCGCAGGTAATTATAAAAAAGCGGCGGCACTTTTAAAAACTATGGAAGCTTTTGCAAATCATGGCCTGTTCCCGGAACAGGTTTGGGATACGAAAGACCTGCCCGAATTAAACCTTTTTTTTGGAAAGCATACAGGCTCCGCTTTACCGTTGGTATGGGCCCATGCAGAATATATAAAGTTGTGTTACTCGCTCAGGCATAAGAAAGTTTTTGATTTACCATTGCATACACAGGAGCGTTATATAAAAAATAGACCAAAGGTAGATTGGGAAGTGTGGCGTTTTGAACGTCCTTGTGTTTCCCTGCCAAAAGATAAATATTTACGCATCGAAGTTTTATCTCCCGCGGTTGTTCGTTGGAGTAATGATAATTGGACAACATACAAAGAAATAAAAACACATGATACAACAGTTGGAATTCATTTTGTAAACCTGCCTGTGGAATCATTCAGCCAGGGGGAAATTTTATTTACTTTTTACTGGGTCAACTCTCAACGTTGGGAGAATAAAGATTTCAAAGTCACCAGTGGGAACGATTGATAAAAAATTACTTAATGCAAATCCAGGTTCAGTAATTAATATTATAAGAGGTTCTTTAAAAGCTTACATATTTTTTCCTGTTCAATTAAATATTTCCTATCTGTTATTTCTCAAAAAAATTTCTAATCCGATTCTACTTTCTGTTTAACACAGGGTTAATGTTGTCATGATACCTTGCACTCAGTTCTATTATAAACAATTTAAAAGATTAAAATGAAAATCAAACAATCCATTGCAATGTTATCCACATTTGCAATAGTATGTGGAGCCTTGCTCTGCATGCCCGCTATTGGCCA
>JBAQJB010000126.1:0-5883 GCA_049289155.1 Chitinophagaceae bacterium
ATAAAAATTTTCCCATCATATATAATGACAGGCCTTTTGAGAAATGTATATTCTTCCAGGATTAGTTCCCGCATTTCTTTTTCACTCAAATTTTTTTCTTTCAGTTTCATCGTAGAATACAGTGTCGCGCGTTTACTGAATAATGCATCAAAACTGCCGGCCAGTTTTTTCATTTGATCCAACTGACCGGCAGTAATTTTATCTTTTTTTATATCCTGCAATTCAAAGCCGTGCGATGCAGGATTTATTTTGGCAAGAATTTTTTTACAGGTATCGCAGGTAGAGAGATAATAAATTTTACGCATGATCAAAATTAAGAAAGCGCTTTAATTTATTATTGTTTTACTCAATTTAATTGGAAGCAACAGGCGCTTTTCCTCCTGCTGGTACGAAGATCAGTGCATCGGAATCCAGGCAATATCTTTTACCTGTTGGCTTTGGCCCGTCATCAAATACATGGCCCAGGTGTGAGCCTGATTTTGAATCAACTACTTCCCATCTTACATCACCGGCGCTGGCATCTTTTACCAACTTCACGGCATCCGGGTTAATGGGTGCAAAAAAACTGGGCCAGCCGGTACCTGAATCAAATTTTGTATCAGAACTAAAAACGGGTTGCAGGGAAGCTGCTGAATAATAGGTGCCTTTTTCATAAAAATGATTCAGCTTTCCACTAAAGGCGGGTTCCGTCCCTTTTTCCCTTAAAATATAATATTGTGATTTCGTCAATTTTTGATGCCACTCCGCTTCCGGCATTTTCATTGGAAATGCATAACCGGCTTCCACTTTTTGCGGGTCAGGGTACTTTGTATCAGCAGTCTTTTGGCCTGTAGTATTTTTCGTCTGTGATTGTGTGCAATTCGCCAGCAACAGCGATGATGCCACAAAAAAGAGGTACATAATTTTCTTCATGATTTAATTTTTATACAGTGATATACGATTTTGGGGAAGCCTTGAATCTTTCAATTTTGTTAAACAAATAGTTATGAATGGGTGAAAATGCGCAGTAATATTGGAGCAAAGCATGGAGAAATTTTTGTATCTTTGCAGGCGAATTAAAATCCTGTTTTGTGAACGTATTATTTCAGGAATAATTTTTTAAAGTATTAAATATATCTCAACATGATAAAGACAGGCAACCCGGTTATCAGCATTTATACAGAAATGACGCCCAACCCGGAAACGATGAAATTTGTGGCGAATAAATTATTATATCCCGGGAAAAGTATTGATTTTCCTGATGAAAGTTTTGCAGGTCCTTCTCCTTTAGCGAAAGAATTGTTTGTATTTCCTTTTATTAAAAGCATATTTATAGCCAGCAATTTTGTTACGCTTACTAAAACTGCTGATACAGAAGATTGGATGGATGTGATTCCACCCATCAAACAATTTTTAAAAGAATATATTGAGAATGGCGGCACAGTGGTGAATGAAGAAGAAGCTGCAAAAGTAAAAAAGGAAGCGACAAACCTCGTGTCAGCAGATGATGATGATGTTGTAAAACGGATTAAGGAATTGCTGGATAATTATGTACGCCCGGCCGTGGAAATGGATGGCGGCGCCATTCAGTTTAAAAGCTATAATAACGGAATTGTAAACCTGATGTTGCAGGGAAGTTGCAGTGGATGCCCATCTTCCATGATCACATTGAAAGCAGGAATAGAAGGCATGATGAAAAGAATGATCCCGGAAGTAACTGAAGTGATGGCGGAAGCGGAATAAATGCTCAAAAAAAATAAAAATTTAAAGCTGTCTTTTGGACGGCTTTTTTTTATGGGTAAAAATTAAAAGAATAATTTAAATTTAGATTTTCAAATACATTTTCCAACATCAAAATTCTGCATCATGAAAAATTTTTACAAACTTTTTATGGCTTTATTATTTTCTGTTCAGTTAAATGCGCAGTCATCATTTAATTATAGTTTACTACCGGCAATATCGGATAGTTTTAATATCGGCACATCAAATAAAAAATGGAACGATGGTTATTTTTCAGGCAAACTTTATATTGGCAGCTATGCGCAGGATATAAGCCTGGAAGTTTCTTCAGATGCCATGATAGCAGGGATTCTTATCGGGCACGGTAAAGGAAATGATCCCACTAATACAGTTTTAGGAACCGGTTCTTTAAGTGCGAATACGTATGGCAGAAATAATACAGCATTAGGATATTTCACACTTAATGCAAATAGTGGCGGGAATGACAACACAGCCGTAGGTACTTATGCATTATATAAAAATGATGGCGGGGTTTATAATACCGCATTAGGCAGCCTTGCTTTGACTTCGAATACAAGTGGCATAGTTAATACAGCTATTGGCTCTTATTCACTATTTAAAAATATGTCAGGATTTTATAATACGGCGCTTGGAAATTTTGCGCTTCTCAATAATACGAAAGGCAGCCAGAATACTGTTATTGGAAATTATGGTATGTACTACAATATTACAGGTAGAAATAATACTTCCACCGGTTTTGAAGCATTGTTCAGAAATACTACCGGTCATTACAATACTGCGAATGGTTACTATACTTTATATTCAAATGATAGCGGCCGGGATAATACTGCAATGGGCGTGAGAGCATTGTTTTTAAATATCTCCGGAAATGGAAATACAGCAGTTGGCAAATTTTCTTTGCAATCAAATAAAAAGGGTAGCAGGAATACTGCTTTGGGAATTGGGAGTGATGTTACATTAGTGAATTTGTTTAACGCGATGGCTTTGGGAAACCAGGCAAAAATAAATGCAAGCAATAAAGTACAGGTCGGCAATGAGGCTGTAACTGTTATCGGTGGCCCCGTTGGATGGAGTGTAGTAAGCGACGGCCGATTTAAATCCAATGTGCAGGAGAATGTGCCTGGTCTTTTATTTATAAAAAAACTCCGGCCAGTTACATATAACCTGGATGTGGAAAAATTTGAAAAATACATTGGCGCCAATGATAGCCTGGAAGAATCAAATGAAATTAAAGATGATTACGCTTCACAAAAAATCCGTACCGGCTTCATTGCACAGGAAGTGGAAAAAACAGTGACTGAAATAAAATATGATTTTGATGGTTTGAATAAGCCAACCAATGAAAAGGATAATTATAGTTTGGTCTATGCAGATTTTGTTCCAAGTCTCGTAAAGTCAGTCCAGGAACTTTCATTAGAAAATGATTCATTAAAACAATCTATCCAGTCATTACAGGCACAATTTGACCAGTTGAAATCAATGCTTACTTCCGGCACATATAAAGATGGAATGAGTGAAAATTTTCCTTCGTCAAATGCTTCACTGGAACAAAACATACCAAACCCTTATAATCAAAATACTGTTATACAATACACCTTGCCCTCAAATTATAAATCTGCTCAAATGCGTATAACTGATAATTATGGCAAAGAAATTAAATCGATACCGCTTTCAGGTTTTGGAAAATCACAGATCAATTTCAAAGCATACAACCTTGCATCCGGCACGTATCATTATGCGTTGATTGTTGATGGGAAAATTATCGCAGCAAAAATAATGGTATTAATAAATTAAATTTTATCTGAAAATATGAACGCTTCCAGCGATGTTTCATGTTGGATAAGAATTCATAAATAGTTTTAGTTTTATATTTTAAATCATCAAAATTCTGCACCATGAAAAATTTTTACAAGCTTTTTATTGCTTTATTATTTTCTATTCAGTTAAATGCACAGGCAACTATTGATCATGACCTTATTCCAAAAGTGAATGGTATTTATAATGTGGGCAATTCTTTTAAAAATTGGAACAATGGATATTTTTCCGGTGCATTGTACGTAGGTGGCGGCGTACCATTGGACATAGCTTTAGTAGTTGCTGCGGATGCTTCTATCGCTAATATTTATATTGGACATGGAAAAACAAGTGATCCTACCAATACAATCATTGGAACCGGCTCATTAAATGTAAATGTATCAGGTGATAATAATACAGCTTTAGGATATTATACTCTTTTTTCAAATAATGTTGGATATGACAATACTGCAATTGGCAGTAGAGCATTATATTATAATCTCGGTGGAACACATAATACAGCAGTAGGCAGTCATGCTTTGTCTTCAAATAATTCCGGAATAGTCAATACTGCTATCGGGGCATATTCACTTAATTCTAACACGTCAGGTTTTTATAATGCTGCTATTGGTAATTTTTCTCTCTATAATAATTCAAAAGGAAGTAACAATACGGTAACTGGCAACTATGGCATGTATAATAATGTAACAGGCAATAATAATACGGCTACAGGCTTTGAGGCATTGTTTACGAATGAAAGTGGTAATTATAATACCGCAATTGGATACTTTTCTCTTTATTCAAATGATACCGGCAGGGATAATACTGCTACAGGACTTCGGTCCTTGTATGCAAACGTTTCCGGGAATGGAAATACTGCGAATGGTAAATTTTCTTTGCAGTCAAATGTATCCGGAAGCTGGAATACAACCCTGGGTTATGGAAGTGATGTAACCGCTGAAAACCTGGAGAATGCAATGGCACTTGGTTATAAAGCAAAAGTGAATGCAAAAAATAAAGTCCAGGTCGGAAATTCAAGTATAGGCGTTATCGGCGGACAAGTTGGATGGAGTACATTTAGTGACGGGCGTTTTAAAACCAATGTGCAGGAAAATGTACCCGGGCTTTTATTTATCAAAAAGTTACGGCCGGTGACTTATACGATTGAAGTGGAAAAATTTGAAAAGTATTTAGGTACAAATGATAGCCTGGAAAAGACAAGTGCAAGTGATTATAAAATCGCTTCACAAAAAATCCGTACCGGTTTCATTGCACAGGAAGTGGAAAAAACAGTATCAGAAATAAAATATGATTTCGATGGCTTGAATAAGCCAACCAATGAAAAGGATAATTATAGTTTGGCCTATGCAGATTTTGTTCCAAGCCTTGTAAAGTCCGTGCAGGAACTCTCTTCGAAAAATGATTCATTGGAACAAACCATGCAATCGATGCAGGAACAAATTGATCAGTTGAAATCAATGCTCTCAATTGTTGCGAATAAAAACGGTGTGATTGAAAATTTGCCATCAGCAAATGCTTCCCTGGAACAAAACACCCCCAATCCGTATAAAGGAAATACATTCATTTCGTATACATTACCTGCAAAATACAATACAGCCCTGATACGCTTTACAGATAATTTTGGAAAAGAAATTTTGTCTATACCAGTTTCCGGTTTTGGAAAATCACAGGTTAATTTTAATGCATCCAATCTTGCATCCGGCGCGTATCATTATGCGTTGATTATTGATGGAAAAATTATTGCAGCAAAAACTATGATTTTGGTTAATTAGATTACGTTCACCATACAATTAAAAAAGTCTTATGCAAAAACGTTTTTTTTATTTTTTTATAAAAAAATCTACGGGATTAGACTAATTAATATTTTGAGGTGCAGTGGAAAACCCGAAGGGTTGAAATTATTATAAAAAATAATTGAATTGTGTTTGCTAAACCCGCCAAGGCGGGTGGCATTTATTTTTTATTAAAATTACCCTTTGCCGGGAACATAGTCATTTTTTTATTTTTAAAAAATTTACCGCTACAGTGGAATATGTCACCCCGCTGGGGTTTGCTCTTTTAAACCGTTTCTATCTTGCTATAATCATATCACCCTTTCAGGGTTGTATTTAATTCACAGGTTCAATAAAAGTAATTTTATTTAATACCTCAAAATATTAATTGACACGTGATTATTGCCATGAAAATTTTTATCACTTATGAATTACATTTACATAAAATTTTTTTAAATAAATGAAAGGCCTTGTCTATAAATCTACGGGAAGCTGGTATTTGGTAAAGGCCGATGATGGTAAATTGTATGAAGCCCGGTTAAAAGGTATTTTCAAA
>JBAQJB010000127.1:0-8704 GCA_049289155.1 Chitinophagaceae bacterium
GTTACGGATAAAACCGGGAAAACATTGAAAGAAATTTCTTTAAGCGGTGGGGGAAAAGGAACTGTTCAAATGGATGCATCTACATTAAGCAGCGGAGCATATCAATATGCTTTATATGTAAATAATAAATTGATTGATACCAGGCAGATGGTACGGGCAAAATAAATACTGATAGTTTCAAAACTATTACGGTGTACGAATGAAGATGATGCGAAAAAGTAAATAAATGAAGATTTATTTTTATAAAAAGAGGTTGTCCAAAAAATGGCGGCCTCTTTTTATTTGTCTCTTACACATCACTACTATTGGCGCTCTGCCCACAAAATAATCATGGTATACTCTTTTTGCAAATTCAGTCAAAAAATGTAAATATTAAAAAAAACCTTAATTTTGACAATAGCGTAACTGCACTCCCCCGAACATAAATATTTTTTTAATCAAAATTAAAACGCTTTAAAATGAGAAAAGCTGCTTATTTCGTGGGTATCATTGTATTAATTACAAGAGCCGGTATCGTACATGCACAAACCAATGTTTTTCCTGCTTCTGGTAAAGTTGGAATTGGAACCATTACTCCAACAAAAACATTACAGGTAATTGGTATGAGCCAATTTGGGGGTAAAAAAAATGCAGTGTTTATTAATTCCGGAGGAAAACTTTCATTCAAAGGCACAGGTGCTTACCAGGTGGATGCAGGCCAATATGTTTTTCAAAATAGTGCAAATACAAATTATGGATTGTTTTTTAATGGAACAAATTTCCGTTATGAATTCAGGGACCAGAATGCAGCGGCAACTTTTTTTGTAGAAGCCAACAACGGCAATGGTTATTTTGCAGGCAACCTGGGATTAGGTGTACTCAATCCTGTATCCAAACTGGATGTAAATGGAGACATTAATTTAAGTACAGGAAGTTTTTTAAAAATGAATGGAAATGTCATTTTAAGTTTAAGTGGCTATGATAATTTGTTTATTGGAGATGGTGCAGGGACTGCCATTACCGGCGGCAACTTTAATACGGCTATTGGTTTCCGGGCACTTCATTCTAACACGAATGGATATGAAAATACAGCTACAGGTTACTGGTCGCTTCTTAACAACACCACGGGAAATTATAATATGGCAAATGGGGTATATGCATTGTATACGAATACTACCGGAAGTTATAATACTGCCAATGGCTTCAAAGCGCTTACTTCAAATACAACGGGGAACAATAATACTGCAACGGGCTCCAATGCATTAAATGCAAATACGACAGGGGAATATAATATTGCTAATGGCGATTTTGCACTTTATTCTAATACCAGCGGAATAAATAATACTGCCAATGGAAGTGGAGCACTTTATTCCAGTGTGTCAGGGAACAATAATACGGCCAATGGTTATCAGTCACTTTATTATAATACGACCGGCACCGGAAATTCTGCACTAGGAGTAAAATCTCTTTTTTACAATACTACCGGGAACAATAATATTGCTACCGGGAATCTTGCGCTTTATAACAACACTACCGGAAATGAAAATACGGCAATTGGTTCTATTGCACTTTATAACAATATTTCCGGGAAATTTAATGTTGCAAACGGAAGCTCGGCGCTTTATAATAATACCACGGGAAATGCGAATACTGCAAATGGCTATCATGCACTTTTTCTCAATACGAATGGAGGATCTAATTCCGCAACAGGCGCTTATGCACTGAATAATAATACAACAGGAAGCATGAATACAGCCAATGGAGATTCATCCCTTTTTTCCAATACCACCGGGAATTCAAATACAGCAAACGGCTACCAGGCGCTCTCTTTAAATACTACAGGCTATCAGAATGCAGCTAATGGTAACAAGGCACTTGCCACAAATAACACAGGATATGGTAATACAGCAAATGGAAGCTTTAGCCTTTATAATAATACCATTGGGATCTTGAATACCGGAAATGGTAATAATGCGCTTTATAAAAATACAAAGGGAAATGGAAATGCAGCAAATGGATATGCTGCGCTGTTTAACAATATCACCGGAAATTATAATACTGCACAAGGTTATAAGGCTCTTTATTTAAACAGTTCCGGGCTTGATAATGTAGCCATTGGGGATTCGGCACTTTATTACAACACTACCGGAAATTATAATACTGCAAATGGAAGTATATCTCTTGTTGCTAACACAAGCGGGGCGTATAATACTGCAAATGGTTTCAAGGCCCTTTCTTATAATACTTCCGGGATTAATAATTCAGCAAACGGCACTTATGCGCTTTATGGAAATACCACCGGGGATAATAATGTCGCAAGTGGTTATGGAGCCCTGAATACTAATGAAACAGGCTCAAAGAATTCTGCATTCGGATTTTATGCGAATACAACCAGCACTGGTAGTACAAATTCTACAGCAATCGGTGCTTATGCAGCTACATCAGCCAGCAACCAGGTACGCATAGGCGATAATCTTGTTACTAGTATTGGCGGATATGCAAACTGGACGAATGTTTCAGATGGCAGGGTGAAAAAAAATATTAAAGAAAATATACCCGGCCTGGAATTTATTAATCAGTTAAAACCACTTACTTATAATTTGGATTTGAATAAAGCTGAAAATATTATTCAACGCCCCGCATTAAAAGACCCGGCAGGTAATGCAGTAAAAATAACAAAAGAAGAAACGGCTTCGCGCCAGGCTAAAGAACAAATTGTTTATACTGGTTTCATAGCGCAGGATGTAGAGAAAGTTGCGAAGTCTTTAAACTATGATTTCAGCGGTGTGGATGCGCCGAAAAACGATAAAGATTTATATGGACTTCGCTATGCTGAATTTGTAGTGCCCCTGGTAAAAGCAGTGCAGGAATTAAGTAAAAATGACGACGCAAAAGATGCAAAGATTGATGATCAGCAAAAACAGATTACTGATCTTCAAAAACAATTGAATGATTTAAAAAATCTTGTTTTATCTATGCAACAAAATTCATCTAATGGGTTTTCGCAATCATCTTCAAAACAAATTTCATTAAGCAGCGCATCACTGGAACAAAATATTCCAAACCCTTTCAGCAACGTAACAACTATTAATTATTTCTTACCGGACAAGGTTTCATCCGCTAAAATTATCGTTACGGATAAAACCGGGAAAACATTGAAAGAAATTTCTTTAAGCGGTGGGGGAAAAGGAACTGTTCAAATAGATGCCTCTACATTAAGCGGCGGAGTTTATCAATATGCTTTATATGTAAATAATAAATTGATTGACACGAAACAAATGATGCGCGCAAAGTAAATAGCAAAGATTATTTTTAGTATGGAAACTGTATGAAAACTATTTCGGCCGGTGAATACACCGGCCGATAGTACGTGATTTTGGTTGAAGCCTACAAAAAATCAAAATGTTTCCATATTATAACTGCAGCATTTTTTTATTTAAAAATTATTTTGATTTAATTTATTAAAATAATATTAAACAATGAAACCCGAATATATTCAAACACTTCATCCCGATCCTGCAAAAACAAATAAGCGCATTTTACAAAGTAAATATGATGTGATTCAAAAAAATATGTTAGCCGTTTTAAAAAAATCTACACCCACACATACAGAATTAATGGAAGCGATTTATGCCCGCGTGAAAGATAATTTTGAAGGCGGTGTGCAATGGTATGGCGAAACCGTAAAACTCGACCTGGAAGCACGTGGCATTATTGAACGCATCGACACGAAGCCGGAAAAATACAGGCTTAAAAATAATGGTTAATGGTTAATGGTTAATGATTAATTGTAAATGGTTAATGAGAGAAACACATAATATAAGTAAATTTTATTTACTTAATCCCAACCCGGGTTTATCATTAATATACATATAACCATCTTTTAAAATAAAGCCGCCGGAAACTATATCTTCAGCAAGGTCAAAATTTCCATCCAGGTCAATATATTTTGTATGCGGACAGGCAAAAGCCGCGTGCAGCGCGGCTGTTATGCTTACGATGCTTTCATCATTACAACCCCAGAACAATTGTATGCCGGCCGGTTTGGCAATGTTTGCAATGTCAAATGCCGCGTTGATGCCGCCGCATTTCATCAGCTTAATATTAAATATGCCGTATAATTTTTCCTGCGCAAGAGTAAGTGCTGAGCCTGCATCTTTTAAGGATTCATCTGCGGCAAGTATAGATCTTACTGCTGCAGGTAATTGCAAAAGTTCATGATCTATGGAAGGGCGCAAAGGCTGCTCAATTAATTCAACGGGAAGCTTTTTTGTAAGTTGAATAAATAATTCCAGGTCAGCAATGCTGTATCCTGTATTGGCATCAACACGAACCATAAAATGATCTGTAAATTTCTCTTGTATTTTAATGATGCGCTCTGCGTCGAGTTCCGGATTCAAGCCAGTCTTCACTTTTAAAATGCGAAAGCCTTTTTTATAATAATCTTCCGCTTCTTCAAGCGTTTCCTGTACATCTTTTATGCCAATAGTAACAGACGTAAGCATTTTTTCATGATGCCTTCCATAAAAGTCAACAACGCTTATTCCAAGATATTGGGCAAATGCATCATGTAGCGCAATATCAATACAAGCCTGTGTTCCGGGCAGGTTTTTAAATTGTTTTTTTGCTTCAGATATATGCTTTAAAAAATGACGGATATCTTTTCCAACTAAAGATGTAACAAATGCAGATTGAAGATTTTGGAATGTTTGCGCAGGGGTTTCGCCCACCACTTCCGGTGCCGGGTTTGCAGCGCCCATACCAATAATGCCATTCTCTAATTCTATTTCAAGAAAAACATTTTCCACATCCGTTACGGTTTCACGCGCAATCGTATATGGCTTTTGTAAGCGCAGGTTTTTTGTATACGTATGTATCGATTTTATTTTCATTGTTACATTACCTTTTACTTTTTTTGAGATAATTTTTTTATAACCGGGACTATTTTTTCACATCCTTCCTGCAAAGGGAGCAATATAGGAATTCCAAATTTTTCTTCGTATTCTTTTTGAAATGCAAATGCTTCTTCATCACTGCAATGTTTTGTATTCAGTGCAATGGCAATTACGTTTGAACCTAATTGTTGTATTAGTGAAATTTCAGATTCCAGGGGAGGAATTTCACCCCAGCTTTGTTGATGCTCATAATATTTTCTTTTAGGTGCATGCACCAATATTACGGATTTTGCATTGCCTGAAATGAGCAACTCGGAACCGCAAGGGCCCGAAGGATTGCGCAAGGCTGATTGCCCTTCAAGAAAAATAATATCAGGGCTTGTGTCTTCATTGCAGGAAAGAATGGCGTGTTCCAGTTCGCCTGACACAAAATCATTCAGAGTAGAGTCGAAAACAAAACCATATTTTCCTCCCTGCAACCAGCCGGTTTGTCCAGTATAAATCATTTGTGTAGACATGCCTGCTTCATTGCATGCATTCATTACGTATCGTGTGGTAGTACGTTTACCCAAAGCGCAATCTGTTCCTAATACGGCTACTATTGGTGTAGTTATCTCAAAAATTTTGCCCGTCCAAAAATGAAGCTCCTGCAATTTTTTTGGCGCACGAATATCAATGAGTTCAACGCCATTTTCTACAGCCAGTTTTTTTATTTCCGGCCTTTTATCCAGGTGGTCGTGTAAGCCATTTACAATATCCAATTTGAATTGGATCGCCTCCTTTACTTCTTCAAGCAGCGTGCCCGGGAACATACCCCCGACTGTGGCTACACCCACTATACAAACCTCCGGCTTTGCCTGCATTGCTTCCCGGACTGTTGCATATACCGGAATATTTCGGGCTGTATTATCTAATAAAATACCGGCATCATTCCCCGCATGATTGAAGTCAACAAGCCCGGCAATTGTATAGCGATTGCTTTCCCGTATTAAGCCATGTGCTGTTTTGGCATCATCAGTTTGTAATAAACCATTGGTAAGAATAATAGCGCGCTTCATATAAAATGCTAATTATATTTGTAAATGTAGAATATTATTCTAAATTTGGTTTGTAAATTAGAATAATATTCTTATCAAATCATTAAACATGCCTGATGCACTCGATAGAAAAATATTGAATTTATTGCAGGTGGATGCGATGTGCACCATTAAAGATATTGCAAAGCGGTTGAAACTAACAACAACACCTGTTCATGAAAGAATAAAAAAGCTGGAGAAACAGGGCATCATAAAAGCGTACAGGGCAATCGTAGATAATGAAAAAGTGGAGAAGTCACAGATCGTTTTATTGCAACTACACATGGAAGCTTATATACCTTCCAATATTGCCGGTTTTGAAAAACAGGTCATGAAAATGCCGCAGGTTTTGGAATGTTATCATCTTGCAGGAACAATAGATTATCAGCTTAAAATAATTGTAAAGGATATTAAAGAATATGACAGTTTTTTAATGACTATGGCAAATGTTCCAAACGTTTCTGTTGTGAGCAGCTTTATTGTTTTGCACCCGGTGAAACAAACCACTTTTATCCAGTTATGAAATGAATCATAAGAATCAAATACAAACCGACCAAAATGTTTAATAGGTCAATCGAATTTTACGAACCCTGATTAATAAATTGAAATATGCGGGTAATTACATGTGGCGATAAACAAACAAAAATAAACACATGAAAAAATTATTAGTATTGTTGATGTTGCTGCCGGTATTCGCTGTTGCGCAGTGGAATACAAAAATAAAAACTATAGATTCTGCATTAACCTATTTATACCAGCGGCATCTTTTTAACGGATCCGTGCTGATCGGTGACCAGGGAAAAATTATTTATCAAAAAACGTTTGGTATTTCAGATACGAGCGGAAAGCCGTTAACAGCTTCATCTGCATTTAATTTGGCATCCGTATCAAAACAATTTTTTTCGATGATGGCAATGATATTAAAAGACGAAGGCAAATTAAATTTTGACGATGCAGTTCAAAAGTATTTACCCATATTTCCTTATCCAAAAATTACAATAAGAAATTTAATGAACCATACATCGGGCCTGCCTGAATATTTTGATATAGCAGATCACATGATGACATTGATTGATACCCTTAATAATGATAAGGCGTTATCCATGCTTGCAGAAAAAAAACCACCTGTATTATTTCAGCCGGGTGAAAAATTTGAATACACTAATACGAATTATACAACGCTTGCCTCCATTATACAAAAAGTATCCGGCATGAGTTGCGAACAATTTTTTGATGAAAAAATTGTGCAGCCGCTTGGCTTAAAAAATACATATATCTATAACATAACAATGCCTTCTTACCCTGACTCGCGTGTGTTTGGCTTTCACTATGAAAACGGCAAACCTGTTCCGGATGATTTACAATATGTTGATGGAATAATTGGCGACGGTAATATTTATTCAACTGCTGAAGACTTGTATAAATGGGACCAGGCTTTATATACCGGTAAACTGGTTAAGAAAGAAACATTCCGGGAAGCGATAACTTCAGGTAAATTAAATGATGGCTCTTTAACAGGTTATGGTTTTGGATGGTTTGTGGATAGTTCCGGCAACGTTTCTCATTCCGGCGGATGGGTGGCATTCGGAACTTATATTCACAGGTATATTAATCAACAACAAACATTTATTTTTTTAGAGAATTCAAATGTTTATTCGGCACGTGATATAGTAAAAAATATCATAGAAGGAAAACCATTTACACTTCCGCAAACATCATTGATAACGAATGTAAACTTAGTTGATGGTACTGGTGCTTCATCCAGAAAAGCAAGCCTCCGTATTGTTGATGACATGATCTCAGATATTGGCAACCTTCAGCCATTTGCAAATGAAATTGTTGTTGATGGAAATGGTTTAGTACTTGCACCCGGTTTTATTGATAGCCATAGCCATCATGACGGCGACCTTAGTGAAAAACCCGAAGCGCTTGCTGTAATCAGCCAGGGCGTTACTACCATTGTTGTTGGACAAGATGGAAGTTCTGATCCGATGGATACAATTGCAGCAAGATTAGAGCGTCACCCGGCAAGTATCAACCTTGCGACATATACCGGCTTTGGTACCTTACGATATGAAGTAATGAAAGATGACCTGCAAAGAGTTGCAACCAATGCAGAAATTGACAGTATGAAAAAAATACTTGCATTAGAAATACAAAAAGGCTCATTGGGTTTATCAACCGGCCTTGAATATGAAGACCAGTTTTATTCTTCAGAAGATGAAGTGATCAGCCTGGCAAAAACTGCAGCCACAGAAGGTGGCAGGTATATCAGTCATATGAGAAGTGAGGACATAAACATTGAGCGGGCTATTGATGAGATTATTGAAATTGGGAGGGAAGCAAATATTCCTGTGCAGATATCACATTTTAAAATTGCGATGGTAAGTAAATGGGGTAAAAGCAATAGCCTGCTGGCAAAGCTTGAAGCAGCACGTGCGGAAGGAATAAATATTACGGCAGATTGTTATCCCTACACCATGTGGTCTTCTACGCCAAGGGTATTATTTCCCAAAAAAGATTTTACGAATAAAATAAGTGCAAATTATGCGGTGCATAATTTAGTAGACCCTGATAAATCTATCCTTACGCGATTTACCCCCAACAAAAATTATAAAGGAAAATCTATCACGGAAATTGGCATAATGAATAATGAATCTCCTGCGGATGCCTTGTTGCGAATAATACGGGAAACAGATAATGACAGCAGTGATGCCAATATCATTGGTGTATCCATGTCCGAAGCTGATATAG
>JBAQJB010000128.1:0-2454 GCA_049289155.1 Chitinophagaceae bacterium
ACAACATATAGCGACACAATTGATGAAAGCCTTCAGCAGCGCGGCAGCACGTGGTTAAGCTTAAGCCTTATCCGGTTAGTGATTTTATTGGTAATGGCAATCGTTTTATTGATGGGCCTTACCAAACCAGGTATTAAGTTGCAGCCATCTCTTGTAAATGAATGATGCAAATAAATGCATCGGAAAATATATTTTTATAAACCGGCTCTCTTCTACAACATTGGTTGCATAAACTCTTCCAGTTTTAATTCGAGGTTGGTTACAGGCTGATATACCAATGGAATATGCTCCACAGTGAAGCAGCATCTTCATTTGTTGATGTTTGAAAATATAAAATCATCAAAATAAATTGCTTAAAGGAGAAAGTGGTGTTCCGGAAAACGCAGGAAAAAAGCCTGCATTTTGAGATCTGTAATATTGTCCCGAATTAAGACTTCTTTTCTTTTGAATGATAATTGCCTGATCCAGATTGATTAAGTGAAAATGAAAATGTGCTACCCGCTCCAAAATCACTCTTTACAGTAATTTGTCCGCCCTGTGCTTCTATAAATTCTTTGCTGATACTTAAGCCCAATCCTGTACCTTCTTTTTTAGTGCCGGGTATGCGGAAATAACGATCAAAGATTTTGTCAAGGTATTGTGAAGGGATACCTTGCCCGGTATCTATTACCGAGAATTTTATTTTTTCATTTTTTATTTCGACATTAATATCGATTACAGAATTGTCGTAAGAATATCGGATGGCATTGGAAATTAAATTGGTTAATACCCATGAAGTTTTTTCATTGTCGGCAAGAAGTTTGGGCAAATTGTCTGCAAAGGTAATTTTCAATTTTATTTGTTTTTGCTCAGCTGCAGACCTGTTTGCATTAACTGCATATTCAACAATTTCTTTTGCATCAGATGGGATCACATTCATCTGGATACTTCCGCTTTCTACCTGTGTCATGTTGAGGAGTTCGCCTGTTATTTTCAGTAACCTCCCCGCATCTTCTTTAATACTCTCTACAAGATTTTGCTGTTCTGTATTTAATTTTCCAACTTGTTTATTTTCTAATAATTGTAAACTCATTTTTATAGACGAAATAGGCGTTTTCAATTCATGCGAAACGTTGGCAATAAAACTGGTTTTGGCAAAGTCGAGTTCTTTGTAAGGCGTTATATTTTGTAGCAAAATCACATTCCCGATGTTCTTTTCTTCATCTTCGCCGGTAGGAACTATTTTAATCGGAATGATCTCTTTTTCAAAATAGCTTTCTTTATTGTCTGCATAAATTTTTAAAGGTTCAGGTTTTATTTGCCTGGGTTTATTGTCTTTATCACGTAAATCCTGAACCAACGTTTTGATCAAATCATTTTGCAAGGCAATATCTTTCACCTGCCTGCCAATTACATTTTCAGCATTTAATCCTGCTATCCTTAATGCAACATTGTTCATAAAAAGAACCTGTTCGTTTTCATCCAATCCAATTACTGGATCATTCATATTATTGATCAACGTGTCAATTCTTTTCTTTTCCATCATCAGTTTTTCCAGGTTACCAGCTTTGTATTCTTCTAATTTCTCAGCCATTGTATTAAATGCTGATGCTAATTCCCCAAATTCATTTTGTTTTTCATAATGAACTCTTTGAGAATAATTTTGAGCTGCTATTTCTTTGATACTGTTAGTTAATTCCTTAATCGGATTGCCTACGTTTCCGGGCAAATTAAACAACATAATTAATGAGATGAGAAAACAAAGTGCGCCTGCAATTGAAACCCATAAAATTGAAGTGTCTGCCGTGGTTTTTGCTATTTTGCTTTTTCTTTGAATGGCCTGCATATTCAACAGGATAATGTCAGTAATATCTTTTTGTACTTCATGATGCAAAGTTGAATCTGATGATGAAGAATACAGCCGATCAAAATCAGACACCAGTTTTGCCGTCATATCTCCTTCACCGATTTCGGTAATATTAGATTGCTGATTTGAAAGATTTGTTTTAAAATCTACATGGACATCATGGCTGATTATTCCTTCATTTAATGCGATCATCATTTTACGGCAATAGTCTATACTTTTGTAATTATTGGCTAATACATTTTCTGAATCGCCCGCAAGCCTGCTGATAAACAATATGCTCAATACAGTCAAAAGTGTTATCATAACAAACAGAAGCCCGATACCTAATGAGAGCTTTACTTTTATTTTCATCTAAAAATATTTTTACTTTTTCATACTCAAACACCTTGCGTTATCAAGTCCGGTTCAAAAGATAATTGCTTAACTCAAAATTACAAGGTCAATATCGTTTGCAGACAACTTTTTCAATAATTGATTAAATAGATTCGTTGACAAAATTATCCTTATTAAATTAAGGTGTGGTTTCCCAATACAAATAGTTGTAATCTTTCTTTCCGCACATTGTTCTATAATTGCTTTGGCAATATTTTCATTCTCCACTTTTATTA
>JBAQJB010000129.1:0-2530 GCA_049289155.1 Chitinophagaceae bacterium
TTAGCGCATCTCAGGCGTTGAGTAAGATGGCTTATTCAATTTGCTCCATCATTTTTTCTTTCAAAATAAACTTTAGACAATGACCGGTTCCAGCAGTATTTACGTTAATTGAAAATTCTGTTACTTCCACCGGGTAAATATTGCCAACTACAAACGGTATGGAATAGTCCGGATCAGGACTATAGGATATTAAGAAATGAAAAAATAAAATACGATTCTTCCTTTGTTTATCCTTTCTTGCAATTTCAAATTTTTGAAAAAAAATATACTATGCATTATAAGCCAGGATCATTTATTTGTTTACTGTTGGGAATATTATTTGTTCAAAATTGTTATTCCCAATCGGACAGCATTGATATTTTTTTAAAGAATGAAATGCAAAACAAGGGAATTCCAGGATTACAACTTGCGATCGTTCAAAATGGAAAAATTATAAAAACTGGAAATTATGGATTGTCCAATGTACAGGATTCCATTCCTGTAGACAGCCGCACCCTCTTTACCATTAACTCCATTACAAAAGCATTTACCGGCATTGCTGTCATGCAATTAGTGGAAGCAGGAAAATTAAATCTATCATCACCGGTTTCTGATTATCTTTCTAATTTACCGGATAGCTGGAAGCCGGTGACCATACAACAATTATTGTCACATACTTCCGGGATTCCTGATATAGTAGATGAAGAAGAAGCTGTATTAATATCTCCTTATGGACTGCAGGCTTCCTGGAAACAAATTCTTACACTTCCAATGGATTTTAAACCCGGCGAAAAATTTAGTTATAACCAAACAAATTATTTATTACTGGGAAAAATTATTGATACCCTCAGTGGCATGCCTTTTACAGAATTTATACAAAAAGAGCAATTGCAAAAAGCAGGAATGCTGAATACGATCAGGGCTGGTTTTGGTGCCACAAAAGAGGTGATCATGCATGCTGCACAGGAATACCAGTACCGGAAAGGAAAACTGAATAATATGTTTTTCTCCTTTGATTATCCCCTGCAAACGGCTGCAGGCATGAGTTCTACTGCTACAGAAATGGCCAATTGGATTATTGCTTTACAAAACAACCAATTTTTAAAAGACAAAAAAAATATGACCGCTCTTTGGACACCTGCAATATTGAACAATGGAAAAACAGGCGGTTTTTCAAACCTCTTAAACGGTTATGCCTCAGGCTGGCCCATCATTGTAAGAGCAGCGCACCCGGCGGCGGCGCCTGTGGGTGGTGGCCGTTCTGCAGTATTTGTGTATCCAAATGACAATCTAACTATTATTGTTTTGACAAATTTATCAGGAAGTACACCGGATGCTTTTATAGATGAGATTGCCGGATTTTATATACCGGAAATGAAAGCAGCCAATGGTTTCGGCCTATCCCCTTCCATTCAATTGCTCAGGACTGCAATAGGAAAATCGGGTTATAAAAATGCCATTCCTTCTTTTGAAAAATTAAAAAAAGCAGTTGCCGGTTTTGAACTCCCGGAAGCGGAAGTAAATAGCTGGGGCTATACACTTATCCATCAAAAAAGAATAAAAGATGCCCTGGAAATATTTTTATTAAATGTTTATTTATATCCATTAAGTGCAAATGCTTTTGATAGCCTGGGAGAAATGTATGCGGAGCTCGGTGATACAGAACTGGCCATTAAAAATTATGAAGCATCATTTAAATTAAATCCGCAAAACAGTAATGCAAAAAATCAATTACAAAAACTGAAAGCCAACTAAAAAATATTCGCAATGATATTGTTTTAATAACCAAATTTTGTAAGCCGGGAATGTCAACAACACAGATAGCACATACTTTTAATAAACCAACAACAATGAAAAAAACAATATTAATTTGCCTGTCATTTGCAGCAACATTCTTGCTTGGTTTTTCCTTTAACACAATCACCTCAAAAAACAAACTTCCAATGAAAAAAGTAACAGGTATCGGTGGTGTCTTTTTTAAATGCAAAGACACCAAAAAAATGAATGAATGGTATGCCACACATCTTGGCCTAAATACCAGTCAATATGGGACAACTTTTGAGTGGGTAGATGCAAGTGATTCCACCAAAAAAGGTTCTACTACCTGGAACCCGTTTCCCGAAACAACAAATTATTTTGAACCTTCCACAAAAGATTTTATGATCAATTACAGGGTGGAAAACCTGGAAGCCCTTGTTGAAGAATTAAAAAAAGAAGGCGTAACAATTGTTGATCAAATTGAAAGCTTTGATTACGGAAAGTTTGTTCATATTATGGACCCGGAAGGAAACAAGATTGAATTATGGGAACCAGTTGATTAAGTAAATGAAAGCTCTAAAAAAAATTAGTGATTTTATTGGTATCTTGTGCATTGCATAAATCGCTTACATATCGATGAACGAACCCTTACATCATTTTTTCACCAAAGACCATCACCGCATTGATGCGTTGTTGAATAAAGCAACGGAGCATGCGGCTGGTATTAATATGCATTTTTATCTTCAATTCAGAACAGCATTATTGCGGCATATTAAAATGGAAGAGAAAACAC
>JBAQJB010000130.1:0-2262 GCA_049289155.1 Chitinophagaceae bacterium
AGAATAAACAGTACAAATATTATAAATGAATAATCACAAACCTTAGTAGCAGGTAAGATTTAAAAAAAATCAAACCTTAAAATTGAAATTGTTTTCTATTAAGGTTTGAATACAAATCTTATTACGAACAGAATTTAGTTAATGAAAAATAAAATAACAATACTTTTTTTAGTTATAGGCGGCGTTTTACTTTCTAAGCAGGAGCCGCAACTATTAATCAAAAAAATAATTTAGTCTATGACTGAAGATGATTGCATACTTACCATTAACGGTGGCTCATCCAGTATCAAATTTTCTTTGTACAAACGTAAAGAACCGCTTGAGCTATTGTTTTATGGAGAGATAGAAAACATTGGCTCGGCAAAAGCAAAACTTCATTTTAATAATTCCGAAACCGAACAAAAAAGCAGCTTCAATATTCAGGCGACCGATCATAATGAAGCTGCTAATAATCTTATTGACTGGCTTGAAAAACAGGAAGGCTTTGTTTCAATTAAAGCCATTGGCCACCGTATCGTTCATGGTATGCAACATACGGAGCCGGAAATTATCTCTCCTGAATTACTGAAGGAATTAAAAAAGATCAGCGCATATGATCCGGAACATTTACCGGAAGAAATTAAATTGATAGAAGTCTTCAGTAAGCGTTATCCTTCATTAAAACAGGTTGCTTGTTTTGATACTTCTTTTCATACTTCTATGCCGGTTGTTGCAAAATTATTATCTATTCCACGCCGCTATTTTGAAAAAGGTATTCAACGGTATGGATTTCATGGATTGTCTTATGCTTACCTGATGAGGGAATTGAAAAACATTGCAGGAGAAGAAGAGGCAATGAGTAAAATAATTTTAGCGCATTTAGGAAGTGGCGCAAGCCTTGCTGCAGTTAAAGATGGAAAAAGCATTGACACCAGTATGGGATTTACGCCGGCATCCGGTTTGCCCATGAGTACACGCACCGGTGATCTCGACCCCGGTGTTGCATGGTATTTAATGCAGTTTGAAAAATTAAATGCAAAAGAATTTAATCATTTGATTAATCATGAATCAGGCCTGCTCGGTGTATCAGAAACGAGTGCTGACATGCGGGAATTATTGGAAGTAAAAGAGACAAACAGCAATGCCAAAGACGCAATCGAATTATTTTGCTATCAAACAAAAAAATGGATCGGCGCTTTTACAACAGTGCTTGGCGGTTTGGATACATGTGTATTTTCAGGCGGCATTGGTGAACATTCACCGGAAGTAAGAAGCAAAATATGCGACGGCCTCGGTTTTTTGGGAATCGAAATAGACGAAATAAAGAACATGAATAATGAAGCAATTATTTCAACTGAAGAAAGTAAAGTAAATGTGCGTGTTATAAAAACAAATGAAGAATTCATGATAGCAAAATTGGTGTATAATGTTTTGAATAAAACAATTTGAATAAGGAAAATAAAATCAAAAGTTAATAATCAGGAAATGTGTGAATCATGTAACTGTTATCAATAATTGTGTAAGACTTAAACGCAATTAAGTACATACCTTTTGTTGTTTAAAAAATCTTAAACAAAATTAAATAAATAACAATCATGAAAGTTTTACAAACAGTGGTAATCGCAATCAGTTTTTTTACACTCTTCGCATCCTGCCAGTCCACATCAGCACAAACGAAAGACCTTTCAAACCGGGAAACAAGAAAGGAAGTTATGAACGAAATTGCCAATGATAGCACTATGTCGCAGGAGATGATCAGTACAATGATGAATAATAAAAATGGAATGATGATGATGCAGGAACATTCAATGATGCTAATAGGAAACCAGGCTTCGATGATGAAGATGATGAAAGATAATCCCGGCATGATGCAAAATATGATGTCGGCCATGATGGAAACTGCAAAAGATGACAGCACAATGATGTCCGGAATGATTAAAATGATGATGGGAAACCAGCAGATGAGGGGCATGATGCAAAATGTGACTGGTAGTAAAATGATGAACAATAACAATATGGATATGGGAGGAATGAATAATAATCATCATTAAATAATATTTTTTACCTATAAAAACATAACTATGACAATACAAATAAATACAGACAAAAACGTCCAGGTGCATGAAGCATTCGAAACACAGTTAGATGATTTGCTTTCAGAAGAATTAAGCAGGTTTAGTGAGCACATCACGAGGTTGGAGGTGCACCTTTCCGATGAGAACGGAAATAAAAAAGGACAAGATGATAAAAGATGCATGATTGAAGCACGTCTCGAAGGAAGGC
>JBAQJB010000131.1:0-3387 GCA_049289155.1 Chitinophagaceae bacterium
ATTGGCATCTTGCCTGGAATCAAGCCGCGAGTGCTGCACCACTACAGGTATATCCGATATGATCACTGAAGCATAATCTGTATCTACCGGAATTGGTTGCGGGTCTTTTAAATCATTGAAACGAAAATGCTTGGTCCGTTTCGCCGGAACGCAGAGCCGGTAAGGCCCGACGGGGTCTTTATCAGAAAAATAAATCATGATTTCAATATGCGCGTCCTGCTCATTTGTATTTAAAATACATGCTGTTTCATGACTTGTAAATTGCGGTTCGGGGCCATTGCTCCAGGCAGGAATATATCCTTCTGCAATTGCCCATGTTTTTCTCCCGATTATTTTTTCCATTATCAAATTTTATTTTTATTAATGTTTGTTTTTCTTCCACAAAAAAATTGTTGCAAATACAACCGCACATGAAATGCCAACCACCAACAAATCTCTTTTTTGATGGGTATTTTTTAATTTCATGTTATCTACATATATTTTTTCTGGAAATGATTTTGCATCCGCATTCTTTCTTTGATGCAAGCCCATTGCCAACACCTGTGCGAGGTGCATGCCTTTACGATTTGTTTCCTGTTCTATTTGTTCACGGCAACTAAAACCATCCGCCATGATAATTGTTTTTGCATCCGCATTTCTCACGGCCGGTAATAGCACGCGTTCGCCTGCTTTTATAGAAACATCATAATGATCTCCTTTTTCATAGCCGAAATATCCAGCCATACCACAACAACCTGAATCAAGTATTTCAAAATCGAGGTTCGTTTTTTTAAGTAATTCTTTTTCACAATCCATTTTCATAATGGCTTTATGGTGGCAATGGCCCTGTATAATTGCTTTTGCTTTAAAGGTCGGCATATCAAAATCCGGCGCTTTCTTTTCTAAAAATTCTGCCAGTGTAAAAACATTATTTTTTAATCGCTTTGCGTCTTCATCACGTGGAAATAAATTTCCCAGTTCATCCCTGAATACTGCTACACAACTGGGTTCCAGCCCGACAATTGGAATTTCATTCCGGATCTCTTCGCGCAAGGTTGTCATAATTTCACGCAACATTTTTTTGGCTGTAACTAAAAAACCAAAATCATATAAAGGCCTGCCACAACAAAGCGATTTTTTTGGCGTGATCACTTCAAAGCCGGCGGCTTCCAAAACTTCCACACCGGCCACCAATGTTTCGGGTAAAAAATAATTATTAAAAGTATCTGCCCATAAGATAACCTTTTTCTCATTCTGCGGTGCATTTATTTTTCTTTTAAAAAACCATTCTTTAAAAGTAGTCTCCGCAAATTTCGGCATCTTTCTTTTTGGCGCCACACCAATGATCGCTTTCGTAATAGAACTTACAACCGGTGCCTGTGTAAAAAAATTCGCGATACCCGGCATCAATGAAGCAAGCCTTGACCACCAATAGATCCAGCCAAATGCATAGGCTGTGCGCGGCCTTAATTTTCCTTCATAATAATGAGAAAGAAATTCTGATTTATACGTGGCCATATCCACATTCACGGGGCAATCACCTTTGCAACCTTTACACGCCAGGCATAAGTCCAGTGATTCTTTTACATGCTTATCTTTCCAGACATTTTTCACAACATCTCCCTGCAACATTTCAAATAATAATCTTGACCTGCCTCGCGTACTATCTTCCTCTTCACGCGTTACCATATAACTCGGGCACATGGTTCCATTCTCATGGCGGCGGCAATTACCAACTCCTACGCAGCGAATTGTTGCGCGTGAAAAATCGTAATCATCATCAGGAAATTGAAAATGTGTTTTTAAAACCGGCGGTGCATAATTTTCATTAATACGCAGGTCATCTGAAATAGCAAATGAATCAATAATTTTCCCGGGATTCATTTTCCATTCGGGATCCCATATTTTTTTAAACTCGTGAAATGCCTGCATCATTTCTTTGCTGAACATGATATCCAGTAAAGGGCCGCGTGCCTGCCCATCTCCATGTTCACCGGAAAGCGATCCATTATATTTCACAACCAGTTTCGCTGCCTCATGCACAAATTTTTCATACTGCTCAATGCCTTCTTTTGTAAATAAATCAAATTGTACACGGCAGTGAATACAGCCTTGCCCGAAGTGTCCATACAAAGAAGGATTATAACCATATTTATTAAACAAGGCACGCAGGTCTTTTAAATAATCGCCCACTTTATCCGGCTCTACTGCAGAATCTTCCCAGCCCGGTGCGCCCATTGACATACCCGGTACCCAGGCCGTAGCACCGAGGCCTGATTCACGTATTTCCCATAATTTTTTTTCATCCGCTTCATCATCATACTCATGCATGGAAGGCGCATTATCAGCGGCTTTCAGGCCGTCTTTCATTTTTTTTGCTTTGGCATCTGCGGCTTCTTTTGTCTCGCCGCCAAACTCTACGATTAACCAACCTTTGCCCTCCGGTAATAAAGGAATATCTTTTTCATTCAGGCCTTTTTTATGCATGTACCCAATCAGCAGGTCATCAATTCCTTCCAATGCATTGGGTTCGTATTTTAAAATTTCCGGCACCGCATAACCTGCTTCATAAATATCTTTATAACCCAAAACCACCAATGATTTGAAAGGAGGTTTTTCAAGTAATTGCATTTCAGCTTCAACAATAGTAACGCAGGTGCTTTCGGAGCCAATTAGTGCGTGGCCAATATTAAATCCATTTTCCGGTAAGAGCGCGGGTAAATTATAACCTGAAACACGGCGTGGAATATTTGGAAATTCTTTGCGGATAATATTTTCATATTTTTTGGTAAATGTTTTTAACTGTGAAAATATTTCCGCTTTCCTGCCTCCTTCTTTTATTGCTTGTGCAAAATCTTCTTCTGATGTTTTTCCCAGTTTCATTTTAATACTATCATAGGTTACAATGGTTATGTTTTCTGTATTGTCTGAAGTTCTTGCACCACCACCTTCCCGCGCTGCATACACGGAATGAATACCGCAGGAATTATTTCCCAGCATGCCACCCAATGTGCAATGACTATGCGTTGCAGGATCAGGCCCAAACGTAAGCCCTGCTTGCTTTTTGGTAGCATTGCGCATTTCATCCAATACAATGCCTGGTTGCACAGCCACCAATTTTTTTTCTTTATCGATCCATAAAACCTGGTTATAATATTTCGACATATCCATTACGATGGCCACATTACAACATTGCCCGGCGAGGCTCGTGCCGCCACCTCTCGATAAAAGTGGTGCATTATATTTCCTGCATAATGAAATAGTTTGTAAAATATCTTCCTCACTTTTCGGGATCACCACACCAATTGGAATTTGCCTGTAATTGGAAGCGTCTGTGGAATAAACTGATTTGCTTCCATCATCAAAGCGCACTTCACCACGAATATTTTTTTCGAGTTCTTTTTGTAA
>JBAQJB010000132.1:0-5017 GCA_049289155.1 Chitinophagaceae bacterium
ACCACCCGCCTGTGGTGCAGTATAGATTTTTCGCCTGTTTGTAAATGGCCCTACAGGACCGGCTCCATCATATAAATAAATATCGGGGCTCAACAGGTTTCCTTCGGATAATAAATAATATTTTCCCATACTTTTAAAAACAGAATATTGTTCTGATAAACCACCAAAAACGCGCGCAGTTTGCGTCATATCATTCACCCAGGAAACGCCATCATAAAATTCAAATTTATTCAAAGGCCCGCTTGCTTTGGTTCTTGCAACGTGCATGTATTTATTTCGCTTCGTGGATTCAACGCCGTATAAATAAATGTAATTATCATCATTTTCCAGTGTGGCAGAAGACCAGTCAATAAATGAACCCTCGCTAAAAGGTACAATTCTTTTTATTGTCAAATCAGGAAGACTGAGTACGGCGATATCATTTCCCTTAACATCAAAACCAAAAATTCCTCCATCACCATTTGGTTCAATGCGCACCAGCATAACATATAACAGTGAATTATTTTTATTGATAAATGCACAATTGGGCCAGTAATACTGGTTTGGATCAGTAGCTATAAAAAAGGGCAAAGGATTTTCTACAGTGCCTCCGTGTAGTGTGGTGAATCCACCGGATGGATCCGTAACAACCATCATATTATGAATAAAACTTGTGCGCGGCCTATGCCTGTCCGGGAAAACCGTATCTAAAAATGAATCACCGAAAAGCCAGACAGAGCGGCCATCCGGCAATACGTGCGAATAAGCAACATCGCCACCGGTGAAACCTCCGCCGTACCGCGTAAAAATGCTATCGAAATAAGTGGCAGTGGATGTGTTGAAATTGGCGAGTGGGGAATATTTCTCATCCATTGTTGAGGTGCTGTTATCAACCGGAACTTTGTCAATATTTTTTTTACACGAAAAAAGAAAGCAGGACATACAAATAAATACGGTAAGATTTTTATACATAATTTTTAAGTTTTCATTGGTTGAAGATGGTCAAAGTAAAAGAAAATAAAGTATACTTCACACATCCGCAAATCAGTAAATTTTTTAATTTCTTTTGTAGAGCTTGCGCATTCGATTTAATTTTGCAAAAAATTTGCAAGTGGAAAAGAAAAAGAAAGACATAGAAAATATAGAAGATATCAAAACATTTGTCAATGAATTTTATGGGAAAGTGCAAAAGGATGATTTAATTGGTCCAATTTTTAATGCACGAATAGAAGGCAGGTGGCCGGCACACCTGGCAAAAATGTATACTTTCTGGGAAACAATCTTATTGGGAAACCACACGTATTTTGGCAGCCCATTTCCACCGCATGCAACATTACCTGTGGAGCAAAAACATTTTGAACGCTGGCTTGAATTATTTAAAAAAACGATCGGCCATTTATTTGAAGGTGAAATTGCGGATGAGGCAACATGGCGTGCCGGGAAGATGGCCCAGATGTTTCAATTTAAGATCAAACATATTCAAAACAATTCCGGCAAAAGTCTCGTTTAAAATTTCAATGAGCCGGGTGCATTATTTCAATTTATTCAAAAATATAGTTTTCATTTTTGTATGGTAAAAAAGCAAGTAACACAAGGTGCCATTCCAATTTCACTTTCATTGGACCCCACGCTTGAAGCAACTAATATTTCCCAAAAAATACCGCCGGATAAAAAACGGCTTGTGCCTGTATCCCTCATCGCTATTGGAATTGCGGTCTGCATCAGTTTTATTGCAAAATTTTTAATCAACCTCATCTATTTTATTACCAATCTTTCTTTCTATGGCAATCCAAAGATCGAACATATAACACCTGTTGGAAATACCCTCGGCATCTGGGTAATATTAATTCCTACTATCGGTGGACTGATTGTAGGTTTTATGGCATTATACGGATCAAAAGCCATCCGCGGCCATGGTATACCTGAAGCCATGGAACAGATCCTTACCAACCAAAGCAAGATCAAACCCACGATCACTTATTTAAAACCATTATCATCCGCCATTGCGATCGGTACAGGTGGGCCCTTTGGGGCAGAAGGCCCGATCATTGCAACAGGCGGTGCATTAGGTTCTACCCTGGGGCAATTATTAAAAATTTCCCACAATGAACGGAAAATTTTATTGGCTTCGGGCGCATGTGCCGGTATGGCTGCGATCTTCGGAAGTCCTGTGGCAGCAATATTCCTGGCGATCGAATTATTATTATTTGAATTTTCTCCCCGGTCTATTATTCCTGTTGCACTCGCTTGTATAACCGGGGCAGCAGGCCATCATTTTTTATTTGATGCAAATCCTGTTTTTGAAATGAAAGCATTTATTGCACCTCCTTCAAACACAGCTTTATTCACGTATAGCGTGCTGGGCATTGCAATGGGTTTGATTTCAGTTGCCACAACAAAAATTGTTTATTTCATTGAAGATGTTTTCGAAAAATTACCTATTCACTGGATGTGGTGGCCTGCGATCGGAGGTTTATTTGTCGGGTTTATTGGATACCTGAATCCTGCTACATTAGGCGTAGGTTATGAAAATATTACAAATATTCTTTCGGGGAATATGGCATTGAATGTGGTGCTTTCTTTATGTTTATTGAAATTCATTTCATGGGCGTTGGCGCTGGGCAGTGGTACATCTGGAGGCACACTGGCACCCTTGCTTACTATTGGAGGTGCAGCAGGAATTTTACTGGCAACTTTGATATTGAATATTTTTCCGGGTGCGGGAATTACAATCCCACTCGCTGCATTGGTATGCATGTCGGCCATGTTTGCCGGCGCTTCACGTGCGTTGATCACTTCTATCATTTTTGCATTGGAAGTGACCGGGCAATCAGTCGCACTTTTGCCACTATTGTGCGCGTGCACGGCTGCTTATTTCATTTCATTTTACCTTATGGAGAATACGATCATGACAGAAAAAATTACGCGGCGCGGCATTAAAACGCCGGATTCTTTTGAACCGGATATTTTAGAAACAATAACAGTGTCACAGGTAATGAATGAAAATGGTGTTGTACTGAGTGATGAAAATACGATTGAAGAATTACGCCAGTGGCTGCAAAGAGAACCAGATTATTTCAGCAATTATTTTATCATAGTTGGAGAAAATAATTCATTCCGTGGAATTATCAGTTCATCGAGCTTATTCGGCAGCCATCATGATGAAAGCAAACCCGTATCATCACTTATCAAGCGAACCCATACGGCTATTCGCAGCCACCAAACTTTACGGGATGCTGTAGAAATGATGGCCAAAGAAAACCTGGATATACTTCCCGTTATTTCAAATGATAATAGCCTGGCGGGGATGTTGTCCTACAAAAATATTATTTCTTCCTATAAAGCGGATATGGAAAATAATGCGCGCAAAAAACCCGTTATCTCATTGAAAAGAAGCGGCCTTAAAATGCTGGTACATGGCCAGAAACTGCGCGATTTTATGCGGGGTGAATAAACACGCAGACCTTTTAATTTTATCCTGTATATTTTTTTGAAATTGCCCGGGATGTCCGTCATCTCGATAGTTTTCATGGTTGCTTTTTCAGTTTACATACATTCAATTTTTAATGTTTGTAAATATTTAAAATAAAAAAAACAGGTAGACTTAAATTAGTAACTGCATTACATTTGAATAAAATTAATGCATGCAACAAAAAATTTTCTTTATATTTTTATTATTATTTCCTTCTTTCTTATACGCTCAATTAAACACTTCTTTATGCGACCATATATACATAAAAATGCAACATCTGCCTGCATTGAAAGTTTCGAATGAAGTTTACAGTGACAGTTTGGAAACAATGCTAAAATCGAAAAATTTTTCATTAAAAAATAATGAAATAACCTGCAGATTTATAGTGACTGCAAATGCGCAAATTGAAGATATTATTTTATTGGGAACTGTTACTAAACAAAACGAATTTAATGAATCCATTTTAAGTCTTGGTGCATTTTGGCAGCCGGCAACGCAAAATGGATATGCAGTTTGCGCATATACAAAGCTTCATATAAAAATCATCAACAAAAAAATATTGGTTGATATTCCCGATTGAATGATATATATGAACAGCTATACGCGTTCGAAGATCATTGCAGCGCCCTGCCCTACTCCCACGCACATTGACGCCAATCCATAGCGTACATTTCTTCTTTTCATTTCATGCAACAATGTAGTAGTGATCCTTGCACCACTACATCCAAGCGGATGGCCTAAAGCAATTGCGCCGCCATTTACATTAATAATTTCGGGATTTAAATTCAGTTCGCGGATACAGGCAAGACTTTGTGCGGCAAATGCTTCATTCAATTCAATAAGGTCAATATCTGCGATATTTAATTGTGCACGCGCCAGTGCTTTTTGAATAGCCGGCACCGGGCCAATTCCCATATATGCAGGATCAACACCCGCCACTGCCCTGCTCACAATCCGCGCTAAAGGCTTGCTGCCCGTAGATTCCAGGCTATCTTCCCCAACTATCAATAATGCTGCAGCGCCATCATTGATGCCACTTGAATTTCCCGCGGTAACTGATCCGTCTTTTACAAATGCGGGTTTTAAGCTTGCGAGTTTTTCCAATGATGATTTACGCGGATGTTCATCCGTATCAAATAAAACAGTTTTTTTATTTTCAATAATTTCAACTGGAATAATTTCATCATTCCATATTCCTCTTTCCAGTGCTGCAAAATATTTTTCCTGTGAAGACATAGCAAATGCATCCTGGTCTTCACGGCTGATGTTCCATTTCTTCGATACATTTTCTGCCGTTTCTCCCATAGCAAATGGCGGATACATCGCAGCAAGTTTTGGATTCGTAAAACGCCAGCCAATACTGGTATCATACATTTCTGTTTTACGGCTCCAGGCAGCATCCGGTTTCGCCATTACAAAAGGCGCACGTGTCATACTCTCCACGCCACAGGCAATATAAAAATCCCCATCGCCACAGGCAATTGCGCGGCTCGCATCCATGATCGCCTGTAAGCCTGATGCACAAAGCCTGTTCACGGTATTGCCCGCAACAGATAAAGGCAATCC
>JBAQJB010000133.1:0-1531 GCA_049289155.1 Chitinophagaceae bacterium
CCTGCAATTCATTGTATGAATGCTTATCACCTGCCAGCCGTGTTGCTTCCAGGCCTTTTTTATACCATTGCACAGCCAGGTCGGTTTCATCCAGCCGTTCCAGCAATCTTGCCAAATGATAATAGGAACCTATATAATCCGGCGACTCGGATAAAATTTTTTCAAAAATTTCTTTGGCTTTTTCATCAGCGCCTGCTTTGATGTATTCAAGCGCCAGCGCATGCCGCAGGAAATTGTCTTTTGGATTTTCCTTTAATAATTCCTGGAGTTTTTCAAAACGGGCCATCCGGTTTTCATTTATAAAAAAATAAATACTTTTTTCTCCCAACAAATTTAAGCCTTCGTTTCATACAACAATTCATAATATTCATGCGCCATGCGGTTACTGTCAAACTGGAACCGTACATCACGCATACCATTCTTTGTAATTTGCCGCCAGGTATCTTTTTCTTCATAAAACATAGGTATAATTTTATTGAGTAAAATATCATACAAATGTTCGAGGTCATATTGATCCTGGTCGTGAACGGACATGGATTCATAATCCGTTTTTGGAATTACAAATCCATTATTGCCATCATTAATGAATTCAGGAATCCAGCCATCATCTGTTGAAAAATTCACAGCGCCGTTCATGGCAGCCGTCATGCCACTTGTGCCCGAAGCTTCCCGCGGTACACGTGGATTATTTAACCATACATCAGAAGCCTGTTTCATACGTTTACTTAATCCCAGTTCATAGCCTACCATCACCGCTACATTTTTATATTCTTTACTCAGGTGAACAAGGCTGTCAAACTGAGTGATCGCCGGGTAATCGGCGGGATATGGTTTACCGGCCCAGATAATTTGTACCGGGTATTTTGTATTTGTCAATAATTTTTTAAATGCCGCTTCATCCTGTGTGAGCAGGTCTGCGCGCTTATAACCAGCCAGCCTGCGTGCCCAGACGATCGTTAAAATATTGGGATCAAAAATTTTTCCTGTTTGATCGGCCACAATTTCAAACGCTCTTTTCTTTAAATGTTTTTTCCTGTCTTCAAATAAAAGGTCATTGCCTTCTTCCATGAAATGATACAATTGTTTATCTGCCCAATAGCGAAAATTCTGTGCATTGGTAATAGAAATGATCGGGCATATATTATCATATTTCCCCCACATTTCCCTGGATACATGGCCATGCAATTTCGATACACCATTGGCCAGCCGTGCAAAACGCAAAGCGGCTAAAGAATGATTAAAAGCATCTTCATAATTACCCGTGAGGTCTTTCACTTCATCAATAGAAAGGCCGCAGAAATAACTCATTTTATGACAAAGAAAAATATCATGCTTTTCATTCCCTGCTTCTTCCGGTGTATGCGTGGTGAAAACAAGCCGCTCACGCACTTTATTGATATCTTTAAATTTATTGTATAAATAAAATGCCGATGAAATCCCATGCGCTTCATTCAAATGATATACATCCGGATTAAATCCCAGCTCATCAACTAATTTTGCGCCACCCGCGCCGAGTAAAATAAACTGCGCT
>JBAQJB010000134.1:0-1848 GCA_049289155.1 Chitinophagaceae bacterium
CCAAAAAACAACCGGTGTAGCCAGGAACCACATTATATAATTGGCAAATGGAATGTTCATAAATATCATACCGATGAGCACGAGTGGAATGGATAATCCAATTGCGCTATAAGTTCGTCTTCGCAAAGTTTTGAACTTCTCAAAATGAATGGCATCAAGCTTTTCAGCTACATTATCCTCCTGGCTGATTTCCAAATCATATCCAATAGATTGCATAGCTGATTTCATTTGTGCAGGCGTTGCAATCGTTGGAACGTATTCAACAATTGCAGAAGCATTTGCATAATTTACAGATACATTCAAAATACCCGGGATGCTTTCCAATGTAGTTTGCGAACTGGCGGCGCATGAAGCACAGCTCATATTTAATACAGGAAATGTTTGCTTTATGTAAGGCACATCATAACCTGCATTTTTAATGGCTTTTACTGCGGCTGGAATTGCCTCATTGGCATCATTCGTTTCAATAATTGCCTGGTGATTATTTACTTCTACTTTATGAGATTTTAATCCCTCAACTTTATCAAGGGCATTATTAACAATCAATGCGCAATGCTCACTATCCACACCGGATAAAGGAATTTCTATTATTGACTCGCTATTCATTTCTCAAAAATTTATATACACAAATTTCCTTTAAATAAAAGAAAGGCTGGTATAGCATTTTGGAAAAGATGTATAGAATAAAGGGGAAAGGAATTAAGCAGGCTTATTCAATGAATCAATAGATTTACGATTAAAATTTCCAAGGGATTTGAATTTTGTTGGTGTCATGCCGGTAATTTTTTTAAACTGTGCAGACAAATGCTGGCTGCTGCTATACCCAAGTTTAAAAGCGATATCACTCAATGGCGCTTCATCATACATTAATAATTCTTTGGCCTTTTCTATTTTTTGTAAAATAAAAAACTGTTCAATAGTAATGCCTTCCACTTCGGAAAACAATTTACTCAAAGAAGAATAATCTTTAAAAATGTTGGCAGATAAAAATTTCGTAACACTGAAATGTTCTTCAATTCCTTTTTGCGCCTGCTCTATCAGGAGATTCTTTATTTTTTCTATTTGTTGTGTTTTAGCGTCATCCAGCAATTCGAAACCAACACGCAGAAGACCTTGCGAAAAGAGCGAAAGCTGTTGGGTAGTTGGCGCATCTCTTAACTCTACTTCGCCAAGTCGTACTACATAGGACTGCATATTGTTGTCCTTCAAAAGCTGTTCTACGCTCATGATACAGCGGGGGCAGACCATATTCTTAATGAATAATTTCACAGAATCTAAAAATAGTGTAATATTTTTTATTGAAATAAAATTTTAAGCCAAATAATTTTTTCGGATAAAACACTGCTTAAATTTGCTACTTAATAAATAGAAATATTAAATACATCTTTCCAAAAAATAAATTTCATGATAGCAGGTATTGGAATTGATTTAATTGAAGTAGATCGCGTGCAGGAAAAAATAGAAAAAGAAAATGGCTTTCGCGAAATGATTTTTTCCCAACAGGAAATCTTGTATTGCGAAGCCAACAAATATAAATACGAACATTATGCCGCGCGCTTTGCCGCGAAAGAAGCTTTTTTTAAAGCCCTGGGAACCGGCTGGGAATCGGGCACACATTTCCATGAAATTGAAATTGTTCACGATCCAACAGGGAAACCCGGCATCGCCTTATCGGGAGAAACAAAAAAAACACTTTCCTTTTTAGAGACAGGAAAAATTTCTGTTTCTTTGTCACATATTAAAACAGTCGCGTCCGCCATCGTGATCATAGAAAAATAATATGCATAACCTCGCTTTTGAATCAACTGACATTGCAAAGAAAATCCAGGAAGAAAAACTTGCCGGGCT
>JBAQJB010000135.1:0-2843 GCA_049289155.1 Chitinophagaceae bacterium
CCCGGGATCGTCCTGAACTGTCGGCGCACTTCTTCCACCATTGCCATGGCTGCTTCTCCAACAGCACGGATTGCCAGGGATGAAAAAATAAAAGGAATCATTGCGCCTACAAATAAACTTGCAAGCACATCTGCTTTATAAATATCAATACCGGTCATGGCGTACCCGTTGTGTTGTATTACACCCACATAAGCAGCAAATAAAGCAAGTGCAGTTAATGCCGCGGATGCAATGGCAAAACCTTTTCCACTGGCTGCTGTTGTATTTCCTACAGCATCAAGCACGTCTGTTTTTTCACGCACTTCTTTGGGCAATTCACTCATTTCAGCAATACCACCGGCATTGTCAGCTATGGGGCCAAATGCATCAATGGCCAATTGCATGGCTGTTGTCGCCATCATACCTGCGGCTGCAATTGCTACACCATAAAGGCCGGCGCAATAATAAGAACCCCAGATACCACCTGCTAAAACAAGGATGGGTAATAAAGTAGATTCCATACCCACAGCCAAACCAGAAATAACATTGGTCGCGTGGCCGGTTGCTGATTGCCTGATAATGCTTAATACCGGGCGTTTACCCATTGCCGTATAATATTCAGTAATGAGGCTCATCAATGTTCCCACTGCAAGTCCTACTCCAATGGCACCGAGCACACCCCATTTTGTAAACACTAAATTTCTTAAAATCATTGTATCCGGTAAAATATAATATACCAAACCTATACACGCAATTGCAGTTAAAATAATAGAACCCCAGTTTCCCATATTCAATGCTTTCTGCACACTGGATGTGTTGATACCCGCTTTATCACTTACCCGAACAAAGAAAGTTCCAATAATGGAAAATAATATTCCCACACCTGCAATCATCATCGGTAACAATATCGGTGCAAAGCCTCCAAATTTATCTGAAGAAATTGTTTCCTGTCCAAGTACCATGGTAGCTAAAACGGTAGCCACATAAGAGCCAAAAAGGTCAGCGCCCATACCAGCTACGTCGCCTACATTATCACCCACATTATCCGCGATAGTTGCGGGATTGCGGGGATCATCTTCTGGAATTCCAGCTTCTACTTTTCCCACCAGGTCAGCGCCCACATCAGCTGCTTTTGTATAAATACCACCACCCACGCGCGCAAAAAGTGCGATAGATTCGGCACCCAGTGAAAATCCTGTAAGTATTTCAATAGTACGAACCATATCTTCAGAATTAGCGCCGGAAGCCGGCGCAAAAATTTCTTTTAAAATAATAAATAAACCGCCCAAACCAAGCACTGCAAGCCCTGCAACACCGAGGCCCATAACAGAACCGCCGGTAAATGAAACATTTAATGCTTTTGCCAAACTCGTTCTTGCGGCATGTGCGGTACGTGTATTTGCTTTAGTGGCCACGCGCATTCCAATATAACCCGCGGTCGCACTGCAAACGGCGCCCATAATAAATGCGATGGAAATACTCCAGTGTGAATTTGGATTTGTAGTGGACATATATGCCAGTAAAATCGCAACAATTATTACAAAATAGGTAAGCACTTTCCATTCTGCTTTCAAAAAAGCCATAGCACCTTCGGCAATGTACTTACTGATCTCTTTCATTCTTTCATTTCCCGGGTCCTGCTTTGCCACCCATTTGTATTTCAGGAAAGTATATATCAGGCCGATTATGCCCATCGCCGGTACTGTCAGAACAATTGTATTAAACAACATAATAAAGGGTTATTTATTTAGGTCGGCAAAAATAGGGGAATTGAGCAAAACAGGCAGGTTTAAATTGTATTTCCTTCAATAATATTTACCCACTACACTTGTGGAAAATGCAATTGCATAAATGCCTGGCCCAAATAATCAATTAAATCAGAAGGTAACAGGCTTTCAACAGATTGCTCCCGCAGGCAAAGATCACCGGCAAGTCCATGCAGGTAAACGCCCAGGATGGCCGCATCCATTGAATCGTAGCCTTGTGCCAGTAATGAAGTTATTATTCCCGTTAATGCATCACCCATACCGCCCGTGGCCATTCCGGAATTTCCTGTAAGATTAAAAAAAGCCTTGCCATTTTTTGCCACACAGGTATGATGGCCTTTTAAAACAATGGTGAATGGATATTTTGTGGAAAGTGCAACTGCTTTTTCAAAGCGTTCAAAATCATTTTTCATTTCACCAAAAAGCCGGTCGAATTCTTTGGGATGTGGCGTTATAACAGCTTGTTCAGAAATATGTTCAATTAATTCAGGGTTTTCTGCAATTAAATTCAATGCATCCGCATCAAGTACATATTTTGAAAGGGATGAATATAATAATGATTTCAAAATTTCCAGCGCATCCTTTTCTTTTCCAAGTCCTGGCCCAATTCCGGCGGATTGATATTTATCAAAATCAATTTTATTTTCAACAAGGCACATTGCTTCCGGTATACTTATTTGTAAAATGGAAATTTCATTATGCGGCACTTTCATTGTTACAAGCCCCGCTCCTGCACGTAAACAGGCTTTGGCGCAAAGAATTGCAGCGCCCATTTTTCCTTCACTTCCTGCAATAAGCAAAGCATGGCCACATGTACCTTTATGCGCAAAATCAGGCCTGGGGATATAAATAGAATTTGCGAAAGTTTCAGCAATTAAAAATTTATCGGTATTGATTGTTTCTAAAAATTCTGGGGACAAACCGATATTCATTATAGAAACATGCCCCGCAAACGGCGCATTTTCTGCCATGAGAAAACAAAGTTTTAGTGATTGAAACGTGAGGGTATAATTAGCTTTGATGATTGGATTTTGAACCGAACTTTTATCACAAAACATGCCCGTTGGTAAATCAATTGCCACAACAGTTGCCTTGAAT